>CAYXBY010000005.1:0-47887 GCA_964463325.1 uncultured Lachnospiraceae bacterium | reverse complement strand
GATGGTGGGACATTGCCACAGACCCTTGACCGCCGGGAACGGAGGACGGGGACGCGGCTCACCACGGTTACCCTCGATGGAAACCATCAGGGCAGTCTCCTCGCCGCAGACGAATGCGCCTGCGCCGAAGCGGAGGTTGATATCGAAGCTGAAATCAGTTCCGAAAATGTTCTTGCCCAGCAGGCCGTATTCTCTTGCCTGCTTGATGGCTATGTTCAGGCGATGAATAGCGATAGGATACTCAGCGCGAACGTATATAAAGCCCTCGTCGGCGCCGATGGCGTAGCCGGCGATAGCCATTGCCTCGAGCACTGCATGGGGGTCGCCCTCGAGCACGGAGCGATCCATGAAGGCACCAGGGTCACCTTCGTCAGCGTTGCAGCAGACATACTTTTTGACGTTGCCGCGGTTGCCGGAAGCAAATTTCCACTTAAGACCTGTCGGGAAGCCGGCTCCGCCACGTCCGCGGAGTCCGGAATCCAGTATGGTCTGGATGACCTCGTCGGGAGTCATCTCGGTCAGCACCTTGGCCAGTGCGGCGTAGCCGTCGACTGCTATGTACTCGTTGATGTCCTCGGGGTTGATAACACCGCAGTTGCGCAGTGCGACGCGGTGCTGCTTCTTATAGAACTGAGTCTCGGAGAGCGAGGTCACGACATGGTGGTCGCCGCTCTTCTCATGGTACTCAAGGCGTGCCACAGGGCGACCCTTGAGCAAATGCTCTTCAACTATCTCGGGAATATCCTCGGGCGTTACCATGCTGTAGAAGGTGCCGTCCGGGTAAACGATCATGACCGGGCCGAGTGCGCAAAGGCCGAAGCAGCCGGTAGTTACGATCTTGATCTCTTCTTCAAGGCCTTTGACCTTCAGCTCTTTTTCAAGCGCTTCTCTAAGTGCGGTACTGCCGGAAGAGGTGCAGCCGGTACCTCCGCAGATAAGAACATGTGAGCGTATCATTTATTGTATATCCTCCTTGAATATTCGATTACTTGCCAATGGTGTACTGCTCAACGACCTGGCCACCCTTGAGGTGCTTTTCTACCACCTCGGCGACCTTGTCAGCTGTCATCTTGACATATGTGACCTTGTCCTTGCCGTCCTCGAATATCTCGACGACCGGCTCATACTGGCAAATACCAATACAGCCTGTCTGGGATACTGTCACTTTATCGGTAAGTCCCGCCTCACTCACCTTTTCCACAAAGGCGGAAAGCACAGGACGTGCGCCGGCAGCAATACCGCAGGTAGCCATACCGACTACGACACGGATCTGCCCCGAGCCCTCACGAATGGACACCTTGTCCTTCATTTTTTCTCTGATTGCCGCGAGCTCTGCTATTGATTTCATAGCTATATAACCTCCGTATTATTATTCGTTTGATATTGTTCGCGCAGGAATTCCCCAAGCCAGGCTATTACCTCCGGCTCAGCAAGTGATACCTCCTCACCAAGAATCTCGCGCAGCTGAGCTGTGTCCAGCTCAACATGAATACCCGGCGCAGTGTGCCGGAAGATGTAATCTATTTCGGGGTGTCCCTGAATCATGACGCAAATGCTTGACACTATATCGCCAAGTGGCGTAAAATCGATGTTATCCGTGTGGAAGACAGCTGTAACTGTCGTCCCATGAGCAATCGGATCCTGCTGCGCAGTCACCGAGGCTATTGAAAGCCCGCCACCAGCCTGCTCTGCAGCCAGCTTCAGCAGTGGAATACCCATGCCTACGCGGCGAGTCGTGCGAGTGGTGTAAAACGGATTGGTGACACGCTCCAGCGTCTCACGGCTCATGCCGCAGCCGTCGTCGATTATCGACAACGTCAGCACATGAGCGGCGTCCTCAGACAGAATGATCGATATATGCCGCGCACCGGCGGATATGGAGTTTTGCGCTATATCAAGGATATTCAGCGACAGCTCCTTCATAGCTTAGTCCTTATATTTTGCCAGGATCTCGGGCACATCGTCCGCTGTCAGGCGGCCGTAAACATCACCATTAATGGTGAGAACGGGAGCCAGACCGCATGCACCGATGCAGCGGGTAGCCTCAAGCGAGTACTTGCCGTCCTTAGAGGTGCTGCCAACCGGCAGATCCAGCTCCTTGGAGATAGCCTCGATGATCTGGCCGGAGCCTTTGACGTAGCAAGCGGTTCCGAGGCACACAGCGATAGCATACTGGCCGTTGGGGTTAAGCTTGAACTGTGAGTAGAAGGTAGCGATACCATAGATCTCTTCGATCGGTCGGCCGGTCTCTCTTGCGATTATCTGCTGAACCTCCAGCGGGAGATAACCGTAGATTTCCTGCGCCTCCTGAAGGATGGGCATCATAGACCCCTGTACGTCCTTGTAGTCGGCAATAAGAGCGACGAGCTTTTGCTCCTGCTCCTTAGTGCCATGAAACTCGACGGTGGTCAGCTTCTTTTTCATGTTTGGATTTTCCTCCGTTATATTAATTTTATTTCAATATCCGGGCTGCGGACGCCACAAAACAACCGTTGCGTCGCCGCAGCGACATACTGCGCAGCATTCCGCAGCATATCAATTAATTATATAACATTATGCCGATTTTGTCTATAGCTTTTTTGATAATTTCGCGTTTTTTCCACTATTTTTTCTCTGATTTTTAACACTTGGCACCCAAATAAGCCAAAATCGATCGTCTGAGCTGCGTTTCATCGGCAATGTCATCAAAGCCATGCAGTCGCGGCGGCGTCAACGTCATTTGCTCAAGTGCATGTGCATCCGAATCTATCAATATGGGCCGTCCAACAAGTGCGGGGTATCGGCCGCGAAATTCCTCCATACGCGTCACGTCACGCATTTCAAAAGCTGTGAAGATAGGATCCTCGGGAATAGTGCCGAGCACACCGATCAGGCTATTTGACTGCTTATCAATGTGCGCAGGAAGCGCAACGCCGCCAAATCGACGCACCGTGTGCACCGCGGCCGACAGATCAAGTGATGTGGCCAGTATCAGCAGCTCATCAACCTGCCCGACTGTGCGATCATCCTCGTCCATAACCAGCTGCTCTCCAAATATTTCGGCGCGGTTGGGCACCTTCATGCGGCAGTCGGCCACAAAACGATCAAACTCAAGCGCTGCTTCAAGCGTTTCAAACAGACACACCACATGTATCTCCTCCGCCGTTGTCAGCTCCATGCCCGCAATCGGAACCACGCCGTAAAATCGGCAAGCTGCGAAAAAAGCCGGACAATTCAGGCAGCTGTTGTGATCCGTAAGTGCGGCGACACGCAAGCCGTTGAGGCTCGCCATGCCTGCAATGTTTGCCGGCGTCATATCGATATCTCCGCAGGGCGAAAGACATGAGTGCATATGTAGGTCGTAAGGCAGCCCTGACATTACAGCCCCAGCTCCCGCCCAACGGCTACAGCAGCAGCAAAGGCCGAGCACGGCGTTCGGAGCAGGTTAATTCCCTGCTCTGTGGCCTTGGAAACGACCTCTGAATCTATCTCAGAGCCCTCTGCCACCACAACAGCGCTGACCCCTGAAAGCGAAGCCACTGCAAGAATGTTGATGTTTGTCATTATCGTTATCCATACTTGATCCGCCTCAGCTCGTCCCATGACCCAGCTCAGCAGATCTCCAACATATCCGCCGCTCACCTGTGCATCAGGCTGCGGCATTGCCAGCACTTCAAGGCCCAGTCGCTCAGCAAGTTGTGATATATTCATACGTCCGTCCCTTCTGTGACATCGGGAGTATCGTCTCGCTCCCCCATCGCCACGTCATGTGTATCTCCGAGAATTTTGTTCAGCTTGTATTTTAGATTGATTATGCAATCATCCGGGGTGGCATCACCATTTACTATGTCCTCTGCCAACGCACGGCAGGTTGGTGCCCCGCAGGAGCCGCAATCGAGATCGCACAGCGTCTCATGTATCTGCTGGATCATGGCCATCTTGCGCATTGCCGAGCCTCGGTCAGCCGCTAAGCGCATGACCGGTGAATAGCTGACCTCGGAATCCCACATAACGTGCGGCGGTAGATTTTGACGTGCCTCATCCGGTATATGGTTGAGCGAGACCGGCAGATATCTCCGCAGGCTTTGCAGGCGTGCCTTTGCAATATAAGCGTTTTCAACAGTCAGCGCCCCACCCACGCAGCCGCCTGGGCAGCAATTGAGCTCAACAAAATCCAGGCCTCGAATGTTTTCCTTTTCTATCTCGTCCAGCACATGTATAACGTTTTCTATGCCGTCCGCCGCGAGGTATCTGTCATTCATCAGCGCAGACGATTCGCCACCGCTCGCCGCCCAACTGATGCCGATAATGCCCGACTGCGAGGCGGTCGTCGGGTTGACGATCTTGTTCATCTCGCCCATAAGTACAAAATATATCTCGTTTATGGCCAGGACGCCATCGATAGCGCTCTTATCCGTGCCGATAGGATTCTTAGCGTACGACACCTTGGCCGGGCACGGTGAAATAAACAGCACGCAAATGTCCTCGTCGCGCAGCTCGGGATGCTTTTGCAGCGCGCGGCGTCGCGCCATTCGCGCCGCCAGCTCCACCGGCGGCAATATTGGCAGTACATTGTTAATAAGACTGGGAAAGCGTACACTGATCAACCGAACTATAGCCGGACAAGCCGAGCTTATAACCGGCTTCTGTATATCCGGCCGACGCATGTATTCCCGTGTCATCTCGGATACAAGCTCTGCGGCACATGCCACCTCTGCAACCTCATCAAAGCCGCAGTGATACAGCCCGCTGATAATATAATCGATATCATCCAGCTTATCGAACTGACCGTACAGCGCCGGCGCCGGAAGCGCTATTTTGTATTTATAATCCTTGAATTTTTCCAGCTTATCGTATATTGCCCGCTTAGCCTGGTATGGGCATACTCTTATACATTCTCCGCAATCTATGCAGCGCTCGTTTTTTATGACAGCTCTGCCATTACGAACGCGAATAGCCTCAGTCGGACAGCGCTTTATACAGTGTGTGCAGCCCTTGCACAACTCCGGGTGAAGCGTTACCGAATGTTTAACTCCGTTCATGTCGTAATAATTCCTTTCTTTGCTGAGTCAAACTACTGTCAGCGACCGGAATCAAGCACCAGCCACAAAAAAGCTCATCGTAACAGTGGTTCCCTGCCCAACAACAGTGTCAATGTGCATCTCATCCGAATATCTTTTCATATTCGGCAGCCCCATGCCGGCGCCAAAGCCCAACGCGCGGATATTGTCCTTAGCCGTGGAATAACCCTCCTTCATGGCGAGCTCGACGTCAGGTATACCCGGCCCCTTGTCGGCCAATATCACCTGAACGTGATCATCCCACACCAGCACATCGGCCTCACCGCCGTCGGCATGTATCACCATATTGATCTCTCCCTCATACATCGCAACAGAGACGCGGCGTATAGTCTCCGCGTCAAAATCCAGCTGCCGCAGCAGCTTTTTGACCTGCACAGATGCTTTTCCCGCCGAGGTGAAATCCTCTCCGTCAATATTGAAGCGAAATCTGATAGGCTCGCTCATCCCTTAACGCTGCCTCCGCGCAATCCGTTCTCATACAGGCGGCCGCAGGCTATGTACATACGTTCCTCAGTCCGCAAAAGAACTATTCCGGCCTCGTCTGCCAGCTCAACGACCTCGGTGGGAGGGGTCTTGCCGCGAACAAACACTATGCACTTCATGTCCATCATCTCAGCGGTGCGCACGACCTGAAGATTGACTAGTCCCGTAAGCAGGACCGCCTGCTCCTTGACATAGGCCAGCACATCGCTCATCATGTCGCTACCGCAGGCCGAGCAGACCTCACGCTCAAGGCCGTCAGCGCCGCAGAGCACCTCTGCGTCTAAAAGCTCAATAATTCTTTTGATCTTCATAAGCTCCTGTGTAAGCTCCCGGCCGGTCGGGGCTGACTTCCTCCATTTATTTATCCCCTTGTCTGTTCCGGCATGGGGATGCTACTATATAAATTATACAGCAAATTTATCTTCTTGTCCAGTGGGTTTATATATTTTTATGCAAAATATTGACTAATGTAGCGATGTCCGCTGATTACACCGCCCGCCGCCCACCTCAGCGCCAAAATTATTTATCGATGAGCTATTGAAAAAGAGGGCCAATCATGATATAATGTATGTGGTATGCTTTTCGGATTATCACCCGCAAGGCTCCCGGCTACGCCATAAAAAGGAGGCTGACATATGCCGAAATTTGAAACACTATCTAAAACGATATCAGATCAGATCGCACTTGCCAAAAGGACAGGCGAATATGCGCACCTGGGCTTCGACGACGCCAATGTCATACGTCGCCGCAATGAGGCGCGCGACAAACCCAGCGTCTGGCGCCCCACCTTTGTGCATGACATCGACAAAATAATGCACTGCCCCTATTATAACCGATATACCGACAAGACTCAGGTCTTTTCATTATATAAAAATGACGATATCACACGTCGCAGTCTGCATGTCCAGCTGGTCTCGCGCATTTCGCGCACTATCGGCGCTGCACTGCACCTGAATCTTGACCTGATCGAGGCAATTTCACTCGGGCATGACATTGGCCACCCGCCATTCGCACACACAGGTGAGGCCTATCTCAACGAGATACACCACGCACACACAGGACGGTTCTTCATTCACAGCCTGCAGTCCGTTCGCGTGCTCGACGCGATATATCCGTATAATATCAGCCTGCAAACGCTGAACGGCATCGCAAGCCACAACGGCGAGATCGAATGTGAAAAATATGAGCCAGTCCCGCTCTCAAGCTTTGAGGAATTTGATCAGATGCTCGAGCGCTGCGCCCAGGATGCAGATTATTTTAACAAGCTCACACCCGCCACGCTTGAGGCCGCAGTCGTCCGCCTGGCGGACATCATCGCCTACCTTGGCAAGGATCGTCAGGATGCCGAGCGTGCCAAAATAGCCGATGAGAGCATGTTCGTCAACGAGGATATCGGCTCCATCAACGCGGAAATAATCAACAACCTTGTGGTGAATGTCATCGAAAACAGCTACGGTAAGTCGTATATCATGCTGGACAGCCGCCATTTCAAGGCGCTTCAAAAGTCCAAGCGAGACAATTATCAAAAGATATACAACCGCGCTGCCGCCTTCGCACGTCTTGATCGGACCATCCGTCCCATGA
Organism: uncultured Lachnospiraceae bacterium; assembly: GCA_964463325.1. Taxonomy (GTDB): domain Bacteria; phylum Bacillota; class Clostridia; order Oscillospirales; family CAG-272; genus UMGS1002. The sequence goes on along the minus strand of CAYXBY010000005.1, from coordinate 40,760 downwards.
TGGCTGAGATATATGACCAGTTGCTGGAGGATCTGCGTGAGGGGCACACATATTCGCCGGTGTTCACTCACCACATAGATTATGTAAACTCGGCGCACTATGAGCGCAGCACTCCATATGAACGCTCCGACCCGCATCAGATAGTCGTCGATTATATAGCCAGCATGACAGACGATTACTTTATCGAGCTGCATGAATATCTCTTTCCAAGCAGCCCGCTCCGGGTCAAATACAAGGGTTATTTTGACAACTGACCATTCCCATCCATTGAAAGGTGAATTGCAATGTTTGAAGCTATAATAAAGGACATCCAACAATACCGGACGATCATCCTACACCGCCACAAGAGCCCCGACGGCGACGCACTTGGGGCGCAGATAGGGCTGTCGGCGGCGCTGCGCGACAACTTTCCGGACAAGCAGATATACGTTGTCGGCGATGGTGCCGGGCGCTACTCCTTCATGACAGGCTCTGTCATGGACGATATTCCAAACGACACCTATCTCGGCGCACTGGCGATAATTCTCGACACTCCGTCGCGCGCCATGGTCAGCGACGAAAGATACACGCTGGCCGACAGAGTGGCAAGAATCGACCACCACATCTTCTGCGAAAGCTTCGCCGATGACGAGATCATAGACAACACATACGAAAGCTGCTGCGGCCTGGTGACCGAAATGATAGCCGAGGCCGGCTGGCAACTCAGCTCCAGCTCGGCGACTGCGCTTTACACCGGCATGGTGACCGATTCCGGGCGTTTCCGCTATGACTCAGTCAGCTCCAAGACGTTCCGCCTGGCCGCAATACTCATGCAGCAGAGCGTAAACACCTCCGAGCTATATCGCAACCTGTATGCTGACAGCTACGACTTTATCAAGCTTCGCGCCGGCTTTGTACTGAAAATGCAAACAACGCCTGGCGGGCACGTGGCATATATCTACACCACCGCAGATGAGGTGCGGCAGTACGGCGCAGACGCACACATGCTCTCCCGCGCGATGGTCAACGTAATGTCGGATATCCGCGGCATTGACGCATGGGTCAACTTTACCGAAGCGTACGAGGGCGTGCTGGCCGAGTTGCGGTCATCCTGCTATGAGGTGTACTCGATAGCCAAAAAATACGGCGGCGGAGGCCACGCCAAGGCCTGTGGCGCAACGCTGCATGATCACGACGAGGCAATGCGCATGCTCGCCGATCTCGATGCACTTATGGAGGCTCAGCAATGAAACCGGAAATGACAGCAATACTTGATAAGATCAAGCAATATGACACTATCATCATTTTTCGTCACGCGCGTCCGGACGGTGACGCTGTCGGCTCGTCGAAGGGACTGCGTGAGATACTGAGACTGAGCTTCCCTGAGAAAAAGATACTTCTCTTGAACAACGATCAGTCCGAACATGTCAGCTTTTTGGGCGGCGAGGATGAGCCGCAGGAGGACGAGGTCTATCGTTCAACGCTCGGAATAGTTGTCGACACTGCGACGCTCAAGCGCATCTCAAACCCCAAATATGAGCTGTGCGCCGAGCTGATCAAGCTGGATCATCATGTCAATATCGAGCCCTACGGCGACATTGCCTGGGTAGAGGACGAGCGCTCCTCTTGCTGTGAGATGATCGCTGCCTTTTATCACGCCTTCAGCGATGAACTCAAGATAAACAGCCGGGCGGCATACTACATCTACACCGGCATGGTGACGGATTCCGGGCGTTTCCGCTTCCGCTCGGTCAGCGGGGATACGCTTCGCCTGGCCGGCATGCTGCTTGATGTCGGAATAGACACCGAAAACATATATTCCAACCTTTATCTTGACGATTTTGACGCCATACGCTTCAAATCATACATCCTCAATCGCATAAAGAAGACCGAGAACGGCGTGGCTTACCTCTATATTGACCGCGCCATGCGCGAGCGCTTCGGCATGTCACTTGAGGATGCTGCCGCAACGGTGTCATATATGGATTCCATTAAGGGCAGCCTGATATGGATAGCGTTCATCAAGTATGACGACGGCTCCATACGTGTTCGTCTGCGTTCAAGATACATGACCATAAACAAGCTGGCCGAGCGCTACCATGGCGGTGGCCACGAAGCGGCCGCAGGCGCAACTGTCTACAGCACTCGTGAAATGAAGCAGCTGTTAGCCGAGGCTGACGCTGCGCTCCGCGACTATAAGGAAAGCAATGATGGATGGCTATGAAAATATTAATCACCAATGATGATGGGATCAACTCCCCTGCCCTGCTCAAACTGGTCGAGTGGGCAAGAAAATTGGGGGACGTCACTGTCGTGGCGCCTAAAGTCGAGCAAAGCGGAAAAAGTCAGGCTATAGATTTTTGTAATGCCGTTGAGGCTGTGCCGGTCAAGCTTCCAATCGACTGCGAGGCGTGGTCTCTCGACTCAACGCCCGTCGATTGCGTGCGCTTCGCTGCCCGGTGGCTCAAGGGCAGCTATGATCTGGTACTGTCTGGCATTAATCTAGGCTATAATCTCGGCTGCGACATTGCGCATTCCGGTACCGTCGGCGCAATATTTGAGGCCGGGCGCATAGGCATCAAGGCCATCGCCTTTTCAAGTGATTTTACCACGACAGACGCTGCGGTTCGGGCGCTCGACATGATATATGACTACATAACCGCAGAGCAGCTGCTTAAACACGCCAACATTCTCAATGTCAATGTCCCCGGCACCCCGCCGCGCGGCATTGCTATCACCCGCCAGGGCAGCAAGTTCTTTACCGACGATTATGCCGCACAGGGCGATAACATGTATCTTCAGACCGGCGAACTGGTCGACATCCACACCGACGACATCTCGACCGACGTCAATGCGATATCAAACGGCTACATCTCCATCACGCCGCTGTCCGCCGAATACACCGATTCTGCTGCCTTTGAGCTGCTGCAAAGCCGCACAAGACGATTCTGATAATATGAAGCATGCAAAATCAAGGCTGTGGCTGAGTATACTCCTGCTCGCCATCATGTCAGTGCTCGCCGCCTGCAGAACGGAGGATGGCGGAGGCATAACACAGCTTGAAATAACCAACGGTGACCGTATCACGCTGGAGGTCGGCAGCGTCATGTCGTTGCAGCTCGACATCCCAGATGAATATCTGACCGAGGTGACCTGGTCGGCCTCAAATGCGTCCGTCAGCATCGATAATGACGGCAACATCACAGCCGCTGAGCCCGGCACCGTGGCTGTCACAGTTTCGTGGCATAGCCTAAATGACACCGTTCTCATTGAGGTCGTTGAACCATCGCATGAGTTCGACGATGTTGAAAGGGCGGCGTTTTACGCTGATTATGCGCCCGCAGCAAGCCTCGACGATGCGCTTGAACGTTCAAAATATGGGCTCATGTCCGGTTCCATTACCGTGCCGGATCAGGCACCCACAGTTGCGGCCTATCAGTCGCGCAGTAATGGCACATTGATACGCAACAGCGAGGCGCGCTATGTTGACGAAGATACTTATATCGTCGTTGACTCGCTCGGTAACGAGGTCATGCGCATATACCGTGGCGGCGGATATATTACGCTTGAAGAGGTGGCAGCATACGTCTATGCCTTCTCGGATGTCCCTGCAAATTATGTGTCAGGCAAAAATGTTGAACCCGAAAACAGCATCTGGGGCGAATATTTGAGGTTAAACCATTCATCGTTTAAGGGAAATGCCTCGAAATATCCGTACCAGCCAGTGCTGCCCAATATACGCGGCTGCGGCGGCGAGTTGTATTATTATGAAATTGACATCGGCACCACTGGCACCGACTGCGATCCGGCATACATTTCGCGCACCTACAACGACGGGCAAACCATTACGCGCGGCGCCGCAAGAATAGTCTACGCGCGTTACGATAAAAACAAGAACAACATTGTAGAACCGGACGAAAAATACGTATTTTACACCTATAATCATTACAATGATTTTCAGGAATATCTGAACTATTACGGCGGCTGGGGCGAGATATTTGGCAACATCACTGGCGGTGGTAAGATATCCAGTCGCAGTGACTATAATCCAACCCCCTATCCCAAAACAGTCCCGGGCAGTCTGTGCACATCAAACGGCTTAGCCATCGCACGCAGCAGATATTATTCGTATTATTTGCTTGCGGCTTGAGACTAATAACAATATCAAACAAAAAGCGGTTATCCCACGCCAGCCGGCATGGAATAACCGCGATTTTTATTTGTTACGGAGCACGAATGTGGCGCCATTTACACCGACATCAAACTCAAGCTGCTCTTTTTTTGCGAACTATGAGCAGTATGACTCCAACGCAGACACCAACAGTCACTACAACAGCTGCTACGACAATGATAACCGCATTGTCGGAACCGGCTTCCGCTCCCACTGCGATCTCAAACTCAGTGGTAGCGTCACCGCCAACAGAACGAATCGTCAAGGTGTGCTTACCGACTGTCAGCGTCTCCATAAATGATGCGTCCAGCGTAACGACAATACTGCCTTCTATCACTGTATAATTAGCTTTGTCAACAGTTTGACCATCGACCAGCACAGCAACAAAATCCACGAACGCCGCATCTGAGCGGAATATCAATCCATCCTCGCTACCAAGCGTCCACTGGCCATCCTTGCCGTCAATTATTGTAGGATCTAACATTGGCATCTCGGCTGTGGCGTTCTTAAAGCCGCATATTATACATTCCTCATGATTCAAACCAGGATCCGCGGCCGTTGGCTCGCGGTCGATCCGCCACTCAAGCTCATGCTTAGAGCTGTTCAGCATTTCACCGCACACTGTACAAGCATGCCAGTGACTACTGTCATCGCTCATCCAATCACTGCTCGGGGTGTGCTCTGTCGGATCGCCGTGCTCGAAAAACTCACTTCCCTGCTTGCCACAAGTGCAGGAATAGTAATAGACTGCCGCTGACCTACAGGTTGCCGCGCTCTTCAAATACTTATCATCAATGATCTTTTGATCGTAGCTATGCGTGTGCCCCAACGCGGGAGCTATCTCATAACCACAGACTGTACATACCTGAGGTGCAGTCTCAGTTGCAGCAGCGCCCGGAGTATGCCCTATAGGGTCACTCTGCTTAGCGCCGCAGGTAGTGCACTCGTGCCAATGTCCGGCAGCATTTTGATGCCACTTGCCATCAAAGCTGTGTCCTGATGCCGCAGCCCCCTTTGCACCGCAACCAGGACGTGTACAAACAGCGTCCTCTGTGCAGGTGGCCTTGAAATACAAATGCCCAAGCGCAGCCAGCGTAACATCGGAATGATTGATTATCTCCGACGTTGCCGCAGCATCTCTGAACCACTTTCCACACGAGCAGGTGTAATACTCTATGTTACCTGCGTGTGTACAATCGGGGGCAACGCTCCCAACCTTGGAGGTCACATGTCTATGTCCCAATGCCGGCTGTATCACATACTGGCAGATGGTACAAATCTGAGGTGTCGTCTCAGTCGCGGCAGGACCGGGAGTATGCATTGACTTATCCTTTTTGTCGCCACACTCAGCGCACTCATGCCAGTGCTCAGTCTCGCTCTTTGACCAATCGGTAGAGTGCTGGTGTGTCGTCACGCGCGTGTAACCGCAAACATTACATTCGGTGTCACAAGCGTTGTCGTAGTCGTGCAAATTCTTATCCTTTTTATCGCTACAGCCGGAGCAGCCATGCCAGTGCTCAGTATCGCTTTTAGACCATTCATTTGAAAAATCGTGCTCATGCGGCACTGTGACTGTAAGCGTTCCCTCAGCGGCGCTCGGAGTAACGCGGTTAAGCGCCGCGTTACTTCCGCTCAGCGTCGAAACATTGACGGAATAATTGCCGACAGCGGCCGTCGATTTGACTGTGAAAGTCAGCGTTGCCAGCACGCCATCTGCGGTGACGTCGCTATTGACGTTCACTGCCTCAAGCAATATTTTGCCCGCCGACAAGCCAACAGTGCATACGCCGGTCAAAATACTTCCATTGGTGACCGAGGTAAGCTCAAGCGCCTCGGTGTTATACGAAACCTGAAGATTCAGAATGATCAGCCCGGGATTATTGCTGATGCTAAGCTGCATCTCAACCGTCTCGCCCTGGCTCGCGCTCACATTTTCGAGCGAAAGCGATGGGGCGGTCTCTGCATTTACAGTGACTGCCATTGGCAATATCATGATCCATGCCACAAGCAATGCCAAGAATCGTTTCATAAAGTGTCCATCCTTTCTTATCGCAGCAATTTCCCGTTATTGAGCGACCGCATGAGCCATCACGCTCGACGCGCCAGTAAGATACTGGCGCAGCCGTGCGAGATCGGTTGCATCAACGACGCCGTCGCCGTTGGTGTCGGCTCCAGGAGCCAGCTCAATGTCAGCACCCGCCAGATACTTTCTCAACGCCGCCACATCAAGCGAATCGATGATATTATCACCATTGACATCGCCATAATTGACCACTATGACGTGAATGTTAAGACGCTCACTGTAACCGCCGGCCTCGGTATAGGCCGCGACGCGGTAGAAGCCGCTCTGTGTCAGCGTAATCTCACCGGTGTAGATGTAGCGCTCGGAGCTATCTGAGCAGGGGCAGGTATTGTCGGTGGTGTAGTAGATCACCGCATCCGGCGTTGCGCAGCTGAAGGTCAGCACGGTGCCCGCCGGCACTATCATATAGTCATCAATATTGGAGGTTGGCTTTTGAGGCTTCTCTGCCGGCTCGGTGACAGTACGAGCATTCATCTCGCAGCTGACACCACTGTCAGTGGTGAAGCTGAGCACTGTGTCACCAGCTGCAACGCCTGTCAGCTTAAAGGTGACACGACCATTGGCGTCAGTGACACCTGTGAGCGACTCAAACGTGAGAACACCATCGACACTGGCACTGGCCGTAACGGTAACGCCGGCCATGGTCAGCCCATTTTCATCTATGACGCGCAGTGCGATAGTCTCGGTTACGCCCTGCTTGACGACCAGACGATTAGGATAAGAGTGCTCAAGCGTCTTGGCAACCTGAGTGGCCGTCATAGCGCCGCTATCGTAGTCAGTGCCCATGGCGGTACCGGCGTAATTCTTGACGTCTCCGCCAACTGTCACGCGAATGTTGTCACCGGAGAATGCCTTACCATCCTTGCGTGTCAGCACCATGACCCGGCCATAGAAGACGCCGTCGGCTGCCGGGCGCTCCTCCTGATCGGAGAAGCTGATGTCGACCTCAACCCGCTCGCCATCCTGCGTAACGCAAACCAGCGTGGGGTTGCTCAGAATGTAGCCAATATCCATATACTGATCAAAGGTCACCTGAACCTTGCCAGTCGACGCGCCAGCCGCCGAAACCGTGGGCGCCATATCCGAGGTGATGCCGATATACACCTTCATCTGCGGTGGCGGGACGGGCAGCCAACCATCAACGGCTGCGGGGTCATTGCGGCTGTCAGCAATCGGGTTGCCGTCCGCATCGTAGATAACGACCAGCCATTCGCCCAGCGTCGTCATCCAAGCAAACTGACCATACTCATCGGTGATCTGCGGGTTGACCTCGCCGTAAAGCGCTGCCTCCTCCCAGAATACCGGCTCTCCATCCTCGCCCTTGTAGAATACCTTTGCCGTCAGACCTGCAACACGGTTGGAGTAGACAGCCTCATACACGAAGCCTGCGGGGTCAAGGAGGGGACTCAATAAGTTGGGATATTCGGGGCCAGATCTGCCATCGAAATCACTGCCGTCGGAATCACTGCCATCGGGATCCTTGTCCGGGTCGTCGCCATTCATGCACTTGCGATCAATGCGTGCCAAAGCATCTCGAATCACGTTTATTTGTTCCCAAAATTCGTCCGTGGCATCCTCAATCTGGCCGTCCTTAAAGGCTGCCCAAATTCCCGAGAGAACAGGGTTTGCGATGTCTATCGCCACACTTACACCTTTAATAACGTGACCAGGGAAAAGCGCTAACACATATGAAAAAGCGGACATAAAGACGCTTTCAACGTCTACCTGCAATCTTTCATCATACATGGAATCTAGATTTCTTATCAGCTTTGCGGCCTCGCTGGCTGCCTTATCGACATCGAAGATAAAATCTCGCCATTGATCGTATGTACTTACCCCCTTCAGGCATCCGGCTTCGTAAGCCCTGTAAAGCTTGTCAAAGTAGTCGAGGCTTTCTAGATATTCATATTTTTCTTTGATGGAGTTTTCCGCATCGAGTACTTTCAAGAAAACCATGACCGTATCGCATGTCATGCACGCAAGACTCCATGCCTTTCCGATAGACGAGAAGTGCTTGGCGACAGTGGAGACGTGCATAAAGCTCTTAAACTTGGACATATTTGCCTTTATCGCCCGCATTCTTGCCCGATTCTGAGCCACTGTGCTAGACTGCCACAATCTCTGTGCTTCTTCTAAATTTGCTTTCGCCACCTTCAATTCTGCCCGTGCTTCCAACACCGGCTTGGACGCCTTTTTCATTTCGTTGTATTCAGCTTGGGTCATAATATTGTCATAAGATTCAAGAATCTTTTCACTATAAAAAACAGTTTGCGTTGCATCAACCTTCTTGCTGAAATTATGGCTAATCACCTTTTCTGCTTTGTACACGGCCACCCGATATTTCATATTTTCTTCCGCTTTGACAAATTTGGCCGTCGCCTGCTTCACTGATAAAGAATCAGGTTCGAGCTTGTCTGCGAAATCGAAGAGGGAATCCAAAAAATCTGAAGTAAAAGTGATCATTTTAATGGTACCGTCGAATGCATAGCTTCGTAAGAGGGATAACTCTCCGTTTACGACTCCTTCAAGGATTTCTTCCTCTGGATCTCTGCCCCTACTCAGTCCCATTCTCGCCATCCGGGCACTGAACAGCTCTGCGTAGAGGTCCCCGGGAATGTTAGCCGGGTCGCTGTAGATCAGCACATTCAGCTCAGTGTCGGCCACAACGCCGTTTTTGTGCACATACATCGTCCGGTCGGAGTACTCATACGTCACAAATCCGTTATCCAGCAGCTGCTGCGTCGTGATGCCTTCCAGCGATACAGACGCCATCGTGCCGGTCGTGCCGTTACAGAAGGCCAAGATATCGTTGATATCACCATACGGATCGCCTGTTGATGAGAAGCCGACCGCCCATTCCTCCGTAGCGGCATCTAATTCTTTGTACGCATCGCACAAATCGTTCCATGCTGACATGAGCGATGTCACTATCTCCATTTCTTCTTCATCGAAGGCATTTTCGGGATCCTGCGTGTTGAAATTGTTAATAGACATCACAAGCTGGTCAAGATCGACCGGTTGCATCAACTCGCGGCGTTCCTCATCCTTCTTTTGCCACGTGTTGCGCTCCTCGTGCATCTTTGTTACCTTATCCAGCATCGCCGTTAGTGAATATTCCTCCGTAACAGTCGTCTGTCTCTGCGTATAAAGCACATCCAGGCCGTAAGGCAGGTCTTGCGAGGTGAATGTGCCGCCGCTCCAGGTGGCCGAGCCTTCAAAGCAACCGGTCATCTCATTGTACACCATCGGTACATTGCGCCTGTAGGGGGCGGACTCATTGCACCAGAGGCGAATGGACACATCCTTAAGCCCCGTTGGGTTGGTTGCCTCGAGCGAGAAGTTCAAAGTAACATCGCGCTTCCAAGTGCCGTCATTACTAAAGTTTGAGGAAACTGCGATGATAGTGAGCCGAGGGTAGCTGGTGTTATCCGAACGCAAATTGATCGTCGACTCCTTCTTAACAGCGTGTTCGTTGTAATTAATCAATTCGATGTTCAAGCGCTTAGGCTCAGCGACCGGGTTATTCGTGTGCTTCACTGTATAGATATCCGAGCTCCACAGGAACTCGTCTGTCTCGTCGTCATAGCATACGAGCTGTATAGTATGTTCACTATATCCGTCATCATACGCCTTGATCGTATAACGGATCGCGTGCGGCATACCAGTGCCTCTTAAGATATTCGTGCTCTGAAGCTCGTCATCCACGTACAGCTCCGCCTTAACGAGTTTGCCCGAATACTGTGCGTCCAGATAGAGCACACCGTTTGTGTTATTTGTCACCTCTGCAGGAGCGGTGACGGAGAATTTCTTTTGCTGAGGATGCAATGTTGTGATCGTTGTCGAGCCGACATCGATATTGTAAGTACCGCCGTTTGCCAGCACGTAGAACCAGATATTGCCTTCCTCGGCCTCGCTGGTAAAGGTCAGCGTTCCAATCGTGCTATATCCGACGGAGCCTATGGTCAGGCCCATATTCTGAAGTCCCAGGGAGCTGTCAATGGTCGCGTACTTGTCGCCACCCAGATTTACGATACCGAGGCTCGTACCATTCGACACTATCGTAAAACTCAGTGGGAACCGCGCACTGTTGGCAACCTTTTTATAATTGATGCAAACCGGCACTCTGCCGAGCGCATCCATGTGGTTCATATCCATGGTGACAAGGAAACGAACGCCACCGATGACAGGCGTGACCTTCTCCTCGAAGACATATTCGCCGCCCAGCTCAACTCGGAGCTCCTTCTTAACAAAGCAATCCGTGCTAAAGCCCAACGCCTCAAAGGCCTGGAGCGTTTGGGGAACATCAATAAGTGCCGAACTGCTGATACCGATCAACGTGTAATAGCCAGACATCAGGGAGCACTTTCCTGTGTAGCCTGCCACACCCACATATTTGCCCGCGGCGTCGTATATAAACACGCGTGTGTTAGTGCTCCTATTATTGATATATCCCATCATCTTGACCTCAGCGTCGAACGTCGCGTCGGTGCCGTAGGCGATCGTAATGCTCTGCTCTGCCTGTGCATCGGCCGGCAGACCCAGTGCACGGAAGCTTTCGAGGCTCGCGATATCGATCTCATTGATCTGATTCAACCAGTGATAATCCATGCCTATCACGGTGTAGGTGCCGGGAACCAGGCAGATACCAGATACCCCATATGCAACCAGCCTTCCGTCAGCATTCCAAATCAACATACTTACGTTACGCTGTGAGCAGGACAAATACGGCAGCTGCTTGATATCGATGCTCATGATAAAGTCATCGGCAAACTCGCCCGGCAATGTAAAGGAGATATCTTCAAAATACCGTCTGCTCCAGCTACTCAAGCCGCAGCGAAGGATGACCTGGTCACCACACTTGAGCAGTCTTTCGGAATCACTTATACTGATAGCCTGCCGATAGCTGTCATAGTAGGCGCGGAATTCGGTGCCGTCAGAACGGCGGACCAGCGTCATTGACAGACCCTGGAGATTGTCGTTATAGACGGGCAGCGACAGCATAGGATCAACCAACGACATGGCCAACTCGCCCAGCGGCAGGACGCCATCGGCGTTTACAGCCGCATAAAGCGAAACCTTGATGTCGCACTGCTTATATATACGCTCGCCATCGCTGACGACGTCAAGCAGTATGTGATAATCATCCGCGCGCAAAATCCCTGTCATCTCAAAGCGGCCGTCAGCGCCGGCAACGATCTCGCGGTCAATACCGTAGGTGGAGTTGACCAGCCGCGCTGTGAAGCCGGGGATGTTGTACTGCGGGAAGGTGCCAACAATGGTGACCCGCGTGCGCGTGCCCAGCGCTATTGAGCGGCTGGTCTCATAGTTTGCAACCGAGGTATCATATGTAAATGTAATTGTGGGCTGGGACTGATAGTTGTCCAGCTGTGCAGCCGTCAGCGTGATGATACACTCAAATATGTGCCCTGCCAGCTCGGTGGGAACATTGTAGGACATATTGTTCACCCACACCTCGCGTCCGGTGGTGGTATCCACCCAGCGGATGGAGGCAAAGCCGCTCAGCGGTGTGCCGTCCATTGTCTTGACGGCCGCCGTCAGCGTAGCCTCAACGTTGTTCTCGATCAGCTCATAGTTGATGCTGTTGGTAACGCACCAGTTGTAAATAAAGCTGTCCTTATAGCAACGGATAAGGCAGGTATCGGGGATAGATGTCGGCAGAGCGACACCTATGTACCCGCCACTGGATCGGCTGCCGGTGGTCAGTATGGTCTTATCCCGATTCAGGAATGTAATGACACTGTGCGTATTGAATATGGTTTCATGGACAGTGACTACACTCTCGGGAAGCGTCAGGCTGCCGGAGGTATAAGCTCGATAGACCTGCAAACCATCCGGAAGGATGAATATGCCGGCATCAATCCGTTCTTCCGCCTCATATGTGCCCAATGCATCGCTTGAGATGATTTTTAGCGTGATCGGCAGTTGCAGGGTCTTGAGCTTCGGGCACGCAAACAAAAACCCATCGGGCAGATATGTGACCATGCTTTGGGACAGATCGACCTCTTCCAGGTTCAGGCAGTATTGGAAAGCGCCCCGGCCGGAACCGGTACCACTATAATAATCGTTCAGTACAGCTACACCATTGCAGTAGCCTTGGAACTCGCCGCAATATGCGATGACCTTTTTGAGGTTGTTGTGATAGCAGAAGGAATCAATTCCCACAGTCTGCAGACCGGCCGGCAGCACCAGTGTGCCGGTAAGGCCGCCATCAACAGAGCTGCTGATGCTGCTGAAGCAGCCCCCACCGATAGAGACCAAACTATCCGGGAAGGTCTGCAAGTCAGCATCGTGATCGTTCTTGCCAACGGAAATGATACGCGTCAGGCTCGGATCCTGATAAAAATTGCCGTAGCCGATGGTCTTAAGGCCTTCATGTAGCTTCAAGGTGGTGATCTTCGACATAGAGAAGGCGTGTGCGCCGATCTCGGTCACAGTGGCCGGTATCTCCAGCTCGCCCTCGATCGGGCAACCGCTAAAGGCACCTTCTTCAATGCGGGTCAGTTTGCTCGGCAGTGTCAGCTTCCGGATAGCACATCCCATGAAAAGATTTTCGGTAATCACGGTCATACTGGAGGGCAGGATCAACTCTACGCAATTACGATACGGAGCCGCCCCGTTGTATACCGTCGTAGTTCTGCTCATCGTTGTGATGCCCTCTCCGATTGTCAGCTTATATTCAACGCCGTCACAACTCCAGTCCCTTCCGTCGCCGTTGTGATACAACATGACATCCCCGCTAATGCGGTACACGCTGTATGCTCCGACCGTACCGGGCAGTACAATGTCGTTGTCAAGATAGCCGGTATAAAAGTCGTGCGTATATTGCTTCTTGTCGCCCGAGGCGCCGCTGATGCACCAGTTTCCCTCTCGGATATAGCGGATCGCGTTTCCAGTGTCGACTACGTCAGGGAAAGCCTTGGTCCAGCGGAAATGCGAGAAGCCGCGTTCACGTTCGACCTGACTGCCGTTGATGATATCGGAATAGACGAGGTTCTTCACCGTTTCGATGTTGAAGCAGCGGTCGAAGGCATCCTGTCCAAGAGACACCGTTTTGCCCTCACCAAATTCCACCGTCTTCAGCGTCAAGTGCTCACTGAAAGCTCCGGCGCCAATGATCGCATTGCCGCGGAAGGTCAGGGTCTCCAGATGATCGATGTAGTTTCCGAACATATCTCCATCATCGACGTTCTTCAATTCATACAGCGGCTGCATGAACGCAAAATCGCCGATCCGTACATCGTGCTCAAAAACAAGATTCTTGAGCGAGTCGCCCAAGTAGGCATGGAACGCGCAGTTGCCTATTTCGGACAGGAACGGCACGTTATCAAATCCATCGATCGTTACACGATCCATATCATCACGATAGAAGGCATATTGGCCGACCGACTTCAATGCATGGGGCAGTTTGACATGGTCAACATTCATGAAGGCGTATTCCCCAATGTATGTATACACATCGTTCAGCTCGACCTTGCACACATGGTAATGCGTCGCCTTTTCGTAACCCACGAAGTAGATGCTTGAGTTCACAACAATGCCAGTGTAGGGGGAACCGACACCTATGACAGGCTTGCCATTGAAGGTCGTAGGCAGATTCTTGATGACGATCTGTGCGTCACCTGTGCGATTCAATACTGCCTCATAATTCTCAATGCTAAAATGCTCAGGCTTGAGGTTCATGAAGTAGGCAATGCTGTATGCATCCTTATCGGGATGGTAATAGTACATGAACTGGGCATCCTCAGACGGAATAAACACCGCATCCGTGCCCGTTGCGTGGAAGAGCGAGGAGCTTGTATTACCATACTCGAAGCAATCCATATCATGGTTGGTATGTGTGCCGTAATCAGCCTGCTTGAGATTTTTGATCGTGATCGCCCTTGCCAGTCCTACAAATTGGTAGCCCTGACCCGGATCTCCCAAGATATCTTGCGACATTTCAGCCATAGCCGACTCGGACTCTGGGAATATCAGCTCTGTGACCGATTTACAGCTGTAAAACGCATAGCCCCTTATGTACAGATGGCCAGTAATGCCGCTCAGATCGATCTTTTTGAGACTTGTGCACCATGCAAAGGCAGAGTCTCCGATCCAGGTCAGCGTCGAAGGGAGCACGACCTCTTCCAGGCTCTCCTGCTGACGGAAGGCATCCTCGCCGATAGTGGTCACACCCTCGGGAATGACAACCTTGCGGTACATGTCATCGCAATGGGAATATTGCGTTCCTACTCCCTCAGGGCGAATGGACATAGCGGTTATCTCGGTTACCCGGACACCGCCAATGGTAGACGGGATAATCACGTCGGCCTCGGCGCCCTTATAGGCCAGGATCTTGCCGTTCTCAAAGACAAACATATCCTCGGCTGTGCCCTCGGTCACGACCTTGAAGCTATCCTTGGACACGCCCTTGCTGATCACGCCGTCGATCTCGGCCTCCCAAGCGCCATAGATATAGGAAACCCCCGCCGTCTCCGATGGCGGCTGGATTTCATTAAAATCATTGTTGACCAACTGCCAAATATCCGTGCTTTGAAGTTCCTCATGAGTATAGGACTTCTCAGCCAGCAGAGTTCCGCCCTCGCGGACGTCGGTATCGGTCGCGTAAACGCGGATCGTGAAGCGATCCACCAGCGTCTTCAGACCCAAATCGTCCATCGACGAGCTGGGACGCACCGACGGATAGATAAAGCTGGTTGTCGAGCCAACACGCTGGGTCAGGCCGCTGGTTTGTGCCCCCTGATACGCCCAGTCGCCATACGGACGCAAAAAGCCACTAAAATTCATTTCCAGCGTGCGCGCACGAGTCTTCGCGCAGATGTTGGTGCGGGCAGAGTGGTACATATCGATTTCACCATCGGCACTGTTACCGTGGTAGTAGATAACGGCATAGATATACTTCGTCTCGCCCAGCTCCAGCGGGAAGGTATAGCTGTCCAAATAGCCGGTGTTACCGGTCGGATCCACCTTGACGCACTTAAACGGCTCACGTCGACAGAGCAGCGTAGCGTTTGCATAGCTGTCCTTGCTCGGGACGCTGTAGTATTCAATGCTCATATAGGCATCGTCACTGCTTTGGATCAGCCAATGAATAAAGCTGTAGTCCATATACACGGCGACGCCGCCACTCTCCATAGCGCTCGTATAAGCCGTATCCGACAGATCCTGATAGTTGGCACTACCGGAGCGAGTGATCGTGTAGGCTTTGTCCGGGAAATAAGTCTCCCCGCCAGCCGTCACGCCGCAGGTATACCGCAGCTCCCCATTCTTCTTATACGGTACAGGCGCGTCAAACGTCGCGCTGGTCGCGCCATTGATGGGGGTCGTGGTTGCGGGCGAGGTGGTATCGTTATAGCGATACCACTGGTAGGTCAGCGTCCCCTCCAGGCCGCTTGTCGTGGCGACCAGCGGCACGGTGTCCTCAAAGGAGCCGTAGCGCAAATAGGTAGAGTCGCCCTCATACTCGTCTCCGACGCGGGTGATCTTGACCTCGTTACCACCGCCAAGCGTCACGCAAGCGTTGTTGTCATTTCCAGTGGCGGCACACGCAACAGCAGTCTGCGTTGAAGCGTCGACCAGAATGACCAGACAGGCGATGGCCAGCGCATTGGCGCCACCCATGTATTTCTCCCAGTATTCGCCCAATATGTCCTCATAGGTCAAGTCTGGAAAGTAGGGGGAATAGCCAACATGCCCGTTGGATTCCGCATTCTGCAGGAACCAGTCAGCATAGTCGCTCAGCGTAGAGAACTCGCCGGCGATCTTGGACCAGCCGCCGTACATATCCTCGCCAAGCGGCGTCATGTTTTCGTATGAATACTTCATCGCCTCGTCAGCCGAGTAGACCGGCGCATAGAACCAGACATAGCGGTACTCATACTTCTCCGGATAAGCACCCGATGCCAGCATGGCATTCACGCTCAGTCCGGTGGTCTTCTCACCATGCCGCAGTGCCAATACGCCGGTCTTGACATTGACCGGTGCCGGCTTACCATCGTAGGTGATATCCTCCTCCAGCGTGACCGATATGGTCGTGGTGGTAGTCGGGTGGTTCGGATCGACATCGCCTGGAAGGGTCGGCTCGAATGTCGTCTCAGCGAACACACTCAGCGGTAGCGCGCTGCAAAGCATAATAATGCTCAACAACGCACTAAGACATCTCACAAAGTTTTTCTTCATGGTTCTGCTCCTTCGGAAAAATTATTATACCCCCATGCCGGCAAAATATTGATTTTCTCAGCACTGTGTGGTATAATTAAGAATAAGGTCGCAGTATGCGAGCTGATTTGAGCCCGTATACATCTTATATTATACTATTTTTTCGCGACTTGTCACCACCCTTTTACCTAAAAAGGGTGGGAAGAATCATTTTTTTTGCTGTTTTGGGACGTTCAAACGTGCCGATGTGGCACATCCTGGTAACCCGGAGGACTCTAAATGAAAAAGCTTCTTTCCATGTTAATAATCGCCGCCCTACTGCTTCCCTGCCTCGCCGGCTGTGGTGATAGCACACTTCTTGACCCCAGCGACCCTGTCGTACTCACTATATGGCACACCTACGGTGAGCAGACTGACTCGCCCATGAACCGCCTAATAAGCGAATTCTACTACACAGTTTGACGTGAGTGCGGCATAATTAGATATGTATCGCTCGTGACCGTAGCGGCTAAAATCGGTGAGCGACTGAATGAAGCAATGTCCGATGCACCGGGCTCACTCGAAATGCCTGATCTGTTTTTCTGCCACAATAACGATGCTGCCGCTGTCGGCACAGATTTGTTGATTGACTGGAATGATCTGTTCACTGCCGCTGAGATTGACGACTTCCTACCCGATTTCGTGGCTGACGGCATAGTTGACGATAAGCTGGTTGTGCTGCCGGTATCCAAATCAACGCACATCCTTTATATGACCGGCGGCGAATTTGATCGTTTTTCCGCCGCAACCGGCGTAACATATCAGTCACTCTCAACCTGGGACGGCTTCTTTGACGCCGCCGCCCGCTACTATGACTATTCCGACGGCAAGCCCTTCTGCGCACTTGACTATCTGATGCGCGCCGTCGAGCTATACGCCGCATCTAATGGCGCGGACATCAACGACTTTTATGAGGATGGCTGGTATGACACTGCAAATGAGGCGCTGCGAGCCTCGTATCTGAAATTCGCCGAGGCTATCGCACGCGGGCACATTGTCGTTGCCGACCTCTATGCCAATACTCAGATAATGACCGGCGAAACGCCTGCCGGCATCGGTTCCTCAGCCGGTATTCTGTACTACAACGACATCGTCACCTACCCCGACAACACCTCCGAGCCTATGGATCTGCGCGTTCTGCCGCTTCCATATGCAACCGAAGCAAAAAAGCTGGACACACAAGCCGGAGTTGGTCTCTGCGCCATCAAAACCACTGAAGCCAAGGCCGAGGCGGCCTCGATCTTCGCGCATTGGCTGGTCGAGGGCGAACGGAATCTCAATTTTGTAGCCGACACGGGCTACATGCCGGTAACTGCCGACGCCTATGAAGCTCTTGACTCATATGAATTTGATAAGGAATCCTATCGCAGACTCTACAGCGCCCTCAATACTATCAAAAGCGATTACACATTGCTGCGCGAGCCCGCCTATGTCGGCTATTACGATAAGATCAATCAGCTCTATGACTCCATCCGACAGTCTCAGGGTACACTGCCCGGGCGAGTAGCTGCCGGGGAATCGCTCGAGGCGCTTGCTGACGAACTTTGGAAGCTGCTTGCAGCAATTAAGTAATTTCAGAGGGAACGCATCCAATGCTTTCATTTACGTATAGGAGGCCGCAGCAGAAAATGCGCACACGACTGGTGATATACATGCTCATCATGTCGTTGACACTGCTTCTGCTGCTGTCCTCACTGCTTTATCTGTTCGGGCAGTTTCAAACGCCCCGTGCACAACTGGTTGAGCGATTGAGCACGCAATCTGCGGCACTTGAAAAGGAACTCGTCACGCATCGCAACGAGCTGAGCATGCTGAGCACCTACCTTTCCGAGGATGCTGCCGACATCATCTCGCAGTCACTGAGGCGTAACAGCGTAGATTTTGATGCGCTTCGTTCTGACGAGGCACAGCTCACCGCGCTTCAGGACGAGCTGATCGAGCCGTTGCGACAATATTTACTTCAAGCAGACTGCTCCGGCGCTTTTATCGTCCTCGACACCTCCGTTAGCAGTGCTGCGGACAGCTCACGAAGCGGTATTTATCTTCAGGTCAATGGCTATGAAACCGATCGCCGCGAGATGATTCTCTATCGTGGCAACAGCGCCGTAGCTAAAAAGCATGGTATCATGCCGCATCGCCAGTGGCGGCTGGAGCTCGACTGCGATGAGCTGCCAATGTGGTCAAGTCTGATAGGCGGTCGCAATACACAGCTGTTTGAGGACTGCCACTTCACAGAGGTACTCACGCTCCCGGGAACATCCGAGCATGCCGCGCTTGTACTGTTACCAATACGCGACGAGAACGGCCGCAGCCTCGGCGTCTGCGGCTTTGAAATTTCGGAAAGCTATTTCAAACGTACACACCGCCAGCCAACCACGCTCGAGCATTTCACCGGGCTCATGTCCGTGACCGATGAGGATGATGGCAATATCACAACATATCTCGCCTGCGGTTCAGATGATGGATATTTCAATCTACCGGTTGGCGCTCTGTCGGTAAGTGATTGGGCCGACGGCCTCTGTGAGCTGAGCGACAGCAAGACTACATATCTTGGCGCCATGCGGCAATATAATAACGCATTAACCGGCGACAGCTTTGTCTCGGTGGCCATGATCCCACGCGAGGACTACGAGCACGAAGCATTTGTCAACGGACTGAAAAACGCCGTAATTATTGTACTTCTGGCGCTGCTGACCGTGGTGTTCTGCATATATTGCAGCCGAAGATATCTCTCGCCGGTGTTGCATGCCATTGATCAGATCAAGCGTGCCGACCATAAGGCGCTGCACAGCGAGCTATCTGAGATAAACGACCTCTTCGACTTTCTATCTGAGCAAGACAGCAACCGTCAGTCGACGATCATAGCGCTTGAGCAGGAAATGACCACAGCACAACAGCAGCTGTCGCAGCTGAGGCTGGAGCAGGATGCAGTCAGTGAAAAGCTGGATAAGGCGCAGCTGCAAATAGCGCGGCTCACCGTTCCGGGAGGCGGCACCGACATTGATGAGGCCGAATACAACCATTTTGTACAAAGCATTCAAAAGCTTACGCCGCGAGAGCGCGAGATATTCGACCTCTACCTCAGCGGTAAGTCAGGCGTTGAGATACGCGAGTTGCTCGGCATCACCGAAAACACGCTAAAATACCACAACCGCAACATTTACAGCACACTCAACGTCCGTTCCAAAAAGCAGCTGCTACGCTACGCGGCCATACTTGAAGAACGAGAAAACGATACACAAGCCTGTGACGTTGATGCTGGCATTCAGGCTGAAAGCAATAATCCCCCGCAAGACTAAAGCACCGCTCGCTGGTGCACCAAAGCACAATATCCCGGGACTGGCACATGCCATCCCGGGATATTTTAATTATGTATTCAAATCTTATGCAAGACTAAGACCCCAGTCTCGCCGCCCAAGCTCAAAGCTCATCCTCAAGCACCAGCACATTTACTCTGCCACTGCGAACCGTGCCGGCGTCAATGGCAATAACTCCGTCACCATAAAAAATCGAGCTGTCGCCGACCTCGCGAGACGGATCAAAGGCATATGCAAGTCGTGTTGGACGATGACCACAAACTATAGTTTTGCCGGGCAATATATCGTTGACACCATAATACTGCACCCATTCGCCATAGCGTGCGGATGCCCATTCCTGCTGGCCGACATCGCGCCAATTGCTCAGCAGTCGCGCCGGTCGCCTTGTCGACGCCAGCGGCAGCCACCCATGGACGAATACATATTTATCCGTCTCATAGTAATCCACCATGCTGTTCAGCAGCCTGCTGAGCTTACCAAACATTTTGTTATATCTGGGAATAATGAGTTCCCCACTACAGCTAAGTCCATCTCGTCCAAAGAACTCTACCAGCGTGATGTCGACACCGTTATAGATATCATAGTCATTCATCATCCGCTGTTCAAGTATCTCGCCAAGCCTTACGTCATGATTGCCGCGTATCAACACCTTGCGCTTCAGCCGACGAACAAAATCGTATATCCGGCGGTTTTCGCAGCCGCGGTCAAACAGATCGCCGCAGCAAATGAAAATATGATCCTCATTGTTAGGGTCAAAGCCCTCAGCATCGAGAGCCTGCTTCATCTGCGTATAGTGGCCGTGCACATCTGAAACTACAAATAAACGCTTAATACTCATGTTGTCTCCCTCATTTTCATCAAAATGACCATGCACCGCCATATGTGGCATGCACAGCAGTGGTGTTCGGGCGCGTGATCGCATCAAAGCAGCAAATCGGCTCCGAAAAATGATAACAATTCAGCTTAAGCAGTAAAAAATAATTGCCGGATTCGAACCTGCGGCAACATGCCTTGCAGGTAATGAATTCGGCAAATATACAGTCAGCCCTCCGTGCTTGAACTCAGTTTCCCCTAAGTAAACGATCAAAGAAGATAGCCAGCGCCTTTTCAGTAGACGTTGCATTTCTGAAAGAGCGCAGCTCGGCAATATCGAACAGGATACAGCCGCAGTGCCCACTGAAGGTTGGGAAGCAGATAATGTCGAGATATGTGTCGACCTCAGAGCTATAATCAATGATCTTCAGCGTCTCACCATAGAGGATGACCCTCTCATAAGTGCGAAGCCACTTGGTGTCCATATTGGGGAACAAAGTACGAAATGAATTACCGACCAGCTTATCAAGTGGCAGCTTCTCAAGCTTGGCCAAGGCCGGGTTCGCATAGCGGAACACCCAGTCAACCGCGCGGCACTCACTGTCAAATATCATTTCGATATCCGCAAATGCGATCGGGAAGTTGTCGAATACGCGGTAATAGTCTTTGTAGGCTTGCTCAGAATCAAGTCCTTCCGCGTGAGAAAAGCTGTTAATGATCTTTTGCTGCTTTGCCTGAAATTCCTTTAATATTTCCGCCTTGTTATACGCCGCATACGACAATGTCTCGCCATTGCTGAGATATATCTTGTCTGTTATCTCGTGTATGGCGATAACTGCAACAAGGCATCCGCGATTCACCTTAAGAAAGCCCTCACCGAGCAGCGGCTCGAGCTTGAACAGTGGTGTTTTTGTTCTGTAGACCTCATTGGGTGAAACGTGGAACGAAGCAGAGTCACGATGCATTTTGACATACAAAATTGATTTGATATTCAACACGACCTCTTTTTTATCGACGATGATCGTGATGGTGCCGGAGTTATTCATAACTGTCCTCTCATATTAAGAAATTCGAATTGATGATGTACGCTATTATATCATAAATTGAATGTGGAATCAACCACTTTAGATGATAAAATTCAATTTTTTTGAAAAAAATGCTTCATCAGTTCAAAAATCACATCAGAACCCGGCTATGTCCTGAATACAAAATGACCCTCACTATATATAACCCTGAAAGCAGCGCAACAGGTTACAATTTTTTCAAAAAAAAACGAATAATTTTTTTTGCTCATCAATCTTCGCCATTTTTTGCACTTAATAATGATTGGTGACAATAAAAAATACGGTTAAGACTGCACTGCATTGTGTGCAGTGACATCCTAACCGTTTTTTGATGTAGTTTTGCGGATTCTTTTACAGACTGATCAGGTCATAAAGCTGCTCGCGAGACGTGCAGCCGAGGTGACTCAGCAAATGTGAGGCATATCGGTCAAACTCGGTATGATCGATAAGGCGGAAGGTGGCCGCCATGCCGTCGATCAGCGCGGTGACGTCCTGCCGCTCTGCCATGCAGCCTACGCCGAGAAAGCGCAGTATCGCGTATACCGCACAGAGCGCCACGTACTCGCTGTGCATGCTCTCCGGGCGATCCTGGAACGGGAACTGCGAGAAAAACATGTGATTGACCAGCATATTTTCATAAAACACTTCCCAGTTTTGGAGCAATGATTCAAAATGTGCTCGTGCACTGTAATAGCGCTCGACGTCGCCGTCACCAAAATAGCTAAGTGCCGCCTCGCCGCAGGCGCGAATGCTTTGACTGCGCGAATCCAGGATAGATATCATTTGTCGCACGGTGCTAAGGCCAAACCGCAGATGTTCGGCGTCAACGTTTGTCATGTCAGACGATGGAATCACTTCGCGGGCAGCCGCATTTTGCAATGTCGGAGTCTCACTCAGAATGCCGTCGAGCATAGCGCGATCACGATGCTCAAAGGCGACATCCATGCGATCCAGCACATCGCCCAGATATATCAGCCGCTGCGGTAGCGTCATGCTGCGCGCCTGAATAACCTCAACCAAGTGCGCACGGATTTTGTGCTCAACGCCCAGCGTTTCGAAAAACGAGGTGCGCTGCGGTAGCGGGGGCATATTTATTGTCATATCGCAGAAGTCAAACTTGATCGGCTCCTGATGCTCGAGCAACAGCTCAAGCACGGCCTCGCAGCTGTTGGCACAGGAGCACTCATAGATGTCATTCTCGGCACGTATGCCGCGCGGATAGAGTCGGCAGACGTCTGCAAGCGCATCCTCGCCGAGCTCGGCGTGCAGAGCACAGCGTCCGTCCGGTAGGCGCAGAGGGCAATTGCCATCGTAGCGCGGCTCAATGTGGGCGTATTCCTCAGTTGTCGGACGGTCGACCACCCGTAGCCCGCGATCCAGACGGTCGCGCAGGTCGCGCGGGCAGTCCATGCCCAAAAGGTGAAAATAATTTTGCATCGAGATGGAGACCGGCCAGCCAACACAGCACGCCGCGCGGCAAGCCCCCAGCTTGCATGAGAATTTCGGATAGTAATCCGGGACTATGAATTTGTGTGTTTCCTTCATTGATAATGCCTGCGATTCAGTCGCACAAGAAATAATTGAACTCAGGCTTGCGCCGGTTCATTCCGCTTTCACACAAGTCAACGACTTCGGGGGATCATATATATCACTCCCGATGTCGCATCAAATCACCTCCAAATGTCTACGGCGGCACTATTTTATCACATCTTCGCCCAAAATGCAAGAGCTATAGCAAATTTAACTGAGCGATTGTTGCGTCTGGCGATTATCAAAATAACTCAAGGGGACATTCAGTAATTAATGTCCCCTTGAGTTCCCTGTTACACTGTAAATCCACGCATCACTTTGCCCCGACGAACAAACCGAATTGAAGCCCTGCATTTATCCCGCAAATGCCAAGTGCAATACAAGAAAACGCCAGCTGCGCTGTGTTTACATAATTTACTATCGTGACAAGCCAGCATAGCGATGCTATCGTAAAGCAGATCGCGGCGATCAAATGATGCTTTCTCTCTTTTGCCAGCAGCTCGGCCGCCTTTTTCGTCGCGCTTTTGACCGCGGGAATATCGCCGTCGCTCTCGCAGTCGTCGTTGAGCAGATAATCCGTCGTCACGCAGAACAGCTTGCTGAGCTGCAACACATTTTGCACATCCGGGAGCGCAGTCCCGTTTTCCCAGCGGCTGATGGCCTGGCGGGAGATATCCAATCGCTCGGCAAGCTCCTCCTGTGACCAGCCCTGCGCCCGTCTGAGCTTAATTATTTTATCCGGCAGCTTCATAATACGATCCTCCTTGGGTTTGGATGACTTAATTATAGCCCAAAATGCCGCCCAATGCCACCGCATCAGCTTTACAATCTCGCAACAAGACTTTACATGGCGTCAAAACATGCCGATCGCGAGCTGTGAGGGAATTACCGCTTACTTTTTACAGTTCAATCATAGAAGATATATCCGGACGCATCTGTTCGTCATACTTTATGGCTTCTATAACTTTTTTTAATGCTCCTGTTGCTTCTTCTTGAGTTTTATACCGGGCAATAAGTTCCCAGCACGTGGCGCTTGTTTGCACTATCAGGCAACAGCCGTCGACACGAAATCCTCCGTAGCAGGGCAACATTTTTGTTTTATCGGGACTTATTATTTTCGGCATCTGCTTTGGCCTGACAACAGTTCCGTCGGTGAGAACAAATTCAAAGCGGGACAAGCTTGTGTGCAATGCCTCCTCAAAAACATCTTGAACCGCACAAGTGACGGCATCCTCGACCCGATCTGCAAGAATATCCTCAAGCGCATCTTCAAGCTTGGACGAAATTTGCTCGATAACGCTGTCTAAATCAAAGCTTTTGTCTTCTCCCATATAACACCTCTTCTTTTCCTTGTTTAAGTATTAAAACGATTCAGCAAGACACATTATATCACATTTTGCTTTTATAGTCAAGGTATATAATGTCACTATTTGACTATTGCAGATAAAGTGATCGAGCTCCGTAATAGTAGAATGCCCCCTGCTAAAAAGGCACAATCACTCCATAAGTAATTTGACGGAGCTAAAGACAATAAAAAATCCGCGCAGCTCTTGAAATTGAAGAGCTTATGGTATATAATTATAGTGCATCATTTTGCGCGAGGTAATAAAATGATAATAGACGATAAAAAGAATATTTTTTCCGCTAACACTACAGCAGCTCCCGAGGATTCTCGCGAGATACTGCGTCAGGTCTACGAGGCGCTGGTTGAGAAGGGCTACAATCCCATAAATCAGATAGTCGGCTACATTCTCTCCGAGGATCCGACATACATCACAAATCACGCCAACGCGCGCGGGCTGATACGCCGCATCGACCGCGATGAGCTGCTGCGCGAGCTGGTCAAGAGCTATCTTGGCATCGATGAGCAGCAGGACTGAGCGCGTCATATGCCTCGGAAACTTTGACGGCGTCCACCTCGGACACCGCGCACTGTTCGAGGCTGCACAGCGCATCGCGCGTCAGCTTAAGACGAGTGGCCACTGCGATCTCGAGTGCGCCGCGCTGACCTTCAGTCTGCCCACGCACAACTATCTCGAGCGCACTCCCCCGCCCCGTATTACCTCGTCGGGCGAGCGCGAGCGGCTTATCCTCGAGGCAGGCATGCAGCGGGTGATAGCGCTGGATTTTGCCGAGATACGCAGCATGAGTGCCGATCAGTTCGTGCACGAGGTGCTGATAGGGCAATATAACTGCGTCACCGCCGTCTGCGGCTATGACTACCGCTTTGGGTGCGGCGGCAGCGGCGACAGCGCCCGCCTGCGCGAGCTCATGGGCGGACATGCCGTCACCGTCCCACCCATCTGCCTCGACGGAACGGCAATAAGCTCAACCGCCATACGCGCCGCCGTCGAGCGCGGCGACGTTGAGACAGCAGCACGCATGCTGGGACGCCCCTGGAGCCTTGAGGCGTGCGTCGAGCACGGCCACGGCATGGGACGCGGGCTGGGCTTTGCAACGCTCAACCAGCATTTTGCCCCCGGCTTTCTCGTCCCCGCGCGCGGGGTGTACGTAAGCAGCTGCACCGTCAATGGGCAGTGCTATCCGGCCATCTCCAACGTCGGCTGCCGCCCCACCTTTGAGGACGGCGATGGCGTGCTGTGCGAGACGCACATACTTGATCTACGTGCTGACCTGTACGGTCGCAGCATCCGCACCGAGTTGCTCCGCTTTGTGCGCCCCGAGCGACGATTTGACTCGGCAGAGGCGCTGAGCGCAGCTGTCGGGCGCGACATCGAGACCGCGAGACAATTTTTTGTTGACCGCGGACGTTGACTTTTGCCACAAAGCATGCTATAATAACCTCAGAACATGAGAGGAAGATTTTTATGAGCTCAAGAGTCGCCGTAATGGCAATAATAGTCGAGAATCCCGAGTCGGTCGAGCAGCTGAACGCGCTGCTGCACGAGGCGGGAGGATATATACTGGGGCGCATGGGTCTGCCCTACAAGAAGCGCGGCATAAGCATAATAAGCATCGCGCTGGACGCGCCCGAGGACGTCATTAATTCACTTGCCGGGCGGATCGGCCGTCTCGGCGGCGTCACGGTCAAGACCGCGTACTCAAACGCCGGCTACACGGCGGAATAAACATCAATTTAATATGTAAGGCTGATTCCTGACACCGAAATTGCGATTGAGGTGAAAGCAATACGTTTTGCAATCAAGTGCACTGCCGCGGCAGTGTCATTTTTGCCGTATTCTTTCGGGAATACGGCAAATTTTGTTGTGGAGGTCGGCATGAAAGCTAACTTCGGTAAAAAAATAAATATATGGGGGCTGCTCGCGCTGATATTGCTGCCGCCGCTGACTGCACTGGTCTGCCTGTGCATCGGGCGCATGGAGATAACGCCGCTTGAGGTCATACGCTCGGTACTCGGGCAGGATCTCGGGCGACTGAAGCAGTCGGTGCTGTGGGTGCAGCGCTTTCCTCGACTGCTGACAGCAGCGGTGGTCGGCTCTGGGCTGGCCGCCTCGGGCTGCCTGCTGCAAAGCATGTTTTCCAACCCGCTCGCCACGCCAGACACGCTCGGCGTCGCCTCGGGTGCCAGCTTTGGCGCCGCGCTGGCGCTACTGCTGGGGCTCACGCTTCCGGGCGTTCAGGCGGTAGCATTTATATTCGGTCTGCTCGCCATGTTGCTGGCCGGGCTGGGCGGACGCAGCACCGGCAACCGCACCTCGGTCATTCTCTCGGGCATCATGATAAGCTCGCTGTTTTCTGCCCTGGTGTCGCTGGTCAAATATCTGGCCGACACCGAGTCGCAGCTGCCCGCCATCACCTACTGGCTGATGGGCAGTCTGAGCGCCAGCGGCTATGCATCGCTCGCGCTCGGCGCCCCCATGATCATCGTTTGTCTTATCGTGACGCTGGCGCTGCGCTGGCGGCTTGATCTGCTCCCGCTCTCGGACGACGAGGCACGCTCGCTCGGCTCCAACATACGCCTGCTGCGGGGCGTGACTGTCGTCTGCGCCGCGGGGATGACCGCCTCGGCCGTCTCGATGTGCGGGCAGGTCGGCTGGGTCGGACTGCTGGTGCCACACATATGCCGCATGCTGGTCGGCAACGATCACAGGCGCCTCGTCCCCGCCTGCATCAGCGTTGGGGCGACGTTTATGATGGCCGTCGACACGGTGGCGCGGTCACTGACGGCGGCCGAGATACCGGTGTCCATACTGACAGCACTGGTAGGCGCGCCCTTCTTCATAATACTTCTGCGTCGCAGGGGAGGCTGGAGCCTATGAGGTTTGAAATAAAGAACGGCTGTTTTTCATACAAGCTCACAGATTCAAAAATTCTTGACAATATTCAGCTCGATATTTCCGACGGTGATGTGCTCACCGTGCTTGGCCCCAACGGTGCGGGTAAAACGACTCTGCTGCGCTGTGCACTTGGGCTGCTGAACTGGAGCCGCGGCGAGTCGCTGCTGGACGGTGTGAGCCTGCGTCAGATACCGCCACGGCGGCTGTGGCAGCAGGTGGCATACGTGCCGCAGGCGCGGCAGACGCTCTCACCCTACAGCGTCGAGGACACCGTGCTGTTAGGCCGAAACGCCTATCGCAGTGCCTTTGAGCCGCCGCGCGAGGCCGATTACGCCATCGCCGACAGCATAATTTCAAAAATGCAGCTGGAGGGACTGCGCCACCGTCGTTGCAGCGAGCTGAGCGGTGGCGAGCTGCAAATGGTGCTAATTGCGCGAGCCATGGCGGCGCAGCCGCGCCTGCTGGTACTCGACGAGCCCGAATCCAATCTTGATTTTCGCAACCAGCTGCTGGTGCTCGACACCATCACCTCCCTCGCCCGCGACGGCATGGCCTGCATTTTCAACACGCATTACCCCGCCCACGCGCTGCGTCGCTCGTCGCGCTCGCTGCTGCTGGGGCACGGCGGCGCATCCGAATACGGCCCAACTGCCGAGGTCGTC
Organism: uncultured Lachnospiraceae bacterium; assembly: GCA_964463325.1. GTDB lineage: Bacteria > Bacillota > Clostridia > Oscillospirales > CAG-272 > UMGS1002. The sequence continues at coordinate 12,667 of CAYXBY010000005.1, read as the reverse complement.
ACCGAGAGCAGCATACGCCGATTTTTCGGCGTCAACGCCGTCATTGGCGAGATCGAGACCGACAGCAACACATATCGCGACGTCGTCGCCGTCTCGGTCGACCGCGAGGGCGACAACGGGCACGGTACGGCGTCTGACGCTGCATCGGTGGTGGCGACGCTGTCCGTCATATTGCCCGACAGCTCAGCTGCGGGCGATGTCAACGCCATTCTGCACCGTGCCGCGCCCTATGTCGTCGGGCGCATGGGCATGCCGCTGCGGGAGGCCGGAATCAGCATAATAAACCTGATCGTCGAGGCGCCGACGGCCGAGATACGGGCGCTGTGCGATGCGCTGAGTCTCATCTCTGGCGTCAGTGTCAAGGCGACACTTGCCGGAGGAGGTCACACATGAAAAACCTTGAGCTGATCGACCGTCTGGCCGCCGGTGCAACGCTGTCACGGGGCGACTGGCTGGCACTGTTGACCACACACACATCTGACGACGACGCCTACGCCGCGTCGCTCGCGCGTGAGGTGGCCATCGAGCGCTTTGGACGCCGTATATGGTTCCGCGGCCTCATCGAATTCACAAATATCTGCAAAAATGACTGTCTCTACTGCGGGATACGGCGTTCAAATGCCGCCGTCTCGCGCTATCGCCTGACGCCAGACCAGATAATGGAGTGCTGCGAGGAGGGCTACCGCTTCGGCTACCGCACTTTCGTGCTTCAGGGCGGCGAGGACGCATATTTTAACGATGAGCGGCTGTGCGCCATCGTCCGCGACATACGCGCCAGCTTTCCAGACTGCGCCATAACGCTGTCTGTCGGCGAGCGCAGCCGCAAATCGTATGCAGCACTGCGCGAGGCGGGCGCCGACCGCTATCTTTTGCGCCACGAGACTGCCTCGCCGGCGCACTATCGGCTGCTGCATCCCGAGGGGATGACGCTTGAGCACCGTCTTGACTGTCTGCGCGAGCTACGCAAGCTCGGCTTTCAGACCGGCGCCGGCATGATGGTCGGCGCACCGTTCCAAACGCCCGAGACGCTGGCCTGCGACATGCAACTGCTCGTCGAACTGCGCCCGCAAATGGTCGGAATCGGCCCGTTTATCCCCCACCAGGACACGCCGTTGGGAACATATCCTGCGGGGAGCGTTCCGCTCACGCTGTTTTTGCTCAGTCTTGTGCGGCTGATGCTGCCCGACGCGCTGCTGCCCGCCACGACCGCCCTCGGCTCGCTCGAGCGTAGCGGACGCCAGGCAGGCGTGCTGGTCGGCTGCAATGTGGTGATGCCCAACCTGTCACCGCTGTCGGTGAGAAAAAAATATCTACTATATGATAATAAGGCCGGTGTCGACTGCGACGCCGGGCAAAGTCTTGAACTGCTGCGCCGTCAAATGGAGGACATCGGCTACACCGTCGTCTCCGGGCGCGGCGACTACGGAGGAGCACTATGATAAAGATCGCAATATACGGCAAGGGCGGCATCGGCAAATCGACCACCGTCTCCAACCTCTCGGCAGCGCTAGCGGACAGAGGGCTGCGCGTCATGCAGATCGGCTGCGACCCCAAGGCCGATTCGACCTCTACGCTGCTGCACGGTGAGCGCGTGCCGACTGCACTCTCGCTCATGCGCGAGCGCGGCAACAGCTTTGCGCTGGACGACATGCTGCGCATCGGCTACGGCGGCGTCGTCTGTGCCGAGGCCGGCGGCCCCATCCCGGGACTGGGCTGCGCAGGGCGCGGCATCATCGCGGCACTGGAAAAGCTGGCAGAAAAGGGCGCTTACGAGACCTACCATCCCGACGTCGTGTTTTACGACGTGCTGGGAGACGTCGTCTGCGGCGGCTTCGCCATGCCCATGCACCGCGGCTACGCCGACCGTGTGTTTATCGTCACGTCGGGCGAAAACATGTCCATACACGCGGCAGCCAACATCGCCATGGCCATTGACAGCTTCAAGGGACGCGGCTATGCCTCGCTCGGCGGGCTGATACTCAACCGCCGCAACGTTCCACGCGAGGACGAAAAGGTACGGGAGCTTGCCGAAGACCTCAGCACCACCATTGTCGGCGAACTGTCGCTGAGCGAGACGGTGCAGGCCGCAGATGAGCTCAAAATGACCGTTCTCGAGGCCTTCCCCAACAGCGCCATGGCCGACGAATACCGTCGTCTCGCCGACAGCGTCTGTCACGCCTGTGGGGTGGAGCCATGCTGAGGCGCGTCAACCCCGGTGGCGAGACGAGCGCGGCACCGGTCATAAAAATGAGCGAGGCCGGCTTCCCCGCCCCCTTTCCGTCGGGGCTGGAGTACGGCGCACCGGCGCGTGGAACCTGGAACATCGTCCACACCGGCATGCTCATTCCAGAGGCACATGAAATATTCGTCTGCGCTTCAAGCTGCCTGCGCGGCGTGGTGCTGACAGCAGCCGAAATGGGACTCGGCAACCGCTTTTCGACTGTCACCGTAAAGGAAAACGACCTGCTCGACGGCGACGCCGAGACGCGCATTATCGAGGGCGTGACCGACATACTTGACCGCCTCGGCCGACTGCCGCCGGCAGTGCTGGTCTACACCAGCTGCGTCCACCACTTTCTCGGCTGCGACCTTGAGCTGTGCTATGCCGAGCTGCGCCGCCGCTTCCCGACCGTCAGCTTTACCGACTGCTATATGAACCCCATAATGCGCAAAAGCGGACTGACGCCGGATCAGCTCATGCGCCGTCAGCTCTACAGCCTGCTCGAGCCGCTGCCGCAGGACGCTCGAGCGGTCAACGTCATCGGCAGCAATTTTGCAACGCACGACAGCTCCGAACTTTGCCGTCTGATAAAAAACGCCGGCTGCCAACTGCGCGAGCTGCCACGCACCACCCGCTACAGCGACTACCTCGATATGGCACGTGCGGCGCTCAATATCACCTATCTTCCCGCCGCGCGCGCGGCAGGGGAGGCGCTGTCGACGCGACTCGGGCAGCGGCACCTGCACCTGCCTATGTCATTCATGCCGCAGCGCATCGAGCACTGCCTCGGCAGGCTCGCCGAACAGCTCGGGGTCGATTATTCCCCCGAGGACGACCGCGCCGCCGCCATGGAGGCGCTTGACCGCGCACGCGCCGTCATCGGAGACCTGCCGGTGGCCATAGACTACACCGCGGTTCCCGCACCGCTCAGCCTGGCGCGGCTGCTGCTTGAGCACGGCTTTTGCGTCACGCGCATATACGCCGACAGCTTTACCACCGACGAGCGCGAGGAATACGACCTGCTGCGTCAGCAGGCCCCCGACCTCGAGCTATGGCCGACGGTCCACCCCGCCATGCGCGTCGCCCGTCGCACGGCGGCGGAGCCACTGCTCGCCATAGGACAGAAGGCCGCCTATTTCACGGGGAGCAAGCATTTTGTCAACATAGTCGAGGGCGCGGGGCTGTACGGCTTTGACGGCATTCGCCGCATGGCCGAGCTTATGCTCGACGCCGCGCGACAGTCGCGCGACCCTGCGGAGCATATTCAACAAAAGGGATGGGGGTGCAGCTGTTGTCTGTAACGCAAGCACAGGCTTTTATTTCAACCTACGCTGCCGACGTTTCCGGTGTCTGCTCGGCACTGTTTGAGCTGGGCGGCATGTGCATCATGCATGACGCCTCGGGCTGCAATTCGACCTATAACACACACGACGAGCCGCGCTGGTATGAGCAGGACAGTCTGGTATTCATATCGGCACTGTCCGAGCTCGAGGCCATCATGGGCGACGACGAAAAGCTGATCCGCGACGCCATGACGGCCGCGGAGCAGCTCTCGCCGCGCTTCATCGCCCTGGCGGGGACACCGATCCCCATGATGAGCGGCTGCGATCTGCCCGCCATCGCCGCCGATCTTGAGTCACGGACGGGTATTCCCTGCTTCGGCTTCAACACTAATGGCATGCACACCTACGTACGCGGTGCCGGGGCGGCGCTGGCAGCCTATGCCGAGCGCTTTACCGCGCCGCTGCCCGTCATTCCCGGCAGCGTCAACCTGCTGGGCGCGACGCCGCTTGACTTTTCGGTCAACGGAGCCGTCGGCTCCATGGTGCGTGGGCTGGAGGAGAACGGCTTTACGGTACTCGCCACCTGGGCCATGGGCAGCACGCCGGACGAGCTGTCGCACGCCGCTGCCGCCGAGGTCAACCTTGTGATATCATCCACCGGGCTTGAGACGGCCGAGCTGCTGCGCCGCCGCTTTGGCACGCCATATGTCATCGGCACGCCCTACGCACCGCTGATGGACGACGTCTGTCAACTGCTGCGCACAGCCGCCGACGACGGCGAGCCGCGCACGCTGTTCAACGGCCTCTGCCCCGCGACGGATTCTCGAACAGTGATCATAGGCGAGGCAGTGACGTCACGCTCACTGGCGCTGGCTCGACACCGCACGCGCGGCGACCAGGTACGCGTCATCTGCCCGACAGAATGTCCGCCCGAGCTGCTGCGTGGCGGAGACCGTGCACTGTGCGAGGAGACCGACATAGCCGCGGCGCTCGTCGGTGCAGAGGTGGTCATTGCAGACCCGCTCTATCGCCCCATCGTGCCCGCCACAGCACAGCTTGTGCCGCTTCCGCACGAGGCCTTCTCCGGCCGTCTCTACCGCCGTAGCATTCCCGATCTGATAAAAAATTTTCAAATATAAAGGAGCTTTTAACAACATGAAAAAGATCATTTGCCTCATTCTCGCCGCGCTCATGTCGCTGGCGCTCGTTGCCTGTACCACAGACACGCCCAACACCCCCGATGACGACGCCGACGCCCTGACCGTCGTCGACCACGGCGGAAATACCGTCACCGTGCCGCGCGACATCAAGCGCGTGGTGGTCTGCGACATTTTCCCGCTGCCCTCTGTGCTGACCGTCTTTTTTGACTCGGCCGACAAGCTGGTCGGCATCGCCCCCACCAGCATGGCCGCCGCCAAAAACGGTCTGCTCTCGCAGCTCTACCCCGAAATACTCAACGCCAAGACCGATTTCATGACTGGTAGCACCGTCAATCTTGAGGAGCTGGCCAAGCTGGAGCCCGATGTTGTCTTTTACGGCTCCGACAACGCCTCGCAGGGCGAGGAGCTTCGTCGCGCCGGCTTTGTCGCCGTCGGCATCTCGGCCAACAAGTGGAGCTACAACGCCATCGAGACGCTCAATCAGTGGATCGCGCTGCTCTCGCAGATGTTCCCCGACAACGACCGCGCCGCGCTGGCACGGAGCGAGAGCGAGCAGATACTCCAGCTTGTCACCGAGCGCACCTCAAGCCTGACCGAGGATAAAAAGGCGCGCGTCTTCTTTATGTTCCAGTGCAACGACAGTAGCATCCTCACCTCCGGCAAGCAGTTCTTCGGACAGTGGTGGGCGGACGCCATCGGCGCCGTCAACGTGGCAGAGGAGCTGGAAAAGGACAATTCCGTCGCCGTCAACCTCGAGCAGATATACGTCTGGAACCCTGAGGTCGTTTTCATCACCAACTTCACCTCGGCTCAGCCCGATGACCTCTACAACAATACCATCGGCACCTACGATTGGAGCGGCATCGACGCCGTCGTCAACAAAAGCGTCTACAAAATGCCGCTTGGCATGTACCGCAGCTACACCCCCGGTGTTGACACGCCCATCACGCTGCTGTGGCTGGCAAAAACGGTCTATCCCGAGCTTTTCACCGACATCGACGTGACCGCACAGGCGATAGAATACTACAAAAACGTGTTTGGCGTCGAGCTGACTGCCGAGCAGGTAGCATCTATCTTTACGCCGGTGTCCGGCGCGGGTGATATCGACTACCGCGGATGATAGAGGTGAACCAAAAATGTCACTCAATTCAACTCCCTCGGCCGAGAGACTTCACATCGGCTTCTTCGGGCTGCGCAATGCCGGCAAATCCAGCGTCGTCAACGCGGTGACCGGTCAGGCACTCTCGGTGGTGTCGAGCGTCAAGGGCACGACGACCGACCCGGTGCAAAAGGCCATGGAGCTGCTGCCGCTGGGGCCGGTCGTCATCATCGACACCCCCGGCATTGACGACGAGGGTGCGCTGGGTGAGCTGCGCGTCAAGCGGACGCACGCCACGCTGAGCAAGACCGACATCGCCGTGCTCGTCGTCGACGCGGCAGTCGGCCTCGGCGAGCCCGACCGCGAGCTGTGCCGCCTGCTTGAGGCGCGTCGCATACCGTATATCATCGCGCTCAACAAGTGCGACCTGCTCCCCGCCCTGCCCGAGCCGCCGAAGGGCGCACTCTATGTCAGCGCAGTCGACGGCACAGGCATACACGCGCTCAAGGAGCGTCTGGGGCAGCTGGCGCAGCAGCGCGGGACGCCGCAGCGACCGCTCGTCGGCGACCTGATAGAGCGTGGTGACGTGGTCGTGCTCGTCACACCCATAGATGAGTCCGCTCCACGCGGCCGCCTGATACTGCCGCAGCAGCAGACCATCCGCGATATTCTCGATCATCACGCAATCAGCATAGTCGTCCGCGAGACCGAGCTGACCGAGACGCTGCAAAGGCTGCCGATGCCGCCGCGGCTGGTCATAACCGACTCACAGGCCTTCGGTGCCGTCAGCGCCATCGTACCCGAAAGCATCCCGCTGACCTCATTTTCCATCCTTTTTGCCCGCTACAAGGGCGACCTTGAGACCGAGGTCAGCGGCGCCACCGCGCTCGACAGCCTGCGTGACGGCGACACCGTGCTGATCTCGGAGGGCTGCACGCATCACCGTCAGTGCAACGACATCGGCAGCGTCAAGCTGCCCGGCTGGATCAAAAAATACACCGGCCGTGACCTCAGCTTTGAATTCACCTCGGGCGGCGAGTTCCCCGAGGCCGCGGCGCTATCACGCTACGCGCTGGTGATTCACTGCGGCGGCTGCATGCTGAATGAGCGTGAAATGCAGTCGCGGCTGGAGCGCGCCGCACAGGCAGGCGTCCCCTTCACAAATTACGGCACCGCCATTGCCAAGCTGCACGGCATCCTCGAGCGCTCACTCTCGCCCTTCCAATAACGCTAATGTAGCACCACAGCAGGCTAATGCAGGGTAAAACCTTGCGCTGGCCTGCTTTTTTCGTGTCTGATGGAGCATGTCTTATTGACACGGCGGCACAAATCTGTTATAATAACACTGGATGTTTATGCAAGGAGGCGCGGATGGAATACTTTACAAATATAATCGGCAACGCCGCGCTGCGGCAGCGACTCGCTATGGATATCATGAGCGGCAGCCTGTCACACGCCTATATCATCGAGGGGCGCGAGGGCAGCGGGCGTCGGACGCTGGCGCTGAATATGGCGGCAGCACTGTCCTGCTCCGACCGTGAGGGCGAGCGCTTTCCCTGCCTTGAATGCACCGCCTGCCGCAAGATACTTGACGGCAAAACGCCTGACGTCATAAGGATATCACCCGAACGCGACCGCGTCAGCATCGGTGTCGACGCCGTGCGCTTCATCCGTGAGGACACCATGACCTTCCCCAACGACTTCGACTACAAGGTCTACATCATCGAAAACGCAGACACCATGACCGTCCAAGCGCAGAACGCGCTGCTGCTGACGCTTGAGGAGCCACACAGCTATGCAGTATTTCTGCTGATATGTCAGTCGGCTTCGTCGCTGTTAGAGACAGTCCGCAGCCGAGCACCCATTTTGCGCACCGAACCGGTAAGCCGTCAGCAGTTGGAGGTATATCTGACCGAGCACGACTCTCGCGCACAGGCGCTGGCGGCGTCAGATCGTGCCGAGCTTGACGCGCTGCTCTCCGAGGCAGATGGCTGCATTGGCCGCGCCCTGACACTGCTGGACCCTAAGCAGCGTCAGCCGCGCATTGAACGTCATGAGCTCGCCGAGCGATTTGTACGAACCTTTTGCAGTCGCTCAACTGCGCAGCAGCGCCTCGAGCTCACCGCAGATTTCTCGAATAAGCGCAATATAGTCTCCGAAGAGCTGTCCGCCATTTCATTGGCTCTGCGCGACCTGATCCTGCTCAAAAAAAGCGACGAAGCCCCGCTCTGCTTTTGGTACGACCGCGACGCGGCCATCGAGCTCGCCTGGCAATACACGCTTGCTGATCTGCTCGCACTGTACGACAGAGTTACCGTCGCCTCAGACTCACTTTCAAAAAATGCAAATCTCCGTCTGACACTCACCAAACTGATCGAGTGCTGACGTCATTTATATAACGCTTAGAAAGGCAACAAAATGGATAACAATAAAAATCAAAATACCGCCCCCGCCGATAAGCCCGCCCAGAACGGTGCTCAACGTCAGGGCAACCATCGCAGCCGCAACCGCGGTCATCGCCCGCGCGGAAATCGCCCCACAGGCGATACCCCACTCGAGCAGCCAGTCGCGCAGCGCAGTGCTGACGAGGTCAAGTCCTCGCGCCCCGAAAACGCCGCCGCAGGACAGCGTGACCCCCAGCAGCACTCACAGCAGCATTCGCGCCAGGGCAATAATCGCCGTCGCTCGCGCTCAGGCGGGAACGGCGCCAAACCGCCACGCACAAACGATCAGCCCGCCACTGCTGAGCCGTCAACGCCCACACCGCGCCCGCAGCGTCAGTCGCGTGCAACTGGTCGCCCCACCAGCTATTCGCGCGAACGCGTGCTGACGGATGAGCTGGCCGCCGAGGTTGTGTTCATCTCCGCCCCCGAGGCCATTCCTGCCCCCGCCCCCGGCGCCGCGGTCAAGGTCGGAGACCCCGATTTTTCTGTCTTCGACTTTGAAACACACGAGCCTCGCCGCGCCGCAGTCACTGATCCCGACGCCATCGAGGTCATCGGTGTGCGCTTCCGCCCTTCGGGCAAGACATACTACTTCTCACCCGGCAACATCATTATGGAGCAGGGCGACAAGGTTATAGTCGAAACGGCGCGCGGCCCCGAATTTGGCGAGGTCTGCGTTGCCAATTGTCGTGTCCCGCAAAACGATATCGTGCAGCCGCTGCGCCCCATGCTGCGCCCCGCAACCGTCGAGGATGAGGAGCACAACGCCCAAAATCATCAAAAAGAAAAGGACGCTTTTGTGCTGTGTCAGGAACGCATAGCTAAGCACGGGCTTGACATGAAGCTGGTTGAGGCGCAATACACCTTCGACAACTCCAAACTGCTGTTCTACTTCACATCAGCCGGGCGCGTCGACTTCCGCGAGCTGGTCAAGGATCTCGCATCCATCTTCCGCACGCGCATCGAGCTACGCCAGATCGGCATACGCGACGAGGCCAAGCTGCTCGGCGGCCTCGGTGCCTGCGGGCGCCCGCTCTGCTGCGCCAGCTTTTTGTCGGATTTCGTTCAGGTATCCATCAAAATGGCAAAGGAACAGAATCTGTCGCTCAACTCAAACAAGATCTCCGGCGCCTGCGGCCGCCTCATGTGCTGTCTACGCTACGAAAACGACACCTACGAGGCTGAGCTGCGCCTGACCCCGCCTGTTGACTCACAGGTACGCACGCCCGAGGGCAACGGCACCGTTATCGAGGTCAATCCGCTGGCCGGCTTGGTCAAGGTCAGAATAGTCGACGAGGCCAAGCAAGAAACATCGGTAAAGGTCTTCCATCGCGACGATATAACAGTGATATCCCGCTCCCGCCAGTCAAATGCACCCGCAGATGACACCGATAGCGACAACTAACCGAAAATTTCGAGGAAAATGCAAAATCCACTTGCAAAATAAATACTTTTGTGGTACAATGATAGCATAAATATATTGGAGGTATATTTCCATGGCATACAAGATCAACGAAGACGAGTGCATCGCTTGCGGCGCATGCGCTGAGAGCTGCCCTGTTGAGGCCATCTCGGAGAAGGACGGCAAGTACGTTATCGACGCTGACAAGTGCATCGATTGCGGTTCTTGCGCAGATTCCTGCCCTGTTGGAGCTCCCAAGGCAGAGTAAGCCCGGTAAAACCGGCGCGGGGCGGCTTGATGGCCGTCCCGCTTTTCTTTTAGGAGGATGATATGCAGCCCGAATTATTTGAAGGAGAGCGACTGGATCGCGTAAACGAGCAGCTGCTGCTTATACAAAAAAAGGACGGCCTGACCTTCGGAACGGACGCCTACATGCTTGCCGCCTTCATACGCCCGGAGCCGTCCGCGCGGGCGGCCGAGCTGGGCTCCGGCACCGGGATAATCTCCATGCTGGCGGCCACGCGCGGCAAGCTGGGGCACATCGACGCCTACGAGCTGCAGCCCGAATTTTCGGCGCTTGGGCAGCGAAATATTGAGCTGAACGGTCTCTGCAACGCCATTTCACAATACACTGCCGACGTGCGCGAGCTGGGGCGCGGCGACTCGGGCGGGCGGCTCGACGTCGTTTTTTCCAACCCACCATACATGAAGGTGGGGCACGGCCGCAGCTGTGCGCACAACATGAAAACTGTTGCTCGGCATGAGACCGCCGGCAGCATTGGTGATTTTTGCGCTGCGGCGGCGCGATTGCTGCGGTTTGGCGGGCGATTTTACTGTGTTTACCGTCCCGATCGGCTTGCCGACCTCATGCAGGCACTGCGCATCAACCGCCTCGAGCCCAAGCGCATGACATTTGTCCAGCCGGACACCGAAGCTCCGCCCTGCATGGTGCTGGTAGAATCGCGTCTTGGCGCCGCGCCATCGCTGACACTGACCCCAGCCCTGCTACTCTATCGCGCCCCCTCCGGCGTATCGCCGCGCGTCATGACGGCCGCCGCCGAGGCAGTGTACGATAGCTGCCGACTGTATTAAAGCTTTTCTCAGCTCATATAAAAGCAAAAGTAGCGCCCCGCCGAAGCGGGGCGCTTTTGGGTTAGATGTAAACTCAATTAGGGCTCTACAATGTAAGAACCGCCGTTTACGGTAACAGGAGCAGACGGGTTAGCATTGTCTATCCAAACAAGGTTAGTACTGTCAGCTGCAACATTGCTAATATCAACATTTTCTGCATTGATGCTAGCACCTGCGGTCGAGGTGACAAGCACCGCTGCCTTCTTGGCAGATGTGATCTTAGAATCCTTAATGTTCAGCGTCACGGATGCAGGGGATCCAACATACTGATCCTTAACGGCAATAGCGCGTCCGTTGGGGCAGTTGATGGTCACATTGTCCAGCGTAACTGCCTTTGCGTCTGCTGTAATCCACAGCGCATAGTTATCGCCACTTTCGTTGATCGTAACATTTTTCATTGTCGCAGTAGCACCGGTATAGATAGCTACGGCTTTGTCGAATGTAACATTCTCAAAGTTCCAAGTGCAGTTGGCAAAGATCAAGTCATAGACATTCCAAGGGGCAGTAGTCTGCGTACTGTTAACGGATCCATTCATAACATTGATAACTGCATCGCCGTTGTTGGCGCCAAGGGCGCTCATATAATCGGTGTCTAACGTCAGCTTGTGACCGTTCAGATCGATGTTGATCTCTTTGGTGTTGGCTCCGCCAAGACGGTATTCGCCGGAACCTCCGATCTGAGGATTGAGCAGAGAAATATCCATGGTGATATCGTTGGACAGGATGAGGTAGATGTGCTCATTTTCGGATTTCAGCGCGGCAGCTGCGGTTGCAGCGTCAGCGACGAAAACATTGACGCCAACATAAACATTCACATTGTTAGCGGTCAGGGCGGATGTGTTGTCTACACAACCGGAGTCAACAGTGTTGACAAAGCCAACGACCTTGCCGGCCTCGTTCTGGTCATTCAGCTCGCAGTAAACATTGCAGTCGGTAGCAGAGCAATCCGTCACAGAGCCGTTTGCGGTGTAACCCACAACAGAGCCGACCTTCTTTGTGCCGATCACCGTGCAGTTGATGGCGTGGCAGTTCTCAACCTTGCTGTCGGCGCCATTGATGCCGCCGATGATAGCGCCGGTCTGCTTGCCGCCGATGATAGTAGCGTCCTTAACAGTCAGCTCCTTGATCCAGCTTGCATCCTCGGCGCCAGGCATATAGCCGAACAGACCGCCGTAGTACTCGTTTACGGTGCTGTCGATGGTGAAGTTGCTGATGGTGTGTCCGTTACCGTTGATCTTCACGCCATCGAGCATTCTGTTGCCCTGGGCAGCGGTAGTTTTGATGGTAGCACCGCCCAGGTCAAAGTCCTTGTCGATGCTGATGGTCACGTGGCCGTAAGCCGTAATATTGGTAATGAAACTCACGAACTGAGGAGCCGTGGTGATGTGGTAAATACCAGTCTCGGGATCAGCCGTAGGAGCCTCCAGGCTGCTACCGTCCCACTCCTCGGGCAGATCAGCATTGCCCTGAACAGCCTCGACAGTGTAGGCCAGCGTGCAGCTCTTTTCCTGGTACTCGTTGCCGGCTTCCACAGGGAGCTCGATAACAACAGGTACTTCAACATCAGCACAGCCGGGATCGAGGGGGTTCCAAGGGGTAATCTTTGTGACGCCGCTGTACTGTGTGTCGCCGATCGTGACCTTAAGGCCGGACCACAGACCGTTGTCAGTAACCTTCTTTATAACAGTTCTCTGTTTTACGGTGACATTGCTGTCGTTATGGATAGTGATGGTGAACGAGATAACATCACCGGGAACCATCTTGTCGATGGTGATGGTGTTGTCTTCCTTCGAAACATGGGTCTCGGTGAGGTTGCCCGCTTCCAGACGGCTGCCAAGTTCCGGTTCGCTTGCGGTAGCCGTCACGTTAACCTTACCGGACGTCACAGCCACGTTGACCGTGCTCTCGCTGGTGAACAGCGCGAAGG
>CAYXBY010000004.1:0-49975 GCA_964463325.1 uncultured Lachnospiraceae bacterium | reverse complement strand
CGGCCGCATATGACAGCAGTCGCTCTCGGCGCACGACGCCGCAAAACTGAGTTCAGAATCTCTCCGCGCCACTCAAAAGCACCCCTTTGGGGTGCTTTTCTTTTGGCCGCTAAGCTGCACGATGAGAACTCTCTCAATCTTGCAGCGCAAGATTGATGGTTTTGCGGCCGCATATGACAGCAGTCGCTCTCGGCGCACGACGCCGCAAAACTGAGTTCAGAATCTCTCCGCGCCACTCAAAAGCACCCCTTTGGGGTGCTTTTCTTTTGGCCGCTAAGCTGCACGATGAGAACTCTCTCAATCTTGCAGCGCAAGATTGATGGTTTTGCGGCCGCATATGACAGCAGTCGCTCTCGGCGCACGACGCCGCAAAACTGAGTTCAAAATCTCTCCGCGGCGTTAAAAAGCCCCCGTCGCGGGTGCTTTTTTTCATCCTCCACGATAAAATTCTCAAGATTAACAAAACTCAAACATTTCGCTAAACATTCAAAAACAACTCTGCGCTATAATTCATGCGTAATCAAAAAACGAACCCAAAAGAGAGGTATTTAACATGAACAGAAACGACCAGCAGTTTATAGCACAGAAGATTCGCTCGCAGTATACGGAAAAGAGATACACCGAGCTTGATGCGCTCCGCACACTCGACGCCAAGGTCAAGCGCCCGGCAAATATCCTTGCATACGTCCTCGGCAGCATCGGTGCCGTCGTCATGGGCGCCGGCATGAGCCTTGTTATGACCGACATCGGCGCCACGCTCGGCATGACAAACACCATGGTGCCCGGTATCGTGATCGGCGTCGTCGGAATGGCCATAGCTATCGCAAACTACCCCATCTACAAGCTCGTCCTCGGCAGCCGCCGCAAAAAATACAGTGCCGAGATACTCAAGCTGAGTGAGAGCATACTTAATAAATAACTGCCAAGCGTCAAAGAAAAACGGTTAGGATAGCCCTAACCGTTTTTTGATAATTATCAATAGTTCACTGCTCCAGATCAGCAGACATGATCTGACGCACCATGGCGGAAATGGCGCCGATGCGCATGCCGGCGTATTCCTCGGGCTCGATTACGCGGATAATGCGTGCATCGACACGCGTTGAGCGCCAGGGGAAGTTATGGGAGATCTTTTCTGTGCCGCGCAGCGTCATAACGACGATAGGCGCGTGCGTATCGCGTGCGATCTTAAAGACGCCGTCCTTAAACTCCAGCAGCTCGCCGGTCTGCGAGCGGGTGCCCTCGGGATAAATACCGACACTCAGCTCGCCAGAATTAATATATGAGGCGGCGGTGTTAAGCGTGGTCAGGGCGTTGCGGGCGTTGTCGCGATCGATGGCGAGATAGCGGCACATGTGCACGAACTCGCCAGCAATGGGTATGTCAAAATTTTCGGGCTTGGAGACAAACGCCAGCGGCGTCTTGCGGAAGCGTACCATGCACAGCATGGGGTCGAAGCGTGAGCGATGGTTTGAGACCAGCATAAAGCGGCGGTCGCGCGGCAGCAGCTCCTCACCGTTCACATGCACGTGCACCCGCGCCACCTTCATAACGCCGTCGACCGTCTGAACGGTCATAAAATGCCAGAACCTGCCCACATGCTCCACCGGCTTTGACTTGTCAACAAACCGCGAAACTATAAACACAAACAGAATGTGCAGCGCAAACAATCCGATCACATACCCCGGCGCCAGCAAAAATACAAACGGCCAGGTACAGGTCGTGAAAATAACGGTCGCTGTGGCGCCGAGCACCGCCAGCGCACAATAGATATATGTTATCATGCCTTACTTTACCTCGGCCTCGGCGGCAGTCTTCCCCACCCCAGCTTCGGCGGTCTCAGGCGGCAGCGCAAAACGCAGCGCTCCGGGCATGACCTCAATGTCAAACTCGGTGCCGTCGACGATCTCGCCATCGACAGACATTGAAAAGCCCTCGGGCGCCGTCACATGTATGTGCCGCCCCTGGCGGTAGACTATGCAATCCTTAAACTTTTCGCTATCAAGATGCTCGCCCGCCGTATATGGCCCCAGCAGCGAGACAAAGCGCAGACGCGATATCCGCCGCACCAGGCACACCTCAAGCAGGCCGTCGTCGTTGTGCGAGCGCGGCGCACAGCGGAACGAGCCGCCGACATAATTGCCGTTGGCGATGGTGCAAAGCAGTATTTTGGCGTCGTTGAGCTGCTCGCCGTCGACCGTGACGATGCAGTCGTTCTTCATGGCCTTGATCAGCGCGGTGACAACGCCGGTCACGTATGCGCGTTTGCCGCCGATCAGCTTTTTGCGCTTGACCTTTATCATGGTCTTAGCAACGGTGGTGTCAAAGCCGAAATTGCAAACATTGACGCAGTAGCGATCGCCGATGCGCATGAGGTCGATGGCGACGCTCGGCGCCTCCATCAGTGCACGAATATCAGAAAAGCGGTCGGCGCCGCCAAAATACTTAACATAGTCATTGCCGCTGCCTGAGGGATAGACGCCCAGCTCGGCACCCTCAAAGCCGACAAGCCCTGATGCCACCTCGTTGAGCGTTCCGTCTCCGCCGCAGGCGTAAAAGCGCAGCTGCTCGCCCGCATGGGCGCGGCAATAGTCGGCGACATAGCGCGTGGCGTCGCCGGCACCGGCGGTAACATATATTTCGGTGTCAAGATCGGCGCAGCTTGAGCTGAGATAATTCTTTATAGCGTCAGTCTGATCATTGGCGCCGGCTGCGGGATTTATTATGAAAATGTGCTTCATATAAGCAACCTCCGTTATAATTGTATAGATAATGATAACACAAATCAGCGATAAAATCAACTAACTTGACGATAATTGTGAAAAAATCTCTATCAGATCCGCTTCATTTGTGCCCGCAACGTAAAAGCTACTTGACACCATATCGTTTTGGTGCTATAATTTTCTAAAGACCTGTAAATCGTACATGAAAGGACTTACAACATGAAGTACAACGCTTACGAAACAGTTTTTGCTCCTGACGGCCGCCTTTGCGGCAGCGCTGACTGCCTCCCGCTGGACGAGGGTGCAACGCTCGTCGTCTGGGAGAAGGAGAGGGGCACCTCGTGGACTATCATGGGCGCTATCCGCGATGTCAAGGGCAAGTGGACGGAGGCGCAGCCCATCGTCCCGGCTGACAGGATACTGCGCCGCTATCCCCAGCTGTACCGTCGCGATGACGGCGCCATCGTGCTTTTGTGCCGTGTCGGCTCCGACCCCGCCGAGATGCACACCGAGCGCGTTATCTCGACTGACGGCGGTCTCAGCTTTGGCGAGCCTGTCGACGTTGTGACAAACGACGGTGACACCATGGGCGGTCCCGCGCGTGCAGCCGTGCTAAAGCTTGATGACGGCACTCTGCTGTGCGGTGGCATGACGCCCGAGGGCGATGGTGACGCATACGTCTACCGCTCCGAGGACGGCGGCGAGCACTGGCATCGTAGCGAGGCCATCAGACTGCCTGAGCGTTACATAAATGAAGGCCGCGGCGGGCTGTGGTCGCCGGTGCTGTGGTCTGAGGGCGGACAGTACGTTCATGCGCTCATAAGATCATCCGTCGGCTACATATTCCGCGCCGACTCCTACGACGGCGGACGCAGCTGGAACAGTCCCTTCCCGCTCAATGTGGCCAACCCCAACAGCCCTATCTGTGCGCTCTCGCTGTCCGATCTGCGGCTGTACCTGCTGTGCAACCCCAACGGCCTGCCCGAGGGCAAGAGCAAGGGCAAGCGCACACCACTGGCAC
Source organism: uncultured Lachnospiraceae bacterium (assembly GCA_964463325.1). GTDB lineage: Bacteria > Bacillota > Clostridia > Oscillospirales > CAG-272 > UMGS1002. Next base: position 46,234 of record CAYXBY010000004.1, on the reverse strand, counting down.
TGTATTTTTCAGAGAACAACGGCTGCACCTACCGCAAAATTAACAGCCTGGCCACCGGAATGGGTGAATTCACATACCCTGCTATGAAATACGCTGATAACAAGCTGTATATTACATTTACCAAGAATAAGACCGAGGTTATGCTGGCGATTATTGATTTGAGGTGAAGCATTGCATACTTCGGCGCCGGGGGGGAGGCTTGCAGCCTCGTGGCTGGGTTGATCGATTGTCAGCGATGATCGATGGTTTGCCGCTTTCTGCACCGCAGCAGAGAAGGGACGGTTTGACCCGCCTTTGGCGGGTCAAACCAAGAATGCGCCGGTGCAGTCGGACCCCAACCACCTCCGCGTCACTGGGACCAGCGTTTATCATGCCGCAAATGAAAATTGAACGAAAAATTGCCGTGGGCATCAGCTCACGGCAATTCTCATTTGCGTCACCGGCGTTCGGAGGGCTCGGCCCCATCCCTTGCCCTTGGGGCCGATGATGTCAAGATGCCGTTGTGCACGGCTCCTCCGCCTTGATAAGCGCCTTACGTCGTGGAGCTCGGCTGAAGAGGGTGGCGTGAGGTAACATCTATAGGGATGTGGTTTGTGAAAAAGCGTTTGAAGGTGGGGGTGACGACCTCCGCTCTTTTTGAAGTACTGCGTACTTCATTGTCCCCCTACCCCCTCTGAACCGCCATTCTCACAGCGCTGCCAGCAGCGCCTCGTACTTAGGCACAAGCCACGCGTACGCCTCGCTTGAAAAATGATGATTCGGCGCGTCGCCGCGAACAATACCCTCGTCTATCCACGGCAGCTGGGCAGGATTCTGAAAGCTGATGCCGCTGTTGTAGTAATTGTTAAAGCAGGGCAGCGCATAGCGGCGGCAGACCCGTTCCATAGCCTCCACATAATCGATATCCGATAACCCCAGCTTATTCTTGGACGGCCAGCGGTTGTAGTTGGTCATGAAAAGTATCTTTGCGCGGGGATACTTGGCCGTCACGCCCAGCATCAACACGTTAAGAGCGCCGCAGAAGGTGGTCGGATCGGTGGAAGCATCGTCTCCGATGGGCACATTCAGACGCTTGTCGTTCGCGCCACCCAAAATGACGACGTAATCCGCACCATCCTGCATGTCCGCATAACGTATGCACATCGCCGGGTGCTTCTGCTCCTCCGCTGACTGCACTGCCATGGTGTTGCCATTGATGCCGTAGTTGAACAGCGTCATATGATGCTTCTCCGCCAGCATCTCAAGCCACGTGCCGCCATGACAGTCCTTGTTGCCGTAAAACAGCGAATCACCAAGCGCGACAATAGTTTTGCCCTCAAAAATATCCGTATTCATAAGCCTCTCCTAAGTATTATAATTGATTCAGCCCATCTGACCGCAGCTGCGGCAGATCGGTAACTATCTCCTGTTCATAAAAATGCGCCATCAGCTCAGCCGACACTGCCCCGCAGCCATCAAACTGACCTGTTTTAACCAAAGCCATATTGCGGTTGCGCATAATAGCCGCATAGCTGTTGTCTGCAATAACAATATGCTCCAGCATCTGAATGTTGACCATTTCGAAGCATTCCCGCAGGCGTTCGGTAGTATTAATATCATCCCCAGACGGAACTGCAATGCCGTCAGGATGGTTATGTGCCACAATGACAGCCGCCGCGTGTTGCCCAAGCGCGCACTCGATCAGCAGCCTCGGCTGAAAGACAGCCGAATTGACACTTCCATAGCAAACACAGCGGCAATCCAGCAGCCGCATTGAATTATCAAACATCATCAAATAGACACGCTCATGCGTCGCACCGACATATCGCCGTGCGAGATATGTGCTTATCTTGGAGATAGAGTCATAAACCCGCCTTGCAGCCTCCCGCGGACATTCCAGTCGACGCCGTATTCCGCCGACAAGATGAATAAGCTCCGCAGAGCTTCCACCAATGCTTTCAACTGCCATCAGCTCCTCCGTTGAGGCAGCAAATACCGCATCCAGCGAGCCAAAGTGCCCGATCAGCGCATGCGCCATTTCATTGGTGTCACAACGAGGAACAGCGTAAAAAAGCAACGCCTCCAGCAGCTGATGATCATCCGCCTCGTTTAAGCCTTCTCCGCTCAGCTTGTCGCACAGCCGTCTACGATGCCCCTCGTGCGGCTGTATCATTTTACCTCGAGCGTGCCCGACGCATACCTGCGGACAATGCCACACAGTATCGCAGTCTGAATATCCATGCCCTCGGCGGTTATGTGCTCATATGGGCCGTGGAAGGCGTATCCGCCGGTGCCGAGATTGGGACAGGGCAAGCCCATGTAAGAAAGGCGTGCGCCGTCTGTACCACCGCGTATGGGACAGATGATGGGGCGTATTCCCTGCTCGCGCGTGGCCTCGATGGCGTTTTCGACTATGTGGTAGCAGGGCAGTATCATCTCGCGCATGTTGCGATACTGCTCACGTATTGTCAGTTCGACGGTGCCGGCGCCGTAGCGGCGGTTCATCTCGTCGGCTATGCTACGCAGCGTCTGCTCACGCTCGGCAAGCAGCTCGGCGCTGTGGTCACGGATGATATAATTCAGCACTGCGTGCTCGACATTTCCCTCCATGGAGCAAAGGTGGAAAAAGCCCTCGTAATCCGCCGTGTCGCGCGGTGTCTGGCATGGCGGCAGCATGGAATTGATCTCCATAGCCAGCAGCTGCGCATTGACCATGATCCCCTTTGCACTGCCGGGATGGATATTAAACCCGTTTATGCGGAAGGTCGCCGCCGAGGCGTTGAAGTTCTCAAAAACCACCTCGCCCTCGGCGCCGCCGTCCACCGTATAAGCGAACTGCGCCCCAAAGCCCTCGATATCGAAGTGATCAGCGCCCGCGCCGACCTCCTCGTCGGGCGTAAAGCAGACCGACACCTGTCCATGCGGCTCGCCGGACGCTATCAGCGTCTCGAGCATGGTCATGATCTCGGCAATGCCGGACTTGTCGTCGGCGCCGAGCAGGCTGGTGCCGTCGGTGACTATCAGCGTACGACCGCGCAACTGCGGCAGATGCGGAAAGCTTGCCACGCTGAGCACGCGGCCGCTGTCGCCGAGCTGGACATTGCCACCGTCGTAATTATGTATCACGCGCGGGTGAACGCCGACGCCGTTAAAGTCCGGCGCGGTGTCAAGATGCGCGATAAAGCCTATTTTGGGGGCGTCCTCAAGCCCGGGTGTTGCGGGCAGCAGGGCGTAAACATAGCATTTGTCGTCAACGCGCACGCCTGATGCGCCGAGAGTCGTCAGCTCGCTTGCGAGCAGGCGTGCCAGCTCAAACTGGCAGGCCGACGTCGGCACGCTGGAGCTGTTTTCATCCGAAGGCGTTGACACTGCAACATATTTCAAAAGACGTTCATATGCTTTCATGATAAATATTCCTCCAACAATCTTAGTTATCAGCCGGTGCCCGCCGCGGGACGGCTGTCAGAGCCCGAGTATCTCGCGCTCGATGACCTCAGCCACGCCGCATTCGGCGCAGGTAAGGCGGGTGACATTTTTGGCCTTGGACTGCCGCTCGGCGTCGCTGCCCTTGACGGCAAAGCCGTGGCCGGCGTTTTCTATCATCTCAAAATCGTTCCACATATCGCCAAAGGCGTAGCAATCCTCGTTCGGGATGCCGTAATAGCGCGACATGCGTTGCAGTGCGCCCCACTTGCTGGCCGCCGACGGGCCTATGCTCATGCGTATGCCGGTCGAGGTAGGGTCGGAGCTTTTGGGAACGAAGTCCCAGGTGGTCGAGGCTATGCCGTTAAAGGACTGCACCAGCGCCTCAAGCTTGTCCGCCGACGCGCGGTCGTGCGGGGTCAAAATAATACGCGAGGCATCGACGTGCGGCAGGCTGGAGGCATCCATTGTTATGCGCTCGGTGGCCGTTTCGATGCGCTCGAGGTAGTAGCCGTTGTGCACGCCCTCGCTGTACCAGACGGTGTCGCGCTTTTCGACATAGTAAGGGCTGCAATCGTATTTTACGCACATCTCGAGCACCTGTGTGACATAGTCGGCGGGGATGGTGCACTCAAATTCCGGGTAATCGTCAGCACTGGGGTGGTAGACATGCGCGCCGTTGAGCGTGCTGACGGCGGTGTCAAGCCCCATGCGGTCATACACCCAGCGGAACATGCTGAGCGGCCGCGCGGACGAGCATATAACGACGTGTCCTGCTGCCGTGGCCGCCTTGACGGCCTTGACAGTGCGCTCATCGAGCAGCTTTATCTTGGGCAGCACGGTGCCGTCGAGGTCAAACATTATAAGTTTTCTTTCCATTGTTGTATATAGCCTTTCAGTTATTATCTTGTCCAGTTGATCTTATTTGAGGGCACGTAATCGCAGCCCAGCTCAATGGCGCGGCGCAGGCTCTCGGGCGTGTCCGCCGCGCGGAAGCATATCCGCAGTCCCGCCGCATGCACCCGCTCGACAAGCCCCTCCGGGACGTCATCAAGCTCAGCTATCTTAAACGACATGCCGGCATAGCCCAGCTCGCACAGCTGCGGGATGGTGTCCTCGGAGCTGAAGATGTGGTGTATGAACACCCGCTTTGACAGCGCGCGTGCGTCGCACAACGGCTGTAGCTTGATGGCGGAATAGACGCAGTGATCCTCCAGCCCCAGCTGCCGAACATAGAACAGCGTCTCCTCGGCCAGCGGTGCCTTGAGCTCGAGAAACGGCACGGCGCCGTAGCGGCGGCAGACCGTCAAATAGTCCATAAAGGTGGGGATGCGCAGCTCGTCCTCGCTGTGCGCCTCGACATTGACGCCGGCGGTGATGTGCAGTCGGCACAGCTCGGCGTAGGTCAGCTCGGAGATGGCGCCCTCGCCGTCGGTCAGGCCGTCCACCCGCTTATTGTGGAAGCAGACCAGCACGCCATCGCAGGTGGTGTGGACATCGGTCTCGATGGCCCAGACGCCGCGCCGCGCAGCCGCCTCAAAGGCTGGGAGCGAGTTTTCGGGTTCGACCGCGCTGGCACCGCGATGCGCGATGATCTTGGGCGAGGTCAGCGAATTTTTGACGCAAAAAAGAGCTCTTTCCATATTATTTCTCCCTCAGATCGCGTCTGTCCATGCCAAGACGGCGGCGCAGGCGCAGAATATAGAGCGTTATCAGCTTAGTCAGTGCGACATCGTACAGCACGAAGGCCACATTCACCATGGCATACAGCAGCACCGACAGCTCCATGACCTCGTGCGACAGCTCCAAAATGTACTGTGTTGCCAGCACGACCGCCGTCGTAGCGACGTTGGCCAGCACTATTTTGATCGCCCAGCTTATGGGCTTGCAGCGTATGCGCTCCAGCCGCTGCTTGGCGATGGGATACCAGCCGCAGAACATGAGATATATGGCGCCCGGCAGTTTGCAGGGCAGCAGCAGTAGTCCAATCAATCCCGCCGCGGCATAGACCAGCCACGGCCACGCGCCGCCAATTTCGATCACGATCAGCACCGTCAGCATGCCGGCTAGCGCCGCCGCCGACAGATCAAGCACGTCGATGAGCGACCCCAACGACAGCATGACCACGCTGAGCGCCGTGCAGACCGCGCACAGCGTCAGCCTTTCTGTTTGCTTGCTCAGCTTGTTTTTCATTTTTACCTCAGCAGCAGCGTATCAGGTCGCCACCCATACTTTCGCAGCAGCAATCGGCGCACATCAGCCCACCGCACACGCCGCAGGGCGAGCAGCCGGAGGGCTCGGAGGTGGCGTAGCCGCCGCCATAGGCGTTTGCCCGACGGCGCAGCTGCTCGCGGGCGTTGCGGTATTCCATATTGTCGGGGTCCATGCTGCAGGCGCGATCAAAAAGCTGCTGCGCGTCAACATAGCGCCCGCGGCGAATCTCTATCACGCCCTGGAGAAAGAACCATTCGGCGTCATGCTGCTCGGGAGGTATGCTCGAGAGCAGCTGTGCCGCCTCGGCAATGCTGCCGGCGTTTATCAGCCGGCGGATGCGGGCATATATCTCGTTGCCGCCGGTGTAGCCGCTGTCGGTGTAGCTGTAATCGTCGTAGCCGCGGCTGCTGCCGTTGCCGGCGGCGCGCTGCTGCTGTATCTCGTCGTAGGCGGCATTGACCTCCTTCATCTTTTCGCTTGCGAGGTCGGCCAGGTCGGAATCCTTATATTTGTCGGGGTGATACTTTTTTGCAAGCTCGCGGTACGCCCGCTTCACCTCGTCATCGCTTGCATCCCGGGAAACTCCCAGTACCTTGTAGGGATCATTCATTTTTTTGAAGCTTATCCTCCACTCTCCGCGTCATTCCGCAGTAAATTATGTTATGTATAACGCCGCGTAGGCGTTTATCATCACCGTAATCAATGAGGTCAAAGCCCAGCTCTGCGTCCGCCAGCTCGCGGCGCATGCCGATACGGACCTCATCGCGCTCAAGCGCTCCCATGCCCTCCGGCCACATACAGGCGAGAGGGTTGTAATGCCCCTCGGCGACATCGTCCTCGTAATCATCGAGCGCGTCGGCCATGTATATCCATTTGCCAATGTGATAGCCTATCTGCCGCGCCACTGAGGCCGCGCTGCCGTCAAGACCGTGGCACAGTATATCCGCCGTCAGCTCGCCAAAAACGCCGGCGGGCAGGTCTATCGAGGCGCAGCCCGACCGCTCCAGCTCACCCAGCTGCTCCAGCCGCGCAACTATCGACTGCTCGAGCTCGGGCAGTCGCTGAGCGCCACGGCGGTGCATGCGACGCATGTATATCAGCCCCGCCCGCGCCCGCAGCCGTCGCCAGCCCGACTCATCCGCGACGTCGTCACGGCATTTGTGGTAGTCCAGCAGCGCCGAGGCATAGGCGCAGTAGTCCAGCTGACCCTCCTGCGTCATCATAAGGCGCTTTTTGGTGGGATGGACGGCGCAGCGACGCATCTCTGTCTGCACCCTCTCGCCCGTCAGCGCTATGCGCACCAGCGCGAGAAAGGCAAAATCGTAATTGAGCAGCGCACGCGAGCGGCAGCCGGTGCAGCGCCCACAGGTGCGGCACAGTCCACAGTAGGCGGCACGGTAATATTCAAATTCGCACAGCTTCATCTCGGGCTCCCACGCCCTTACATATCCGAACATGGCCACCTCCGCCACAGCTTGACATACTCTATATAATAGTACACTATTTTAGTTGATTTTTCAAGTGCAAACTTAAAACTTTTGCGCTTCTGACAAGATTTTTTCAAAATCGCTCATTCCCCTTGACAAATTGTACTAATCAAGCTATAATTGTAACTGTAAAGTGCCGTGGCAGTCGCCCGGCACCCGATAAAATCATATCATAATTTTGAAAAAAGAACGAAGGAGAAGCATCTATGCCAAAGATCACATTTATGGGAGCCGGCAGCGTTGTTTTTGCCAAAAACGTGCTGGGTGACACCATGCGCACCGAATCCCTCTGGGATTCCGAGATAGCGCTGTACGACATCGACCCCGTTCGTCTTGAGGAGGCCTACATAATGGTCAGCGCCCTCAACCGCAACATCAACCAAAAGCGCGCACGCATCAAAAAATACTGCGGCGTTGAAAACCGCAAAAAGGCACTCCGCGGCGCTGATTTCGTGGTCAATGCCATTCAGGTGGGACTGTATAAGCCCTGCACCGTCACCGATTTCGAGGTTCCGAAAAAGTACAACCTGCGCCAGACCATCGCCGACACGCTGGGTATCGGCGGCATATTCCGCGCACTGCGCACCATCCCGGTGCTTGACGACTTCGCGCACGACATGGAGAAGGTCTGCCCCGACGCTTATTTCCTTAACTACACCAACCCCATGGCCATGCTCGCCGGCTACATGCAGCGCTACACAGGCATAAAGACGGTTGGTCTGTGCCACAGTGTGCAGGTCTGCTCCTCCGGTCTGCTTAAGGAGCTGGGCATGACCGACAGCGTTAAAAAGCCGATAAAGGAAAAGATCGCCGGCATCAACCACATGGCCTGGCTGCTCGACATCCGCGATGCTGACGGCGTCGACCTCTACCCCGAGATCCGCCGCCGCGCCAACGAAATACTCGACAATCCGCCCGAGGGCTTTAAGGATCTTGTCCGCCTTGAGTACATCCGCCGCTTTGGCTACTATGTCACCGAGTCCAGCGAGCACAACGCCGAGTATAACAGCTTCTTCATAAAAGAAAAATATCCCGAGCTCATCGAGCGCTACCGTATCCCGCTGGATGAATACCCGCGCCGCTGCATTGCCCACGAGACCAAATGGGTCAAGCAGCGCGAGGAGTTGCTGGCAGGCGACGTTTCGCATAAGCGCACAAGAGAATACGCCTCATACATCATGGAGGCCATAACCACTAATGTGCCCTACCAGATCGGCGGAAACGTCATCAATACCGGCCTTATCACCAACCTGCCGCAGAACGCCTGCGTTGAGGTGCCCTGCCTGATCAATAACACCGGCATACACCCCACCGTAATTGGCGACCTGCCCGAGATCTGCGCCGCTATGAACCGCACTAATATCAACGTCCAGCTGCTGACCATCGAGGCGGCCGTGACCCGCAAGAAGGATGCCATCTATCAGGCGGCCATGATGGATCCGCACACCTCGTCCGAGCTCAATATCGACGACATCGTCGCCCTGTGCGACGACCTCATCGAGGCTCACGGCGACTGGCTGCCCAAGTACAACTAAGCCACTCTCCAGCTGTTAAACAGCTTGCCCTCCGCAGAAGCATCTGCGGAGGGCATTTTCTCTTTTTTACCGTATCAGCAACTATAGCTAAAGCTCAGCTGCCGCCGTATTTGCGACGGTGCTTTTCCTTGCGGATGTCGTCAGCGCTCATGCCGGCATAGTCACGCTCGTCCTGGCGGCGGCGCGAAATGACCACCGCGACGATAATGCCCGCAATGGCGCACACCAGCAGCACACCCAGCACTATGGCAACGACGCCGAGCATCGATATGCCGTCATCCTCCGAGGGCTCTGTCACCGTCGAGCCGCCCGGCACACCGGAGGCGGAGGGCTGACCGCCGTTGCTCTCGGGCAGTCTGCCATCGTCGTCAGGCAGGGCGGACACGGCGTCCTTATCCTGCGTGACACCGCCCATTATGCGGCCGGCCGCCTCGGTGAAGGCTGTACCGAACACCTTGCTGTATTCCACGGTCGAGCTGCAATACTCTACATAGTAATAGTCGATATAGTCCAGCAGTATCTCGCAGGCCTCATCGTCCAGCGTGTAGGCGTGGGCGTCGTCACCGTACATGTACCAGGTGTTGTAGGTGCCGTTCGAATACTCAAAATAGAGTATGAGCAGGTGCCCCTCGTCCTCAAACAGCGAGGTATAGCGCTCGTACATGAATTTTTCGGTCGTGTCGAAGTCGGGCGAGCTGTCGCCGCCGAGGCTGTTCGTCAGCCACAGATAGGGCTGGACGCCTGTCATAAGGTAAAAATCCTTGAGCGCGCCGATAACCTCAAATTCCTCGGCCGCCGTGGCAAATGCGGACATGTCATCCTCGACGTATTTGTCGATGGCCGTGCAGTATTTGGCGTCAAGCGGCTGACGCTTTTGCGTCGAGGGACGGACGGTGATGGTGTTGTCGTCCCGGCCGATGCTGGTGGTGGCCTCATATTCGGCATCGGGCTTGGTCGGGCGCGGGCGCGAAACCGAGCTGACGCAGGAGCCGATCGAGGACATTATAAATATCAGTATGAATACTATAAACACCGCCGAGAAAACGAATGGCGCCAGGCAGCCGCCGCCACCGTAGTGACGCGGTCCCCAGCCCCAGCCCCAGCCGGGGCCCCAAAAGCCGCGTGGGCCGCGAGGGCCGCGGGGGCCGTGAGGACCACCATGAAAGCCGCCGCGAGGGCCGCCGTGAAAGCCTCCACCGCCGTGAAAGCCGCCGCCTCCACCACCGTGAAAACCGCCGCCTCCACCGTGAGAACCGCCGGAACGTCCGCCACCGCTGTGGCCTCCTCCCATACCGGGCATATTTCATACCTCCAGATCATCATGATTACAGCGGCATATCGCCGCTGATCATATTATAACACACAGTCAGATGATTGTCAACACCATTCGTACAATATTGCGGCCGGCAAATGTGAATTGCAGCTGAATTTTTTCTATCGGCGGGGTGAAAAATGCGTCTTGGACGTAGACAATCCGGCAACAATCGTGTATAATAGCTCTATCAATTATTTTGCAAAGGAACACACGATGCTGCAATTAAAAAACATAGTCAAAAGCTACCGCGTCGGGGATACCTCCGTGCCCGCGCTGCGCGGGATTGACCTCAGCTTCCGCGAGCATGAGCTGGTGGCCATCCTCGGCCCCTCCGGCTGCGGAAAGACCACCCTTCTCAACATAATCGGCGGTCTTGACAATTATGACAGCGGCGATCTTGTCATCAATGGCGTTTCCACCCGCGAATATCGCGACGCCGACTGGGATACCTATCGCAATCATTCCATCGGCTTTATTTTTCAGTCCTACAACCTCATCCCACACCAGACGGTGCTGGCCAATGTAGAGCTGGCGCTGACGCTGTCGGGCGTTTCCAAGTCGGAGCGCCGTCGCCGCGCCACAGAGGCGCTGGAGGCAGTGGGACTGGGCGATCAGCTTAAGAAAAAGCCCAACCAGATGTCCGGCGGGCAGATGCAACGCGTCGCCGTCGCGCGGGCGCTGGTCAACGACCCCGATATACTGCTGGCCGACGAGCCCACCGGCGCGCTCGATTCCGAGACCAGCATCCAGCTGATGGAGATACTCAAGGAGATATCCCAAACGCGGCTGGTCATTATGGTGACGCACAACCCCGAGCTGGCGCAGCGCTATGCCACTCGCACTGTGCGCGTGCTGGACGGTCGCGTCGTTGACGACACCGCCCCGCTGAGCGCCGCCGAGCAGACGCCTCCCGAGAAAGCCGTGCGCGTCAAAAAGCCCTCGATGTCCTTCCTTACCGCGCTTTCACTGTCGCTCAACAACCTCATGACCAAAAAAGCGCGCACCTTCCTGACCGCCTTCGCGGGCAGCATAGGCATCATCGGCATCGCGCTGATACTTTCGCTGTCAACCGGCGTGCAGAATTATATCAACCGCGTTCAGGAGGATACGCTGTCCTCCTACCCCATCACCATAAACGCAAAATCGGTCGATATGAGCAGCCTCATCACCTCGCTAACCGGCGTCCGCGAGGACAATGCCGCGCTCGAGCGCACCGAGGAGGAGCTGGCCACGAATGTCTATTCCAGCGCCATAATGTACGACCTGCTCAACGCGCTCAACTCGGCCACCGTGACCGAAAACAACCTGATTGACTTCAAAAAATACCTTGACGTCGCCGACACCTCGGGCGCCCGTCCGCTTGACGGGCTGGCGACCTCGATAAAATACAGCTACGACCTCGATCTCAACATTTACGCCACCACCGAGGAGGGCGAGATAGTCAAGACCGACATAAATCAGCTGTTTCTCGAGCTGACCGCGGCCATGTACGGCGGTAGCGCGCCCACGGGGACGTCAGGCGGTGTCGGTGGCATGGGCTCGTCGGCGGCTATGTCGTCGAGCATGGGCACCGTCAGCGTTTGGGAGGAGATGCTGAGCGACGAGCAGGGTGACAGCCTCATCAACCCACTGCTCAAGGAGCAGTATGACATCATCTACGGCCACTGGCCGGAGAAATACAACGAGGTGGTGCTGGTGGTCGACAAAAACAACTCCATCAGCGACATGGTGCTCTACTGTCTCGGCCTTTTGACCGTCGACGACATTGCCTCCACCTTCCGCGACTCGGCCGAGGGCAAGCCGCTCGAGACCGAGATACGCAGCTGGACGTTTGAGGAAATATGCGACTTAACGCTCAAATTCATCCCCACCGCCGACAAATACAGCTACAACTCGGCCACCGGCGGCTACGTCGATCTGACCGAGAGCGAGGCCGGCCTCTCCTACCTTTACAGCGAGGCTGAGGAGCTCAAGATATGCGGCATCATCCGCGGCAACAGTGACGCCGTTTCGACCATGCTGAGCGGCTCCATCGGCTACACCTCGGCGCTGACCGAGCATATGATTGACAAGATAAGTCAGTCCGAGATAGTCAAAAAGCAGCTGGCGGACACACAAAATGACGTCATTCTCAACCTTCCCTTCAAGAGCGAGGGCAGCGAGCCGACTGCCGCCGAGATGGCTGAGGCCGTCAAGCAGCAGCTGGCCGGCGCTGACGTCGCCACCCGCGCCGCCGCCTACACCGCGCTCATGTCCGAGCCGACCGACGAATACATCTCCGCCGCCGTCGAGGCGACAATGTCCTCGCTGACGCGGGAATACGTCGAGCAGCTCATACTCGAGGCCTACACTGCGCAGATGCCGACGGCCGACGTTGCATCGGTGCGCAAATATATCGCCGAAATGGACGACGAGACGCTGTTCGGTATAGTCCGCAGCGAGCTTGAAAAGCAGGTGCGCGACGAATACGCCACCGCCATGTCGGCGCAGCTGGGCAGCATGACGCTCGAGCAGCTGGCCGCCATGTGGGACGGCACCGCCTTCAGCGAGGCGCAGTATGCGTCGCTGTATGACGAATATGTGCCGTCGTCGACCTCGGCCTCCACCTACGAGGATAATCTCTCGCTGCTGGGCTACGTCGACAAGGACAGCCCGACCATGGTCAGCATTTACGCCAACACCTTTGCCGACAAGGAAGACATTGCCGACGTCATTGACGCCTACAACACCGGCGTCAGCGAGGATGATCAGATCACCTACGTCGACTACGTCGCGCTGCTGATGTCCTCCATCACCACCATAATAAATGCCATATCCTACATCCTGATGGCGTTCGTCTCCATCTCACTGCTGGTGTCGTCCATTATGATCGGCATTATCACCTACATCTCGGTGCTGGAGCGCACCAAGGAGATCGGTATCCTGCGCGCCATGGGCGCCTCCAAGCGGGATGTCAAGCGCGTCTTTAATGCCGAAACAATGCTCGTTGGCCTGACGGCGGGCGCCATCGGCATTGGCGTCACCGTGCTGCTGTGCATTCCCATCAATATTATTATTCGCAGTCTGACCGGCATTCAAAGCCTCGGCGCCGTGCTGCCGGCTGTGGCGGGCGTCATTCTCGTCGTCATCAGCGTCGTGCTGACGCTCATCGCCGGCCTGATACCGTCGGCTCTGGCCGCCAAAAAGGATCCCGTTATCGCGCTGCGAACGGAGTGATGCTGTTCCGGGGCTCTGCCCCGGGACCCCGCTTAAGGATCCGAAAAACTTCCACCAAAATGATTCCCCGGAGGGCGCTGGCAGCATTGCCGTGCAGCCTGCCGGGGATTTTTGATTGGAATAGGCATGGTCGGTTCATCAAAAAACGTGGGTGAAGCGCAATGTACTTCACCCACGATTTTTTATTCAATTATGATGCCGCCGCTTCATTACCACCAGCGACACCAGCGAGCAGGCCATGATGGCTGCATTTATGGTCAGTGCCATCAAAAAGCCAGGTGAACCGGGATCATTTGCATTCATGCCAAGCACGGCAAAGGCAACTATCTCGGGCATAAAGCCGATGATGCAGGCCGGCAGATAATAACGATATTTCACCTTATCGGCGCCGCAATAGAGGCTGACCGCGTCACTCGGCAGCATTCCAATCAGACGAATTATCAGCGTAAACAAAAAATCGTGTCGTGCGCGCAGCGCTCGAACTGCCGCCAGCTGTGGAAAACGCTCAGACAACCGTTCTATCGCACTCGAGCCCTGCAGCCGCCCCAAAAAATATGGTATCGACACCATTATGGCCGTCCCCGCCGTGTTGACCGCAACAGCGGCCGGCAGCGAAAACATTACGCCGCTCACGGCGAACAGCATGCCTGAATAAATAAAGAAACTGAGACTTTTAAGCCCGAAAAGCAGCAGCATCGCCACCGCCGCCAGCCAGGGGTTAGATGGCGTAAGCCGAAGCACACCGTCCATTGTCAGCCGGTCTCGATTTATAATACATATCACGATGATGGTGACCCAAATCACCGCCGTAACAATATTCAGCCAGCGCCGACTGTGGTCGACCGGCTTGCCCTGATGACTATCCTTTTTCATTGACCCTCAACACAAATCAGTTTTTGCGGCAGCAAGTCGCTGCCAAGTGTTATTTGACCTCGCCTCGTCCTGAGGCTGCACTGCGACGCATCAGCAGCCTGACCCGCGCCTGAACGCGTGCCGCCGCACCACCTAAGCAGGGTGACGCCTCCGCTGCACAGCCGTATTCGACTATACTCGCGCAGTGCGCTGCAATGCGTCCCATCGCCGTGACCAAGCCAAAGTGCTCCGCCGCGCATGCAGGCGAGCTCTGACCACATTCCAGCCGCTCGACCTGCTGCTTTCGGTAGATCTCGCACTGCTCCGCAAGCCGACGACAATGCTCTGACACGGTTGCCTGTGCCCCCGCCGCACCAGCCGTACACGCCTGCTCGGCCGATAGCAGCAGCTCGCGCACTGACAACACCAGCTTATCCGTCTCGACATTGTTCTCTTCCCCGCCGACCTCGTGAAGCGCACCAAGCGCGGCTGACAGCGACTCCGCATGATCTCCGATGCGCCAGGCATCGCCGACAGCATACATCAGTCCGACCAGCTCGGTCATGTCGCGCTCCGAGAGTGGTGTGGCGGACAGGCGCCGCATATAGGCCTCAAGATCGACCCGGTAGGAATGAATCAACCGCCCATTTTGCGCGACCGAAGCCTCGTCGGACACCGTCAAAATGTCTCGCGAGAGGCTGAGCATGCGCAAGAACGACCGTCGACACACCTCCAGCGCCACCGCCGGAGAGCGCAAAAAGCGCGGATCGAGCAGGCTGTACTGCGCTTCTGACGCTTCGACGCCGTCAAGCTTACCGTCGTCGGAGCGCTTGCGGTGTGCAAAAGCCGAGACCGTCAACTCGGTCAGCCGCTCGATCCCCCTCGAGAAGGGATAGAGCAGCAGCAGCGACAGCACGTTAAATGCCGTGTGGATACCCGCCACCGCCGCCGGCGTCGCCGCCCGCGATAGCAGCTCAGGACGCAGCACATATTTGACGACGCAGAACGCCGCCATAAGCACCGCCGCGCCGATAGCATTAAAATAGAGGTGCACCAGCGCCGCGCGGCGGGCATTTTTTGAAGCGCCGACGCTTGAGATCAGCGTCGTGACGCAGGTACCGATGTTCTGTCCCATGACTATCGGTACGGCCGTCGCCAGCGTCACGCTGCCGCTCGCCGTCAGCGCTTGAAGTATGCCTATCGCCGCCGAGGACGATTGCACTATCGCCGTCATGGCGGCGCCGACCAGCAGCCCGGCCACGGGGTTCGAGAACAGCGTCAAAAGCCTCGCAAAGCCGGGATCGGCCGTCAGCGGCTCAACTGCACTGCTCATCATCTCCATGCCAAAAAACAGTATCCCCAGCCCTGCCATTATACCGCCGACACGCCCGCGCCGCTCGTGACCGTCAGCACGGCGCAAAAGCAGAAGCAAAACGCCGCAGAGCGTCAGCAGCGAAGCCAACGACGCCGGCTTGAGCAGCCGTAGCACCGTACTGTCCCCGCCGATTCCAGTCAGCGACAGCAGCCACGATGTGACCGTCGTCCCGAGGTTGGCGCCCATAATAACGCCCACCGCGTGTCTAAGTGTCATCAGCCCTGAATTGACAAAGCCGATCACCATCACCGTCGTTGCCGACGAGGACTGTATCGCCGCGGTCACCGCCGCGCCGACCAGCACACCGCGCCAGGGCGTTGAGCACAGCCGTGCCAGCGTCGCGCGCATGCTACCGCCTGACAACGCCTCCAGGCCCTGCCCCATGGTGCGCATGCCATAAAGAAACAGCGACAGCCCACCCAAAAAGCTGATCAAAACAAATATATCCATAATAAAAATCTCCGTAAATGGCATCACAAATATATAAATATTGTGTGTCACAGACGGAGATTTTATTTATACGTGAAGCGGTAGCAATAATGTCACTTCCATGTGCTGTCGTTCCGTGATCACGCCTCAATAGTTTTGACGTCCGTCTATTGCGCGTGAGAGAGTGACCTCATCTGCATACTCAAGGTCGCCGCCGACCGGCACGCCATATGCCAGTCGCGACACCCGAAGCCCCAGTGGCTTGACCATTCGCGATATATACATGGCCGTTGCCTCGCCCTCAACATCGGGGTCTGTCGCAAGGATTATCTCCTTAACGGTATCGTCCTTGAGGCGTGTCAAAAGCTCGGCCAGTCGTATTTTATCAGGCGTAACGCCCGCCATCGGGGATATCGCTCCGTGCAGCACGTGGTAGACGCCGCGATATTCGCGCACGCGCTCTATCGCCATCAGCACCCGCACGTCCTCGACTACGCAGATGGTCGAGCGATCGCGCGTCGTGTCCTCGCAAATAGGGCACAGCTCGCGATCCGTCAGGTTCATGCAGACCGGGCAGAGGTGTATCCTGCGCTTGGCATCCAGCACTGCATTGGCGAATTTCTCGGCCTCCTCGTCAGTGAAGTCAAGCACCGAAAAGGCCATTCGCATGGCCGACTTGCGGCCCACGCCCTGTAGCCTTCCAAACTGCTCAGCCAGCACCGCCAGCGTCTCTATGTAATCTGCCATATCAGAACAGCCCCGGCATACCGACGTTACCGGTTATTTTGGACATTTCCTCGCTGTTGGTATCCTCGACTCGGCGTATCGCCTCGTTGACGGCAGCAGTCAGTATGTCGGTCAGCGTCTCGATATCGTCCGGATCCACAACCTCGGGCTTGATATCCATGGAGACTATCTCCTTTTTGCCATTGATGCACACCGTCACCATGCCGCCGCCGGCCGTGACTGTATACTCACGCGTCTCCAGGTCGGCCTGAAGGGCGGCCATGTCCTCCTGCATTTTCTGCGCCTGACGGATCATGGCATTCATATTCTGCGGGCCTCCGCCCATACCATTAGGAAGTCTTGCTTTCATTTTGATATTCTCCTATACTATTTATTGTGCTCACAAGCTGTCCGCTTGACCGTTATTCTCACCGATCAGCCCATCCAGCTCATCAAATATTGTCTCATCCGGGCCGCTTCGGCCCTGCGGCTCTTCTTCAACCGTCAGCTCGTTCTCGCGCAAACTGCATTGCAGCACATGGTTCAGCGCCTGACGAATAGCGTCCAAATTGCTGCTCTGCTTAAGGCCGCTTAAGGTAAACACGTCACCGGCACGCAGCACGACACTGCCGTTATCCAGCCTGTATGCGCGGCAGTTGCGCATCAGCGCCGTCAGCGGCGGGTGCGAGACACGCTGTATGACCTCGGGCCAGCAGCGTATGGCACGCAGCACACGACGCCCATCAGAATTTGAAGCTTCCACGGAGACGGATGGCTTGTCCGGCTCTGCGGATGCCCTCGCGGAGTCAGCCTTCGGCAGCTCGGCACTCTCGACAACCGGTTGTGCGGGCGCCGCAGGCGCGTCCTTTGATACCGCTGTGCCCTCCGCTGTGCCAATAGCGTCATGCGCAGCGACCGGCACCATTTCGACCGCACTTGCGGGGAGCGCTCCACCCGCCATGACCGATGCCAGCATGTCTTCAAGGCGCACGATACGCGCCAACAGTGCCTCTGCCGACGTGTCAAGGCCGCGGTCACTCATTTTGATCAATGTCAGCTCGGCGACAGTACGCTTGACTGCGCCCGCACGCTGCATGGACGCCAATGCGCCGTCCAAAAGCCTGCAATGCGCCACCAGCTGCTCACGTGTAAACAGCTCTGACACCTCTGATAGCTGTGCCGTTTCAGCATCTGTAAGGTCGAGATATCGTGCCGCCGCAGCTGTGGTTTTGACCACCAGCATATCGCGGTAGAGCGACATCAGCTCTTGCCAGAATACAGTCAGATCCTTTGAGCCGGCGGTGGCCTCGGCTATAATACCGAATATTGTGTCATAATCCTGCCCCGCGACCGCCCTGACTGTCGCCAGCACCCGGCCGCGCCCGACTGAGCCAACCGCCTCATTAACGCGATCGACCGTCACGCGGGTGCCGCCGCCTGAGCACAGCTCAAGCAGGCTGAGCGCATCGCGCATGCCGCCCTGAGCCAGACGCGCCAACAGCTGCATCGCCTCAGGGTCGCACTGTATACCCTCGGCCTCGGCAACATGCTGCATGCGTGCAATAAGATCCTCCATGCGTATGCGGCGGAAATCAAAGCGCTGACAGCGCGAGATAATTGTGGCCGGCAGCTTTTGCAGCTCGGTCGTTGCCAATATGAATATGACATGCGCCGGCGGCTCCTCCAGCGTTTTGAGCAGCGCATTGAAGGCGCTGGCCGACAGCATGTGCACCTCGTCGATTATATAAACGCGGTATTTGAGGTCAGACGGAGCAAAATTCACCTCGTCGCGTATGTCGCGGATGTTGTCGACACCGTTGTTTGAGGCCGCGTCAATTTCGAGCACATCCGTAGCCGTTCCCGCATCGATGCCGCGACAGGCCGCGCACTCGCCGCAGGGATTGCCGTCCCGAGGAGAGAGGCAATTGACCGCCTTGGCCAGTATTTTGGCGCAGCTGGTCTTGCCGGTTCCGCGCGATCCGCAGAAAAGATATGCGTGACTCGGCTGACCTATACTCGCCTCATATTTCAGCACCCGCGTGACATGATCCTGTCCATAGACCTCATCAAATGTGCGCGAACGCCACTTTCTGTAAAGCGCAAGATGTGTTGAGTCCTGCATATATACCTCCGTAAATATTCAAAAACAGACCGCAAAGTAAGACCATACACCCCGAAATCGAGCTTCCCTTCCACGCGATACACGCAAGCACTGCTCAGGACAGGCACCCTCGCGGCACATCGGGTTGACTGCTTAATGCTGCTTGGTTCCCCACCTGACATGGTTCACAGCTCCCGATTGCGCAAGACCCATCCTTCAGCGCAGTAGCTCACGGCTCCAGTCCGCAGAAGCTCAGCCCTCAGTCGGGGGATCAACCCCTGCTGTAGCGGATTGCAGGTACAGGACACCGCTGCCTCCCCGGCTGGTATGGTCTTATTTCACAGTCTGCTTTCACAAATACTATGGCGGCGGATCATAACTGTGCTGCCGCTCTGTTTATTCTATCACATTATCGTCGATTTTGCAATAGCTCAAACGAATTTTTTTCGCTTAGCACGCAAATTTGCGCAAAAATGTCCCGAACAGCCCGCACAAATGCCCCGCGAGCCGCCCGGGAAACAGTTTTTTAGCTGAAATTGCCTTGGCTCAGCGTCAAAAGCCTACTTATCCGCCAGTGCGGACAGCAGCACCGCCGCCGTCTCGCGCGTCAGCGAGTCGCCAAAGTCAAGACTTGCATCCGACGGCAGCGCCCCCAGCGAGACCAACTGCCCCACTGCCGCCCTTGCCCAGACCGGGGAGGAGGCGTCGCCTGCGAAGGCGGGGATGGCGGCGCCGCCGTCAAGCCCCATGATGGCCGAGGCTATCGTCGCCGCTTCGGCGACGCTCAGCTGCGCGTCGGGCAAGAAATATGTCTCGCCGCCGTGCGAGCAGCCACGAACATAGCCCAGCCGCGCCGCCGTGGCGATATATGGCTTGAGTGCCGTGGGAATGTCGCCGTCGTCGGCAAAGCCGGTGCTGCTGACTGCGGGCAGCGAGCTGACGCCGGCAGCTTTGAGCGCCATGACGGTAAATTCGCAGCGCGTTACACCGCGTTCGGGATAGAAATAGCTCACATCGCCCACGCGCGTGCCGTTCATGACGCCGAGGTCGGTCAGCCGTATGGCGGCAGCGTAGGCATGCGACAACGTCATATCCTCGTATTTGGCCGCGCTTGTGCTGACATTGACCGCCAGCTGCACCTCGCGCGCCGCAGAATAATTGCCGTATTTGTCATAGACGACATACTTAAAGCTATCCTGCCCGGTATAGGACGCCGACGGCGTGTAGGTGTAGGCGCCGTCAGCCGCGACTGACAGACAGCCGTGCCGCGGGTAGCTGACGACCTGATATGTCAGCTCATCGCCCTCGGGATCCGAGGCAGGCAGGCGTCCATAGGCGCTGACATCGCGGTATGTACCGACAGTGAGCGTCTGCGAGCCGGCGGTCGGCGTGCCGTTTAGGCGGTCGAGCAGATACAGCCGACAGCGCAGCGTGTAGGGGCTGTCGTCAACGCGAAATTCAAACGACGACTGTCGACAGTCCGCTGCGGCGGCGAAGCTGAGCAGCTCGAGGTTGGCGCGCGAGACGGTCTGCCCCGCACGGATGCACGACGAGCCGATCAGCAGCTCGCCGTCCGTGGCGACGGGCGTCGCCGTGACGGTTATCGAGCCGATACGGGACAGATTGAGCACGCGCTCAAAATCCCGCGGCGAGAAAAGTATCTCATTGCCGACCAGCCCTGCTCGCGCCATGGGCGTCTGCTCGGCAATGATGCTAAGTGCGGGCGAGACAGGGGGGCTATCCGTGTCGGCAGCCGCGATAATGCCGGTGTTGACGGTGACGGACAGCAGCAGCGTCACCATCAGCGCCGAAAAGGATGCAAGTACAGTGGTTTTCATGGTGTGACCTCCAATAGCTATCTGCTAAACTATATTCCGCCCGCCGAAAAATATGCCTCACCGCATAAGATGGACAAAAAAGGCGCCCCTGCCGCGCAAATGCGCCGCAGGGGCCGTGTTAGATATATGATAATCAAGTATTGTCGCTGCCGTCATCGCTCTCGGCGAGCTCGGTGTCCGAACCCTCAGTGTCGGCGTCGTCATCGGAGTAGGTGAAGCTGTTGATGATAGCCGAGATATGTGCGCCGTGCGCGATGGAGTCATCGGGGAGGAAGGTCAGCTCGGGCGTGATACGCAGGTTCATGCGCTCAGCCAGCATATGACGAATAAAGCCTGAGGACGACTTAAGCCCGCGCCCGACCTCACGTGCGTCGCCGCGGAGGTGAGAGTAATAAATTTTTGCATATTTCAGATCCGGCGTGACCTCTGCCGCCGTGACGCTTACAAAGGCCTCGCGCACACGCGGATCCTTAACGTCACGCAGTATCTGCGCCATTTCTTTTTTGACCGCATCATTTATGCGCTCCCGTCTGTATTTTGCCATAGTCCTGTGCCTCCCTTTTTACTATATGAAAAAACGTTCTCTATCACGCTGCCCACAAATCATCCTCGCCGTGGGGCAGCGAAAGCCCCGGGGACGTTACACGCCCCGGAGCTTCCCGGCTTTACTGTGCTGCGTCAACTATCGCAGTGAACTTCTCGGGCACGAGCGAGGCTCCGCCGATCAGACCACCGTCAACATTGGGCTTTGCCAGCAGCTCAGCCGCATTCTTTTCGTTCATGGAGCCGCCGTACTGGATAGTTACCGTCTCGGCAACGTCAGCGCCATACATGTCAGCCAGCACGCCGCGAATGACCGCGCAGGTCTCCTCGGCCTGCTCGGGCGTGGCGGTAAGGCCGGTTCCGATGGCCCAAACGGGCTCGTATGCAATGATAACATTCTTGAGCTGCTCGGCCGAGATGCCGGCCAGATCCAGCTTGGTCTGCATAGCAACTACCTCGTCAGTAATACCGGACAGTCTCTGCTCCTTGACCTCACCGAGGCAAAGAATGACGCGCATGCCGGCCTCAAGAGCCGCCTTGGTGCGCAGATTGACCGTCTCGTCCGTCTCGCCGAAATACTGGCGGCGCTCGCTGTGGCCAATAATGACCACCTCAACGCCGATAGCGCGCAGCATGTCAGCCGACACCTCACCGGTGTAGGCGCCCTTGGGGGCAAAGTGGACGTTCTCGGCGCCGATCTTGATATTACTGCCCTCAGCAGCCTTCATGGCAGCCGCGATAGTAACATAAGGTGCGCAGAAAATTATATCGCAATTGTCCTTGCCGGCCACCATGGGCTTGATGGCATTGATAAAGCTGACCGCCTCGTCCGGCGTAAAGTTCATCTTCCAGTTACCGGCAATGACTGTTCTTCTCTTTGCAGGATTCATTTTTATATGCCTCTTTTCGATAGATTATTTGTCTTGCAGGCAGGCGATGCCGGGCAGCTCGAGACCCTCGAGGAACTCGAGCGAAGCGCCGCCGCCGGTGGAGACGTGAGTCATCTTGTCCGCATAGCCCAGCTTCTCAACAGCCGCAGCGGAGTCACCGCCGCCGATGATGGAGATAGCGCCGCTCTCGGCAACAGCCTTAGCGACAGAGTTGGTGCCGGATGCAAAGTTCGGCCACTCGGAAACGCCCATCGGGCCGTTCCAGACCACGGTTCCGGCGCCGACGATGGACTTGGCAAACAGCTCCTGAGTCTTCTCGCCGATGTCCAGACCCATCCAGCCGTCCGGGATGGAGTCGGAATACATGCGCATAAAGGTGGTGTTCTCGTCGTACTCACGGCCAATGATGTTATCAACAGGCAGCAGGAAGTTGACCTTGCGCTCGCGAGCCTTTTCCATCATCTGACGGGCGAGATCCAGCTTGTCGTACTCGCAGATGGAAGTACCGACAGACTTGCCCTCAGCCTTGAAGAAGGTGTAGGCCATACCGCCGCCGATGATGAGCGTGTCGACCTTGTCGATGAGGTTGTTGATAACGCCGATCTTATCCGAGACCTTTGCACCGCCGAGGATGGCGACGAAGGGACGTGCGGGGTTGTCCAGCGCCTTACCCATAACGGAGATCTCCTTCTGGATGAGGTAGCCGCAGACAGCTGGCAGACCGCCGTACATAGCAACGCCGGCAGTGGACGCATGTGCACGGTGAGCGGCGCCAAAGGCGTCATTTACGAATATTTCACCGAAGGATGCCAGCTCCTTGGCAAACTCGGGGTCGTTCTTCTCTTCTCTCTTATCAAAGCGAGTGTTCTCGAGCAGGATAGCGCGTCCGGGAACCAGCGCCTCGGCCTTGGCCTTAGCATCGGGGCCTATGGTGTCGGCAGCCAGCGGGACGTCAAAGCCCAGCAGCTCGGACAGTCTCTTGGCGACGGGCGCCAGGCTGAACTTGGGGTTGACCTCGCCCTTCGGCTTGCCCATGTGAGAGCACAGCACGACGCGAGCGCCCTTATCCAGCAGATACTTGATGGTGGGGATAGCCTCAACGATACGCTTATCGGAGGTGATAACGCCATCCTTCAGGGGGACGTTGAAATCGCAGCGCACAAGCACCTTCTTGCCGGCAACATCAACATCTTCAATGGTCTTTTTGTTGTAGGTCATGATAATTATTCCTTTCAGAATTGATTTACATTATTTAAGCACGCCTGAGGACAGTATACTGCCGCCCGCGGCGCATATAAACACTTTTGACGGCTCAGCCGGCGATGGACTGACGGAATTTTATGACATTCTCCTCGAGGTCAGCACCCGGAGCGTAGAGGCTGGAGGTTCCGGCAACGAAAATGTTAGCGCCGGCGCGGCTCATTTTGGTAGCGTTCTCGAAGGAGACGTTTCCGTCGCACTCGATCTCGATCTCGGGGTAGCCGGCCTCGTCCAGCATGCGGCGCAGACGTGCGATCTTATCGATGGTCTGCGGAATGAGCTTCTGGCCCGAATAACCGGGGTTGACGGTCATGATGAGCACGGCGTCGATGTCGGGCAGCAGCTCCTCGACGACGCTGAGCGGCGTGCCGGGGTTGAGCGCCAGCATGGGGCGTGCACCGGCCTGTCTGATATAGGACAGTGTGCGCTGGATGTGGGGCGTGGATTCGTAGTGGATGGACACATAATCACCCTCGCGCAGCTCGAAGCGGTCCATTTTGCAATCGGGACGGTCGATCATGAGGTGAATGTCCAGCGGAATGCTGGTGGCGCGGTGCAGCTTCTTGATGAAGTCGGTTCCCAGCGTATAGTTGGGGACGAAAACGCCATCCATGATATCGATGTGAAGGTATTCTATGCCCTGCTCCTCAAGAGCCTTGAGCTCGCGGCCGAGGTTAAGAAAATCGGCACACATAAGTGAAGGTGAAATCATTTTTTTCATAATGCAAACTCTCCCTTATAATTTGTTATTATTTTATCATACTTTTGTCGCCTTGTCAATCACTGCGGCAAAAATAAACTGAATTGCAAAAATAATTGAATAAAAAAGCGCCGCCATGTCAAACAATATTTTACCAACTAAGGAGGCACTTAACATAATCATGAAAAGACTCGCAATATTCTGCACATTTATGCTCACAGGGATGCTCGTTCTCGGCGCACTGCCAACGCACGGCGAGGCCGAGATATATGACAGCGTGGTGCGGCTGCACGTTTTGGCCAATTCCGACAGTGCCGAGGATCAGGCGCTCAAGCTGCGGGTACGCGACAGCGTGCTCGAGCGGGCAAGCGCCATCGTCAGCGGCTGCCGCGACCGGACCGAGGCTGTGGCGGCGCTGAGCGGCTCGCTTGAGTCACTGCGCAGATGCGCGCTCGCCACCGTCCGCGACAGCGGCTATGACTATAACGTCACCGTGCTGCTCGACTATGAGGACTACCCCACCCGCAGCTACGAGGCCGTCTGCTTTCCGGCGGGAGAGTACATGTCACTGCGCGTCTGCATTGGCGAGGCCGAGGGGCAAAACTGGTGGTGTGTGCTCTTCCCCAACCTGTGCTACGGCGCCGCCGACCGCAAAAGCTCAGAGGACGCCTTCATCCAGGCCGGACTGACGCCGGAGCAATACAAAATCGTCACTGAGACGGGCGGCACAAAATACAAGCTGCGCTTCCGTCTGTTGGAACTGCTTGAGCAGGCCTTTGGGAAATAGCCTCAGCTCTGTCCCACAAGCAAAAATGGGCTTATATAAGACGCGCGGCCAGCTGCCGAGGTCTCATATAAGTCCATTTTGATAATGATGGGTATGCCCTCTCAAATCCACGCACTGCACAGCCTTGAGGGTGGCCGGCGGGCCCTGTGAAGAGTCCGCCGGCGGTTAAGTGCGCTATTAAGAGTTAATCGTTGCGGCGCTTGCGGCAAACGATTACAGCGGCAGGCAGCAGGCAGGCAAGCATGCCCAGCGCGACGACTGATCCACAGCCGCTGCCGGTGTTGTCGGTCGGCGCTGTTGTGGTCTGTATATCGTCACCGGGAGCTGCTGTCGTTGTGTCGGCCGGGGTTGTATCTGTAGGCTGGGGCGCAACAAACTTGTCAGCGTCGGCAGCATTCTCAAGCGTCAGCGAATTAAGCGCGGCGTACTTTTCGGCGATCCACTTTTCAAATTTAGGCTCGACCATATACATGCCGTCCGCGTTAAGGTGGCTGACGTCACTCGGCGTGATGCAATACTTCTTGCGGCACTGTGCATCCGACATGTCGATGCCGGTAAACTCGGTGTCGGCTGCATAGAGGCAGACGATGTGCGGGTCGTTGTAATACTCAGCAAGCTCACGGATGGTGTCGGCATAATCGTCGTTGGTACCGAGATATCCGCTCTCCTTCTTGTGGCTCCAGGGCGTGACCAGCACTATCAGCGCATCAGGATTGTTCTTGCGTATGCCAGCGATCATGACATTGATAGCGCCCTTGATGGTGTTGCCCTTGTTATCGGTATTTTGGCCGAAGGGGACGTTGTAATGACGGTCATTGCGGCCGCCCTCGATGATGTATATGTCGGCGCCGTCAGGCATTTCGTCATAGCGGGTGTACATGGGCGGCTGGTTGCTGCCGATGCCGGAGGCCGAGGCCAGCGTATTGCCGCCGATGCCGTAGTTATGGAAGGTCATGCCGTACTTGTAGCCAAGCAGGTTGACCCAGGTCTGATGCTGACCCAGCTGCGAGCCGCCGAAATAGCTGTCGCCGATGGCGTAAAGCTTCAGGCCGTCGAGCAGGGTGTAGTAGGGCTCAGCCTGACCGACCAGCCAGCTTGCCGCCTCGTCGACAGACGCAAAGCTGTCAAGCGTCTTGATCTCGGTAAAGGACACCGTTGGTGCCTTGCCGGAGGTCAGCAGCATGGACTGGCAGAGGCGGATATTTTCAAATTTTGCAGCGTGAGCGGCCAGTGCCTCATCGCCGACGAACAGCAGATCGGACACCTTGACCGGGTAATGCTCACATGCCTCGTCGAGCACACGCAGCGCCCGCTCAAGCGTGTCGTTGCAGGCAATGACCATACCGGTGTAGCCGCGCTCGACCAGCGACTTTGCCACGCTGCCGTCCGCTGATGTGTCAAGCACCAGCGTGTACTGCTTATCGGCGCTGTAGTCGGCGGGCAGATAGACGCTATAGCTGACGCTACTGCCCGAAAGATCGGTGTAGGACTGCGCTACAAGCTTGCTGTCGGTTGCGGCGGTCAGTGCGGCGAAATCGGTTTGATCAATGAAATAGACCGCAGGGGCGATCTGCGCCTCGCCGGCGTACATGGCGCCGTAACGCAGGCAGAGACGTATGTTTTCGTTATCCTCGGTGGTGGTGTAGGCGTAGTAGCGGTATTCATCCGTCAGCTTGATGTTGTAGACATCGCAGCCCGTGAGGTAGACCTTTTCCTTATCGAATATCCACTGCGAGCCGCGCTTTTTCCAGTGTGACACGGCCATTGCGCTGGTGGAGGCATATGCGCTGCCATCGAAATCGGTGTAGGTCTGATCGAAGAAAAGCACAGTCGTACCGGCCGTGGGCACGGTGAAGACATCGGAGTAGGAATAGACCTGGCTGCTCGGCGATGCAATCGCAAACGGCGAGGTCGTATGATACTGTGAGCCGACATAGCCGTTGTTCCACTTGACGTCAACGACGGTGCCAAGGAGCGGTGCGCCGGTGACAAGGCTGCGCGGCTCGGGATCCGGCCAAACGGTCTTCTGCTCGCCGCGTGAGGCCAGCGAGCCGGCCTCGCTCGTCTGCTCCCACTTAACAGTGATCGGAGCATCGATGTACACCGACGTGTACTGCACATTGGGGCGGCAGCAGAGGCGGATGACCTCGTTATCCTCGCTAGTTATGTAGGTGAAGGTGTTGCCGGAGGTGGCCAGCTTATCGGCAGCGTTGAAGCCGTCGTCGTACTCATAGTGCGAGCCAACCTGCTTGTAACGGGTGAAGGAATTGTAGGAGGCACTGGTCGTGGAGCTGATAGTGTAGCTTATACGCGTGCCCTTTTTGGGGATGCGGATGAGATTGGAGACGGCATAGCTGCTGGACGCGGACGCCGAAAACAGCTTGACCTCACGAGCCGAGCCGTTGGTGTTCGTGGCGGAGCTGGCATAGCCGCAGAACCAGCGGATGCCCTCAACGGTACCGTTCGAGCCAAGCGTTGCTGTGAAATCCAGCGCCTCGAGCTGTGCGCGGGTGGTGGCGGCAGTCGTCGCCTCGGAATACACCTTGGGCAGGCCAAGCTCATCACTGTAGCCTATGCAGATACGGATGGACTGGTTATCGCGGTCGGTGATAAACTCATAATCCATGCCGCTGGCAGACTTGGTCTGGCCTACGTATTCATAGGACGACGTGCCCTCGAGGTTGGTGCCGTCGGTGTCAAGCACCCAGGCAGAGCCGGACTGCTTCCAGGTCGAGAACACCCAAACTGCATTCGAGGGGTAGGAGCCGGCCAGCGTAAAATGAATGCGCGTGCCCGCCTTCTCGACGGTTATGATGTCGGTGTAGCGCCATTTGGCGGAGTCACCGGACAGCTTGTTTTTGAAGTTGGAATTTGTGCTGTGACCGACATAGCCTGAATTCCACTTGACATCAAGCTCTGTGGCAGCGGACACCGATAGGGTGCCGATAGGGAGCAAAAGTATTACTGTCAGCATGACTAACAATGTACAGGTAAGCCTTTTGAACATAAACATATCCTCCTGCCGGGCTTCGGCTTAAAATAGTTGGGACTAGCTGCCCTTATAATATCACAGAACCCGCGCCGTGTCAATAAAAAATTCAACGTTTTCATACTGTTCACGACATGCATCCCATAATGTGCGCCCTCGTCCGCTGATGTATTATTTTGTCATGACGACTTGCATTTTGGATTAAAGCGTGCTATAATTATACATCATAAATCATTCTACCGGTGCGAGGCCGGGTAATGGAGGGTATTAATGTCTGCATTCACCAAAAACGAGATCGTGCGCTCCTTCACCAAAATTCTGAAGGATAAGCCGTTCGACCGCATCACAATAAGCGACATAGCCGAAAACTGCGGCATTGCCCGCATGACGTTTTATTACCACTTTGAAGACATTTATGATATGCTCAGCTATGCCATTGAGGAAAAGCTGCGCGCCTCGATAAGCAAAAGCTTTACATATGAGACCTGGCAGCTGGACTACGCCGCCGTATTCGACGAGGTGCTCAAGGACAAAGCGTTTTATTCCAAGGTGTTTGCCTCGGTCGACCTGCGACAGATACAGGACTTTTTGCAGGGCTTCGCTACCCGGTGCGTCCGCGAGATGATATCCGGGCGGTGCCGCTATCTCAATATCACCCTTGACGACGCTGACATCAGCATGATATGCTCGGTATACAGCTACAGCATGATCGGCCTGCTGCTAAGCTGGATGTCGGGCGGCATGCGTGAGCAGCCGCAGGAAATTGTCGACCGTTTCGCCCGCATACTCAAGGGAACGCTGGATATGACGCTGCTAAACGCCGCAAAAGCATAATAATCACCATGCAAAACACTGACAATGATAAAAAACTGATCATTGTCAGTGTTTTGACTATATTCACCGTCCCTGTTATTTGATATAATGGTGGTGCATAGGATCGATAAAGCTCCGTTGCAGAAAGGAACAATAATCATATGAAGAAAAGAATTCTGTGCTTGTCAATGGTCATCGTTCTGGTAATATCATCTTTTGTATTCGTTTCATGCGCAAATGTGGCGCCCGAGGAGGGGACCGTTACAAGACTGACAGTGGACATCAACCCCAGCATTGAGCTGATGGTCGATGATGAAAACATGGTCGTGTCGGCCACCGCGCTGAACGACGATGGCAGCATTCTGATCGCCGGAGAGGCGCTGGTCGGCAAGACGCCCGAGGAGGCGGTCGAGCTGGTGGTATCGCTGGCGGCCGAGACAGGGTATCTGGTACAGGGCAATGTTGAGGTATCTGACAACACCGTCAGGATCTCGGTATCCGGCGGCTCGAAATACACCGAGCAGCTACAAAAGGCAGTTGAAAAAAAGGCCGAGGCAGTGCTCGAGAAATTTGACATTGAAGGCAAGGTCGAACGCATCGACGCGCTTGAGACGGCAGCACTGCGTCAGCTGGCACTCGAAACCGGGCTTTATAGCGAGGAGCAGCTGTCCGGCATGACAGACGAGCAGCTGTACAAGGTCATCGCCCTGGGGCGCATCGAAACCGCCCTGCTGCTGACCGAGGACATGCGCAATGCTTACTACGCTGCACGTGAATATGAGATAGCCTTCGCTGAAAGTCAGGCCACGGCTAAGATAATCCAGGGTATGGGCGGGCTTTATAACCTCACCTACACGGCCTATAAGACGGCGCTGGACGTTTACAGTGCAGTCATCGCCGAGCTTGAGGAGCTGCGCTACGAGCTGCTGGTCTCCCCTGATTCCGAGTACCAAAAATCGCTCGCCGAGCTGCGCGACGCCAAGGTTGAGCTGCTCAAGCAGAAAACATATACCGCCTCGCTTGACATAAACGGCGAGGAATACGCGTCGGCGTCGGTCACGCTTCAGCTGAGCGAGGAGCAGTACAACAAGGCTCTCGAGGCCTACGAGGCACTGGGTCAGCGGGCAAACGAGGCCATCGACAAGGTGCTGGAGCGCATGAAGCAGGCCGAAAGCAAGCTGAAGGAGCTTGAGAGCACCATATTTGACGAGGACATCGAAGCGCGGCTTACCGAATCGGCTGCCGAGCTTGAGGCTGCTATGAACGCTGCCAAGGACGGCTTCTTTGACAAGTTTGAGGCGGCTCACGCCGAGGACATTGCAGCTGTCGAGCAGGCGCTGATCGCCAAAAAGCAGCAGCTCAAGGAGTCTGTTGAGGGAGCAAAATAAAAGCAAGGTCTGCCTGCGCCACGGTGCGGGCAGACCTTTTGTGTGAAGGGCGCGGCGGTGCTTGACAGCGGCGCGAAAGTGTAATATAATATAAGAGATCTACATATAAAACTCGGGCGGCAGTGTCGTCCGCTCAGGAGGAGCAGCATATGAACCGTGAAAATAAGCGCAAGCAATACGAAAAGGGCTATTACAAAACGCATCCCTGCGATGAGGTCTTCACCTGCAAGGTGTGCGGACGTCTCGTAACACCGGGCGAGGCCGGCAGCGACCATCGTAATCATTGCCCCAACTGCCTTTGCAGCCTTCATCTTGACAACGAGCCCGGCGACCGCGAGGCCGACTGCGGCGGCATTATGGAGCCGATCGCCGTCTGGGTGCGCGGAAACGGCGAATGGGCGCTCATCCACCGCTGCAAGCGCTGCGGTGCGCTCAGCTCCAACCGCGTCGCCGCAGACGACAACCCCATGAAGCTGATGAGCATTGCCATGAAGCCGATAGCGATGCCGCCGTTCCCTATTGAAATGATCGATAAAATGCAAAGCTGATTTTAGCGTTCACAGAAAAAGCCAATCCCACCCGGGATTGGCTTTTTGGCTTTAGCGTGCAGAGCTGCACGTTTTTACAATAAGTATATGTGGTTTTCAGCGCAGCGGCGGTGCGTTTCCTCGTCCCAGTACGACGACTGCACCTCGCCGATGTGCGCCTTGCGCAAAAAGAACATGCACATGCGCGATTGTCCGATGCCGCCGCCGATGGTGTACGGCAGTTTTCCCTCGAGCAGGGCGCGGTGGAAGGGCAGCTCGGCACGCTCAGGGCAGCCGGCCTCATTCAGCTGGCGCAGCAGCGCCGCTTCATCGACGCGCACCCCCATGCTCGACAGCTCAAACGCGATATCCAGCACCGGGTAATAGACGATTATGTCGCCGTTCATTGTCCAGTCGTCGTAATCCGGCGCACGGCCGTCATGTATCTGCCCGGACTTCATTTTTCCGCCTATCTGCATGATGCAGACAGCGCCATACTCACGTGCAGCGAGATATTCGCGCTGCTTGGGCGTTTTGTCGGGGTAGCGATCCTCCAGCTGCTGTGAGGTGACAAACTCTATGCGCTCAGGCAGCAGGCGATTGATGAAATTGTAGTCGTCGGCGATAAATATCTCGGTATGCCGCAGCGAGGCGTATATCAGCTTAACGGCGTGACGGAAGGTGTCAAGCGTGCGATCCTCGTGGCGGATGACCTTTTCCCAGTCCCACTGGTCGACGAAGATGGAGTGTATATTATCGGTCTCCTCGTCGCGGCGCAGCGCGTTCATGTCGGTATAAAGCCCCTCGCCCGGCTCAAAGCCGTAGCTTTTGAGCGCCATGCGCTTCCACTTGGCCAGCGAATGGACTATCTCAAAATGCTCGCCCGAGTACAGCGAAAAATCCACCGGACGCTCAACGCCGTTGAGGTTATCATTAAGGCCGCTGCGCGCATCGACAAAAAGCGGCGCCGACACACGGGTCAGGTTGAGTTGTATTGACAGATCCCTCTCAAAAAAATCCTTAACCTTTTTGATGGCAACCTCAGTCTGCCGCAACGACAGCTCCGGCTTGTAGCCGGCAGGTATTTCAAGTTTTGACATATTAAAAGCACCTCCTGCGCCATCACACCACGTGCGGCGCGCCAGCGGGAACAGCGCATCCGCTGCCACCGCGGTGGCATATTATTATTTACGTATAGCGGGAGCTATTGCACTGCTGAGACCAGCACACCCGACGCATTATTATACCACGCCGCCGTCCTGCTGTCAATCAGCAAAATTCCAAAAATTGCAGTACAGCTACCCTTTTAAATTATGAATCCCAGCTTTTTCTTGACCTTGGACAGCGTCCGGCGCGCATAGTATGCCGCCTCGTCGGCGCCCTTCTTCATAAGCGATTCGAGATACGCCTTGTCCGCGCACAGACGCCCGAACTCGGCCTGCACCGGCGCGAGCGCGTCAGCGCACACCTCACCAACGGCGCTCTTGAAGTCACCATAGCCGCGACCCTCAAATTCATGCTCGATCTCGTCCTTCGACTTACCCGTGAAGCAGGAATATATGGTCATGAGGTTGTTGATGCCGTCCTTGCCCTCGGCAAAGCGGACGGCCGCCTCGGAATCCGTCACGGCGCGGCGGAACTTGCGCATAATAGTGTCGCGGTCATCGAGAATACGCACCACGGCGTTCTCATTTTCGTCCGATTTGCTCATTTTCTTGGTCGGCTCGGCCAGCGACATGATCTTGGCGCCGTTTGTCGGGATGACGGGCTCGGGAACTGTGAAAAGCCCCGGGTAGAGCTGATTTATGCGCTCGGCGATGTCGCGCGTCAGCTCAACATGCTGCTTCTGGTCGATGCCGACCGGCACCACGTCGGTCTGATACAGCAGTATATCCGCCGCCATGAGGCTGGGATAGGTAAAAAGGCCGGCATTTATGTTGTCCGCGTGCTTGGCGCTCTTGTCCTTAAACTGCGTCATGCGGGAAAGCTCACCGAACATGGTGAAGCAGTTGAGTATCCAGGCCAGCTCGGCGTGCGCCGGCACGTGCGACTGCACATAAAGCGTGTTTTTCTCGGGGTCGAGGCCGCAGGCGAGGTAGAGCGCCAGCGTCTCATATGTACGGCGGCGCAGCTCGGCCGGAACCTGCCGCACAGTAATGGCGTGCATGTCCACGACGCAGTAAAAGCACTTGTAATTTTCGGAAAAATATGAAAAATTCTTTATGGCACCGAGATAGTTTCCAATCGTCAGGTTACCGGAGGGCTGCACGCCCGAGAACGATATCTTTTGGTCGTTGATCATGATGTTATATATCCTTTCAGTTTTATCAATTAATTACAGATCGCCGGAACGGTGATTTTTAAAGCCCTCGCCGAATATCTCCTGCGCCGAGCTGACTATCATAAAGGCCATATCGTCGACCTCGGTGACCACCTCGCGTATGCGCGGGAAGGTGCGCTTGTGCGCCGCACACATAAGCACGCGCTTGTCGCTGCCCGAATAGGCGCCCTCGCCCTCAAGTATGGTCACGCCGACGTCCAGCTGACGCATCAGCACATCCGCCAGCTCATCGCAGCGGTCGCTGATGATGTAGATCAGCTTGGCCTCGTCGGTGCCGTACAGCACGCGGTCAAGCACCGTGGCGCTGACCACCAGCGCCAGTGCGGCATAAAGCGCAACCTCAATGTTACGGAACACCAGCGCCGACACCGCCACGACGATCATATCCACCATCAAAAACACGCGCCCGGTGGGAATATGGCGGTACTTCAGACGGATGAACTTTATTACAATATCCGAACCGCCCGTCGAGCCGCCACCGCGGAACACCAGCCCCAGTCCCAGCGCCATCAGCGCACCACCTGCCAGCGCGGCCAGTGGCAGATCGTCAGTCAGCGGCAAACGATCGGAAAGCAGTCGGCCGAGAACATCTATCAGCGTGGACGAAAGCACCGTGGCATACACCGTCGACAGCATAAAGCGCCGCCCAAACTTGAGCAGCCCCAGCACCAGCAGCGGGATATTTAGCAGCATGATCACCGTACCGGTGTCCAGCCACTCGACAGTATGATTTAATATGATAGCAATGCCCGAAACTCCACCCGGCACCAGCCGATTGGGATCGAGAAAGCAGGAGATCGCCACGGCATATACCGCGCTGCCCAGCGTCAGCAGCAGCGCTTGACGCAGCAACTCGCGTGTTCGTTTTGAGGCCATGATAGGGCTCCCTTCGTGATAAAATTTCGCCGCTCAGGATATCAACGCCCGCGCGACCGCCCCCAGACGGCGGCAGCCCTCGACTATCTGCTCATCCGTCGGAGTGGAGTAGTTCAGGCGGAAAGAGCTTGAGGGCGCGTCAGTGTCGCAGTTGAAGGTCGTCCCGGGGACGACTGCCACGCCGCCCTCCAGTGCCCGCTTGACGAACGCCTCCATCGAGACGCCCTGCGGCACCGTGCACCAGACGAACAGTCCGCCCTCGGGGCGCGTAAAGTGCCACCCCTCGGGCAGCTCGCGCTCCAGCGCCGCCAGCATGAGACCGCATTTGCGGCGATAGATGGTGCGGATGTCGGCGATATGTGCGTCAAGGTCACATTCGGTGATATAGCGATGGCACAGCATCTGGAAAAAGATGTTTGTGTGCACATCCTCGGACTGCTTTGCCACCACCATTTTCTGCGCCACGGCATCCGGCGCCGTCACATGCCCAACGCGCATGCCGGCGGACAATATCTTTGAAAAGGAGGAGCAATAAATGACCAGCCCCTCGTCGTCGAGGCTTTTGATGGTGGGCAGCGGCTCCCCGGCAAAGCGCAGCTCGCCGTAGGGATCGTCCTCAAATATCATTATACCATATTTCTTTGCAATTTGATATATTTTTATGCGTTTTTCAAGCGATGTTGCAGTTCCGGCGGGGTTTTGAAAGGTGGGGATGAGATAGAGCAGGCGCACACGCGGCGTGCGCTGTATGGCGGCCTCAAGCGCGTCGAGGTCGAGACCGTCCTCCTCAAGCGGGACGCCGACCGTTCTTGCGCCGCAGGAGCGGAAGGCGTTGAGTGCGCCCACAAAGGTCGGATCCTCGCACAGCACGGCGTCGCCCTCATTGCACAGCACCTTGCAGGCGAGCTCGATTCCCTGCTGCCCACCCGAAACTATTATGGTGGTGTCGTCATATGCGTCGCCGGCCGCCGTCGAGCGTCCGATGCCAAAGCGCGAGCGCAGCCGCGCCGCCACCGTCTTACGCAGCGGCCCATAGCCGTCGGTAACGCTGTATTGCAGCGCCGCGCTTGCGGAATTGGCGAAAATATCAGCCGAAAGCCGCGCCAGCTGCTCGACCGGGAAGGATTCGGGCGACGGATTGCCCGCCGCGAACGAGATAACGTCGGGATCGGTGACGTTTTTGAACATTTCCCTGATGGCACTGGGCTTAAGCTCGGCGATCTTGTCCGAAAATCTATATTGCATGTCGAAGGCTCCTGTTCTGAGCTGCCGCTGCGATACCGTGACACGGCATGCGACAGTCTATCATATAAATTATACCCTGCCCCGAAAAAATGTCAATAGCCGAGCGCAAACTTTTTGCAAAAAAGCACCCGGCTATGGCCTCATTCGGCGCATTGGGGCTCGCATCCTTCCGGTGAAAGCTTTTTGGAGCTTCAAGGGGACTTTTTCTCGAAAAAGTCCCCTTGGTGGAGCTCGAGGCAGAGCCTCGAGAATGATATCAAAAAATAGTACATTTTGCTCTTGACAAGCGGCGTTTTTTGTGCCATAATAAGCGCGAATGAAACGGAGAGATAAGCATGACCAACTACTACATTACAGAATTTGTACCCCAGGGTGACTGCTTTGGCGTCCTGCGCAGCGTCTGCGACACCCGCGAGGACGAGCACACTCACGCATATTTCGATCTCATCCTGCCGATTGCGGGTGAGGGCAGCCAGCTGATCGACGGCAAGCCCTACGAGCTCAAAAGCGGCACGGTCTATTTTATCGACCGCGCGGTGCCGCACGCGCTGCGCCCCGAGGGCGAGCTGCAATACCGCGAGCTGCTGCTGTCGGCGGATTTTTTCGAGTCATTGGCCGACGCTGAGCAGCTGCGCCGCATTTTTTACACTGAAAATGAGTACCAGCCGGAGCTGACGCTTAACGCCTACGAGCTGGAGGTGCTGGACTTCGTCCTGCGCACACTGATACGCGAAAACGAAAAAAAGGCCGGCGATTTCAGAGCCGTCAACCGCCAGCTGGTGGGACTGCTGACGCAATACCTGGCACGCGCCATGGAGCGTGCACGCAGTGAGCTGGCCAACCGCGATCCGGCATATATCATTTCAGTCACGCTGGAATACGTCGACAAACACTTCACCGAGAATATCTCGCAGGAGGAGCTGGCTGATCGCTTCCGCTACAACTCGGCATACTTTTCGCGCATGTTCAAAAAGCACAAGGGCATGAACCTGTCCGATTACATCACCGGCAAGCGCATCGACATGGCAGCCGAGCTGCTCAGCACGACGGATATGTCCGCAGAGCAAATATCCGACGCCGTCGGCTACAAAAGCAAGCCACAGTTCTATAACACCTTCGTGCGTCTGCGCGGCATGACCCCGCGGCAGTATCGCCTCGAGAACCATAAGGAATAACCCCCACAAAGCTGTTGGGCGGCGAAGCTAAAATCATGCCTCGCCGCCCAATGTGTTATCATCCCTTTATCAGCTCTGCCAGCGATTGTGCGCACAGCCGCCCGGCCTCCAGCGCCTCGCCAAGGTAATTCCCGCTGCACCCGATCTCCAGCAGCAGCGACATAGGCGCATATTGCTGGTTATATGCCGAGCTGCGCAGGCAGACCGGCCGCGCCAGCCCCGCGCAGGCGCTGTTCAGCTCCGACCGCAGACGCAGTGCAAAGGCCAGATTGCGCTGCCAGTCCGGGTAGTCAGCGCCGCCCTCATCGCTGCCGACGACACACATGACCTGCGCCGCCACCCGTCCGCCCGACGCTGTCACCGGGCGCAGCAGCGCGCCGGACTGATCCGTCACTGAGTCGCGGTGCACATCGAAGACATATTTAATTGAAGGGTATTTCTGCAAATACTCACGGATGGTCGCTGCCGCGCGCGAATATGAATCGCGATAGGACTGCTCATCGTGCATTATCTCGCAGTGCAGCGTCCTGACGCCTTTGCTGTTAAGCACCTCGGCCATCACACGCCCGACGGCCACCACATTTTGCGTCACGTCGCTTGACCGCGCCAGCGTACTGACGCCGTCATATGAGATGCTGCCCTCCGGACTGTAGGCCTCGGTGCCGTGCGTATGTATTATAAGCACGACAGGCGCCGACACCGTGTCCACCAGCGCCGGCCGGGTATCCAGCTGTCGCAGTGCCGAGACACTGGGCGAATAGGAGGTGCTGTTATACATAAAGCTGTCACCAAGCTCACGCAGACTGAGGTCGTACGGACGAATGCCAACATGCCCCACCGGGACAGCGGCGGCGTCGTAAGCATATATGTCGGTAACGGCAGGCTGTGCGGCATCCGGAGTGGCGTCTGACGAGGTGTCCGGCGAGGCGTCCGGCGAGGCGTCTGACGAGGTGTCCGGCGGCACCGTCGACGATGTCCCGACCGCACCGCACATCTGCGACGATTCGAGATCATCCGGGCCAATTCCCTGCTCTTTCAGACTGACTCCGAAGCAGCACAGCACAAAAATGATCGAAAAAATGGCCATTCCCAGCGCCAAAACCCGCACCGCTGCGCCTCCTGACGACCGCATATGAAGCTCCCCTCTCGGCGCCGGCAGCCGCCCACTATCAAATACGTTGACCCTTTCGCGTTCCATTTTGCACCTCCATGGTTTGTATGGTATTATATGCCACACTGCGCCACTTTATTCTATGGCGGTGCAATCTATCGGAGGTCAGGGCCGTATCTGAAGTGCGCCGCCGATGGCACGCGCCAGCAGCGCCGCCACCTTTTTGACGATAACGTCACTTTCCTTGGGCGAGACAAAAAAGTCACGTCCCTGCTCGAGCGCCCGGGCGCTTTGCACGCTCAGCTGCTGCACGCCGGCGCGACTGAGCGCGTCATATACCAGTGTCGTGCTCGACACCACCGTCGGCACGCCGATCGCCAGCACCGGCACGCCAACCGTCTCATGCACTATCGCGCGGCGCATGTTGCCAATGCCCGAGCCGGGGCTCAGTCCGTTGTCTGACAGCTGGACCGTCGTTGCCAGCCGCGCGACCGACCTCGCCGCCAGCGCATCGACGGCAATTACCAGCTGCGGCCGCACGTTTTCGACCGCCCCGCGTATCAGCTCGACAGTTTCAATTCCCGTCTGCCCCAGCACTCCGGGGGCTATGGCCGAAATGGCACAGCTGCCCAGCGCATGGTAGGCCTCCGGCAGATAGGTGCGCAGATGCCGCGTTGCCTCAACACGGCGAACAGTCTCGGGACCGATGGCGTCGGCCGTTATCTCAGCATTACCCAGCCCCGCCACCAGCACACCAAGCTCGCTGCTCATCTCGCATCCACACATGCGACTGCACATGCGGCGCAGCTCGTCCGTCAGCACCTCGCCGATGCCGTCGAGCCCCTCATCGTCGCGCTCCCATATGCGCCCACACTCGACGGTGACATAATTGCCGCGCGGCTTGCCGTATTTCTCAGCCTCGCGCTCGTCTCGA
Source organism: uncultured Lachnospiraceae bacterium (assembly GCA_964463325.1). Classification (GTDB taxonomy): domain Bacteria; phylum Bacillota; class Clostridia; order Oscillospirales; family CAG-272; genus UMGS1002. The sequence goes on along the minus strand of CAYXBY010000004.1, from coordinate 8,165 downwards.
ACGCTTAGCCTCGTCACTGTGCAATCGCCCCGCCGCTCCGAGGTCAGCGCGGCATCGTCTGCAGCACACTCAAGCGCCAGATCACTGTGCGCATAGGCGGCATCATTTTCAATCAAGGACATTTTGTCTCCCCTCCGCTTGCCGGGTCTGCGTCGCCGTGCGCCGCAAAATAAATATTAATAAAAATTCCCGTTTCGCTCTTGCTTTTTTTACAAAATTCATTTATAATATAGTCACCGGAACGCTGCCGGACAGCACAGTGACGCCTTTTTTATGTGTAAATTGCATATATATGAGGGTGCGTTATTGTGCAAATTTCCGAATATTTTTTTAACTTCATAATACCATATTGATAAAACTGCGATTTGATGTTATAATGTATGGAGCAATACTGTTCGTATCCGCGATGTTCCGATTTTTTCTTTTGCACAAGGAGGATGTTTCCAATCATGACTAAGCGATTAATTTCCCTGATACTCTGCCTGCTGATGCTGCTCCCCATGCTCATGGCCTGCGGCGACTCCGGCACGGATTCCAAAGATGAGGACGAGGAGGAGGATAAGGGCGCATACATCAAAATGTATATAACCGATGTCATTTATGAGCTCGATCCCGCCTACTCACTCAACAACCGCACGACCCAGAAGATCGTCAGCCTGCTCTACTCGGGACTTTTCAAGCTCGACGAAAACGGCAAGGTCAAGAAGGATCTCGTCAAGAGCTACACCATCTTTGACGATGAGGAGACCAATCAGCACAAAATGACCATAGTGCTCAATGATACCTGCTGGTCCGACGGTATAAGTGTTGACGCCGCAGACGTAATATATGCGTGGAAGCGTATCTTCGAGGTTGAAAACTCGGACACCGCCGCCGCGCTGCTGTTTGATATCAAAAACGCGCGCGCCGTTGTCGAGGGCGACTGCTCTATCGACGACCTCGGCATCTCCGACCCCGAGCAGAATATTCTCGAGATAACCTTCGAAACCAAGATCGACTATGACCAGTTCATCCTTAACCTCACCAGCCCCGCACTCGTTCCGCTGCGTGAGGATATCGTTGCTAAGAATATAGACTGGGCCAAGAAGCCCGCAACAACGGTCTGCTCCGGCCCCTTCACGCTCCGCTCTGCAAACTACACCGAGGGCGAAGAGTCCATGACGCTCGAGCGCAACGCCTACTACTTCCGCGACAAGAACAAGGATGCGCTGGATAAGTCCGTTACTCCCTACCGTCTCCTCATTGATTTCTCTGCCACCGCAGAGGAGATCAAATCGCTTTACGACGCCGGCACACTGTTCTATATCGGTGAAATCCCGGTATCGCTCAGAGCTGACCTCGCCGATGAGGCCGAGATCACAGACGAAATGTCTACTCATTCATATTTCCTCAACGAGAAGGCGCTCATAGCCAACGGCGGCGAGGGTGAATATCTGTTTGCAAACGAGCACGTGCGCCGCGCACTGTCACTGGCCATAGACCGCGAGGCCATAGCGCAGTCCGTCGTCTTTGCCAAGGCCGCTACCGGACTTGTTCCCTACGGCGTGTTCGACGCAAAGTCTGTTAAAAAGCTGTTCCGCGAGGTTGGCGGTAACATCATAGCAACCACGGCTGATATGTCCGCTGCACAGGCTGAGCTGTCCGCTGCCGGCATTACCGCCTCCAAGTACAGCTTCGCTATCACCGTTCGTGCCGAGTCTGACGTGCATATGATGATAGCAGAGGCCGTTGCCGCTGCATGGAAGCAGCTTGGCTTTAACGTCACTGTCAACGCCCTCAAGGCCGTTGAAAACGATGACTACAACAAGCTGACGCAGGAAATCGCCAAGGATATTCTGGATGACGCCTTTAACGAGGCCATCTACACCGGCAATTACGAGGTTGCTGCGCTTGACTATGTATCGGCCTCCGCCGACGCATTCGCCATGCTGGCACCGCTCGCCAAGGCCTTCGCAGGTCAGGCTATCGATATGACCACGCTCAATTATGAGCTCGTCCCCCACATCACCGGCTTTGATGACGAGGAATACAATGCGCTGATCGAATCCGCCTTTGCTGAGAAGGATATCAACGCCAGAGCAACGCTGCTGCACCAGGCAGAAAGCATGCTGCTCGATAAGATGCCCATCATCCCGATCATATTTAACCAGGACGCTTACGTCACAAGCAACCAGCTGTCCAAGGTCGGCTCCTCCTACTATGCAAACCGCATCTTCACCAAGACTCGCCTCAAGAATTACGAGCTGTACATTGAGACGACCGCCGAGGATGCCGTAACCCCCACTCCGGAGCCCGTTCCCGCAGCATAAACTGATAAAAACAAAATCCCCACAGGCGATCGTCTGTGGGGATTTTTTATGTTCATCAAGCTCTTGAAGCCGACAAATGTGGTACGGGCAGAATGCCATATAATGGCGCATCATTTGTTAGTAATGCACAATTTCAAACTATCAAATATATCAATATTGACGGTATTTGTTTTTGGTGGTTGACAATCTCCCCCTTTAAGTGGTATAATAAAGAGCAACAAATGTCGGTGGTGCGGCAGGCTTTAACAGGTCGGCCACATATCCTTGGGCTGCTCGTCCTGGATGGACTCCGGCAAAAGCAAATAATTCAGAAGGAGCAATAATCCAATGAAAAAAAGCACCTTTATTCGGCTTGGCTGCATACTGTTGGCTTTGATGACCTTCATGTGCGTCGTCGTGGCATGTGCCAATCCCGGAGACAGCAGTGACACTACCACTACACCGTCGCAGGGCAATACCCCCAGTGATAGCGGTAACAGTGGCAACAACCCGCAGGACACCTCCTCTCAGTACGAGGCGGATGATGTCCCCGCCAGCCTCAAGTACACGGGCAAGACCATCACTCTGCTTTACTGGTCTGACCAGGAGCACGAGGAGTTTGAGTCCGAGGGTCAGATAGGTGAGAACGTAAACGACGCTATTTGGCAGCGTAACCTCAACATCGAGGACCGTCTCGATGTCACCCTGGCCTTTGTTTCCACCGAGGCCAACTCCAGCCATGTTAATGACTGGGTCAGCTACGTAAACAACTCCATTCAGGCAGGCGGCGGCGAGTTCGACGTCTTCGCAGCATACAGCCTTTCCATCGCCGCTACGGCAAGTAAGGGCATGTGCTACAACCTGCTTGACGACAATTGCAGCTATCTCAACTTTGATAAGCCCTGGTGGCCGGACCGTCTGATCACCGAGGCAACCATCAACGACAAGCTGTACTTCGCATCCGGCGATATCTCCGCCAACGCGCTGTACATGATGTACGTTACCTTTGTAAACACCGATATCATCTCCGATATGAATCTGCCCAATGTTTATGAGCTGGTTCAGAACAACGAGTGGACATACGAAAAGTTCCTCTCCATGTGTGAGAATGTTTACATCGATCAGAACGCAGACGGTATCAAGAATACCGGCGACCGTTTCGGCTACATGTCCGCCTCCATTCACACTGACCCCTGGTTCTACGGCTCCGGCGCCCTCATCGTTGATAAGGATGCCAACGGCAACCTCCAGCTCTCCGAATCCTTCTCCGGCGAGAAGGTCATCAAGACGCTCGAGATGCTGACCAACGCTATGTACAACACCAACGACGTCATCTACGGAAGCAGCCAGGGTAAGCACCAGACCGAGTTCAATGCCGGTAACCTGCTGTTCGCTACTGACCGTTGCCGTATCTCCATCACCAAGTTCGATAACGAGGATCTGAACTTCGCTATCGTTCCCTTCCCCAAGTACGATTCCGCTCAGGAGCGCTTCGTTACCATCATCGGTAACCCCTTCTCCCTGTACGGCATTCCGATCGACGCTAAGGAAGACGAGCTCGAGATGCTGTCCGCATATCTTGAGGTGTACGCATCCGAGTCCTATCGCAATGTAACCCCCGAGCTGTTCGAGGTTTCGCTTAAGTACAAGTACTCCGACGATGAAAACGCCGCCGAGATGTACGACCTCATCCGCAGCAACCTTTCCTTCGACCTTGGCCGTATATTCTCCAGTGTTCTGGTTGGTCAGGGTAACTTCCGTAATGCTATCGAAAAGAACACCGCAAACCAGTGGGCTTCGCAGTGCAAGGCTATAAAGAAGCAGATGCCCAAGAAGCTGGAGACACTCATCTCCGCTTACGGCAACGACTGATAAATAACCGAATAAACCTAAGGCGTCAGCGCTTTGCCAGCGGCATTGCGCTGACGCCCTTTTGTTTGCTTGACAAGCGTCAAAACATCCTTACTTAAAAAACGCCTCTATTCTATTATCCGCCTGCAAGCAGTAGCTCCCGCGGTAGCCCAGCTCATGCGCCACAAGAAACAGCGCCAGCAGACCGTGGCTGGGGCGCGAATAGCACAGACGCCGAGGACGGCCGTTGATAGTCACCTCGCGCACCGCTATCACCCCAAGGAGCAGCAGCTCATCCAGCAGTCCCTCCAGCCGATCCTCCGAGATGCTCAGCTCACGACCAAGGACGGCGGGCTCAAAAACGTAATTTTTGGTGGTATGCCGATACAAATAAACCACCGCATCCATGGTATCCGTGTGTGAGAGGGCCTCAAACACCTCTCTCAGCTCTTCCCTGTTCTTCAGAAAATGCCCATATCCCTCCGACGGCTGCGGAAATACTGCGAAAAATGGCTCGTCGCCATTGGAGACCATGGTAAATCCCGTGCCATCAAGTATATATGACGACCTTTTTTGCGTTTTTATCTCATTCGGATCGTATTTTTTGCCCATCTCCATGCGGCAGTTGAACAGCCCGCGCTCTATCTGCCAGCAAATGTCGCGTACGACTTCAAAACGCTCACCTGCCGCCGTATTGCGCAGCAGATGACGTATCTTGACCGAAATATCTGCCATTGAGACCGCCTCGTTGTCGAACAGCTCGTCCAGCGAGACGCCGAGCTCGTTTGCCAGCGGGACGAGCATCGCGCCGTCGGGGTAGGTTTCGCTCGTCTCCCATTTTGACACCGCCTGCGCCGACACGCCCAGCCGCGTAGCCAGCTGCTCCTGTGTCATACCCGCCTCAAGGCGCGATCTTTTAATATTAGCCGATAAGCTCATCGTGTTTACCCCCTATCATTTTACAGCTGCTACTGTAATTGTAATCGTAGATCTTTTGGCCGCACACTTTTTCAAATGCAAGTGAGATCAGGGTCAGGATAATGCCGTCGCCGCCGCAATCATACACCCCAACCTCGCCCTCGGACAGCTGCGCCGTCACCCGTCTGCACTCGCCGTTGACCGCCCGAAATTCTTCAAGTATCTCGGTGACGCGCGACTCGTCGAGGCCGGTCGCTGCGGCGACATAGTCGGCAGTAAAGCTGTCGGAGCAGGTCTTGGAGTGTATGAAATACATCACTGTCAGCGTATCCTCGTCGGACAGGAATTTGAACAGCCGCGCTATCCTTTTTTGCTTTTCCGGCTGTCCCAGCCACGCAAGATCCGCCCGATTGCGCAGCAGCATGACCGCCAGATTCACCTCATCGGAGCTTGCGGAAAAGCTGAAGAAGTCGGCAAGCGATATTTGGGAGCGGCAATAGCGCTCCGTACTCTGCGGCACAACGTCGTGACAGTCGGTTTTGGAGCCTCCGCACCGGCACATTGCCTGGATGAGCGTTCTTGACACCTCAAAGGCCTTAAGCACGGCCTCGCGGTGGTCAAGGCCCTCGAGCATCGCGCGCATTTGCGCTTTTGTGTTCTGCTTTTTGCCCTCGGACAGTCCAAGCAACGCGTCGGTGGTAACGCCGTAATATTTTGCAAGCTCCACGAGCATCGGCAGGTCGGGCATCGAGACGCCGGTCTCCCATTTTGAGATCGTTTTGTTGGATACGGACAGGCTTTGCGCCACGTCCTCCTGCGTTGCCCCGCTGTGTGCGCGAAGCTCCGCCAGCCTTTCGGCAAGTTTACATTCGTACATGTGTGACCTCTCAAAATCGTAATAATTCAAGCTCCGGAGCCTGTGGCTACATTATACACGAAACCAGCGGTGGAGCCAATGGAGCGATTTTATATTATTTCTCAGTTTGGGAGATTTTTCGGCACGTGGTAGATGGGAAATGGAACATATCAAATAAAAATCGTTGTTTGACCCATCTCCGCCGAAAATAGATACACAAATGTAGTTTTGTCAATGATGTGAGGCCAAAAATGTCAAAAGGCGTGGACACTACACCATAAAAAAGTAAAAAAAGCGGCAAGGCATTGATTTTTTTGCGAAAAGGTGGTATGATTATATCTAATAATGTACACTTTTGGAGGATACCATGAGGCTTATCAGACGTTTTATCAGCTACTATCGCCCCCACCGGCGATTATTCTTTGTGGACATGCTGTGCTCGCTGCTGGTGGCAGTCGCCGACCTGTTCTATCCGATGATAACCAAAAACATCATCAATGACTACGTTCCAAACCAGAATTTGCGTCTGCTCATTGTGTGGGCGTCAGTGCTGCTGGGCATATACATCGTCAAATGCCTGCTGAATTACGTAATATCCTACTACGGTCACACCGTCGGTGTCCGCATGCAGGCTGACATGCGCCGCGACCTGTTCGATCACCTTGAGCAGCTGCCGTTTTCGTATTTTGACGAAAACAAATCCGGTGCGCTCATGTCCCGCCTGACAAACGACCTCTTTGAGGTCTCGGAGCTGGCACATCACGGCCCCGAAAACCTGTTTTTGGCGCTCATCATGTTCATCGGGTCGTTCATTATGCTGATGAATATCTGCGCCCCGCTGACGCTGATAATATTCTGCGTGGTGCCGTTTATCATCTTTTTCGCCTTCCGTATGCGCAAAATGATGAACACGGCCTTCCGCCGCAGCCGCGAGCAGATCGCCGAAATAAATGCCGACATTGAAACTGCCATTGCCGGCGTCCGCGTCACCCGTGCCTACACGGCTGAGGAGACCGAGCGTCAAAAATTCGACGTTGAAAACCAAAAATACGTCAGCTGCCGCTCGTTTGCCTACAAGGCGATGAGCATATTCCATTCCGGCATGACGATGCTGACCGACCTGCTCTACCTGGCGGTGCTGACGATAGGCGGCCTGTTCTTTTTCTACGGGCAGATCGACATTGGTGAATTTGCGGCTTATCTGCTGTTTATTTCGCTGTTTCTCGACCCGATCAAGCGGTTCATTTCGCTGTTTGAGCAGCTGCAGGAGGGCATGACCGGCTTCAAGCGCTTTGTCGAGATCATGGACACGCCAGCCGAGGCTGACGAGCCGGAGGCAGTCGAGCTGACCGATCCCGAGGGTGAGATAGTTTTTGACAATGTTTCATTCGCCTACACGCCCGAGGCCGGTGTGCAGGAGCGGGACGTCGTGCACGACATGACGCTGCGCATCCCGCGCGGCAAGATGGTTGCGCTTGTGGGGCCGTCCGGCGGCGGCAAGACCACCATTTGCAATCTCATTCCCCGTTTTTACGAGCTTAGCCGAGGCAGCATCACCATTGACGGGCGCGACATTCGCAGTCTGACGCGGCATTCGCTGCGCTCAGCTGTCGGCATCGTCTCGCAGGATGTCTTCCTGTTCAACGGCACCATTCGCGAAAACATCGCCTACGGCTGCCCGGAGGCCACCGATGAGCAGATAATCGACGCGGCGCGCAAGGCCAACATTCACGATTATATTCAAACGCTCGAGAAGGGCTACGACACGAGCGTTGGCGAGCGCGGCATCAAGCTGTCGGGCGGTCAGAAGCAGCGCATCTCGATCGCACGTGTGTTCCTCAAGAATCCGTCTATTCTCATTTTGGACGAGGCAACCAGCGCACTCGACAATGCGACCGAGATGCAGGTGCAGGCCGCGCTTGACGAGCTGACGCAGGGGCGGACGGTCATAGTCGTGGCACATCGGCTATCGACGGTGCGCAACGCGGACGAGATCGTAGTGCTGACCGACCGCGGCATAGTCGAGTCCGGCACACATGACGAGCTGTTAGCTAAGCCTGACGGCGTCTATCGGGAGCTATATTCCTACCAGTTCAGGTGAAACAAAAGGGCTTGGGACGACATCCCAAGCCCTTTTAAGTACATTGAGGGGCGGCGCAGTGCGCCGCCCCTCAGGCGTTACCGCGCATAGCGCGGGAACGATAGATATTTATTTATGATACAGCTTTCCGTTAGTTGTTATTATCTAGTAA
>CAYXBY010000003.1:0-50472 GCA_964463325.1 uncultured Lachnospiraceae bacterium | reverse complement strand
CCATCAACCTGCTGATTACAAATCAGCTGCTCTGCCATTGAGCCACACCAGCATGCTCTCCCCGACGAGAAGGTTCAACCATTCCGTAGCCGGAACATGTGGTATTATACCACACCGGCGACAACTTGTCAATAGCTTTTTGAAAAAAATCATGTATTTTTTGATTTTTCTCTTTACATGCGCGTTTTTTGTTGTATAATTAAAGCAATATATCGTGAAAGGAAGCTTTTTCATGTCAATCGTTCCCCGCCGTGTCCGCCTGACGGCAACGGCCGTTGCCATATGCCTTATTATCGCACTGGCAGGCTGCACCGCCGAGCCAGGCCGCACACTCACCGCCCCCGATGGCACCGTCTGCCGCGTCTACCTCAACAGCCGCGGCACTGTCCGCCGGCTGGAGCTGTCCGAGCCTGCCGATGGCGACTCGACACACCGTCTGAGCCCCGACAGTCGGGTGCGCGACAGCGGCGAGAGTCTTGAATTCGTCGATGCCAACTTTGACGGTCGGCTGGACGTGCGGCTGGTCACCCGTCGCGCGGGCGACAGCACCTATTACACCACCTACATCCGCGGCGACTCCGGCTATTACACCGTCTCCGCCCTCGACGCGCTGCCCTCGCCGACGCTTCACCCCGAGACCGGCACCATCAGCTCGCCTTACTCGCACCTGACCATCGAGCCCGCCACCGACGATTTTCCCGAGGTCTATATCAGCGAGGCGGGGACGAATTACTATTGCTGGCAGCAGGGCGCGCTGCACCTCACCGCGCGCGACAGCTATACCTACTACTCCGAAAGCGAGATATACTGCGTCGCTCGTTGGGAAATGTCCGACGACGGCACGCTTGAGCCCGCTGAGGAGCGCTGGCTCGACCCGGCGCGCTACTCCACCCTCCCCGACGCACCAGAGCTGATTAATTGATTGGGAGCTCATGCGGGGCTCTGCCCTGCGCCCCCAAAACCTTCAGACAGCTTCGTGGGGGAATCGCAAAAATACCGGTTAAGATGACGAACGTTTTGGACGTTCTCAACCTTAACCGGATTTCTTTATTCCTAATTGTTGGAAAGTTTTGCGGGGTCTGGGGGCTTTTTCAAAAGCCCCCCCAGCGGGTGCAGGGTGGAACCCTGCATGAGCTTACGTTGTCGGTGCGAAGGTAATAGTGAGGTTGGCGTTGTGATCCCAGGCGTTAGTGCCGGCTGTAGCGTCAGCGGGAGCCTTTGACACGTTAGCCCACTCGGCCTCGGTGCCGGCGTAGTTCACCACGGTGGCAGAGCCATCTGCGCGTGAGCAAGCCTCAAAGGCGCTGCTCCCTATCGTTTCCAGGCTGTTCGGCAGATTAATCGTATTGATGTGCGCCCCACGGAAGGCATCGCGGTAAATGAGCGTCACGTTCTCCTGCAGCGTGATGCTCTGGAGCTTGGTGCAGTCATCGAATGCATAATCATCTATATATCGCAGGCTGGACGGCAGCGTGATGCCGGTGATGGTGGTGTCGTCCTTGAATACCGACTCGGCTATCAGCTCTGTGCCCTCGCGAACAGTGACATGCTCCTCACTACCACTGCGGTGCGCCAGCAGATACGTAGGGCACGACGCTGCTGCAATAGTAGGTGTCACCGACACGGGCATAGCCCTGACCATATACGACGTCCGTCATCTGCTTGGCCGCGACGCCGTAGTTAAAGCTGTAATATACATTGCCGGATGCGGGATCCGTCCAGGCGTAGCCGTCACCCTTGCTGCGCACGACAGCACTGCTGCCCTCGGCAGTGGCGACCTCGTATGACGCATTCTCGCCGGGCTCCTCAAGGTAGAATATCACGCCCCAGTCGTCGGCCGTGGCTACCTCATTCGACATCATAAAATAAATGTAGACATTGTCCTCAAGCGCAAGGCTTGCGCCCTTGAGCGCAACATCCGGCTCAGTGACCGACGCTGCGCCATCGGTGGCGGATACCGCCGCAGTCATAATGCCGCAAAGCAATATAAATATAAAGGTTAATACAATTAGCTTTTTCATATACATGCCTCCTTATAGTGATAATTAAAATTTGTCAAACTCCAATATATCGTGCTCTCTGCCAGTGCTGGTGCTGATGATATCGCACGGCAAAAGCTCGATAAGCTGCATAGTCGGCGCTTCATATGCCTGGCGCGCCGAAGCTGAATCGCATTTTGTCATTGTCCCCTCCTTAATTTCGTTTAATAAGCAAAAAACAATCCATTTTTGACTAATAATTGCGCCAATTTTTTGCCCACTATAATACTACCATGCCTCGTTCATTTTGTCAATTTGTTAAATTATTTAAGAATTCTTAATATTCCGAGAAATTTCCCAGGGCTCTGCCCTGCATACGCTGGGGTGCTTTTGAAAAAGCACCCCAGACCCCGCAAAACTTTCAAACAATTAGGGAAAAAGAAATCCGGTTAAGATCGAGAACGTCTAAAGCGTTCGTCACCTTAACCGGTATCTTTGCGATTTCCCTGCGAAGCTGTTGAAAGTTTTGGGGGTGCAGGGGGACTTTTTCAAAAGTCCCCCTGCCGGGGTCCGGGGCAGCGCCCCGTATGAGCTTGCGTTGTCCGGGGCAGAAGCCCCGGATATAAATCAAGCGAACTGAGAATTGTACAGTGTGCTGTAGAAGCCGCCGGCGGCCATCAGCTCGGTGTGGCTTCCCTGCTCGATGACGTTGCCGTCCTTAACGACCAGTATCACGTCGGCGTTCTGAATGGTGGACAGCCTGTGCGCGATGACGAAGCTGGTACGCCCCTCCATCAGCGTGTGCATGGCCTCCTGGATCTGCTGCTCAGTGCGCGAATCGACATTTGACGTCGCCTCGTCGAGAATGAGCATGGAAGAGCGCGGCAGCATGGCGCGCGCGATGGTGATGAGCTGCTTCTGACCCTTGGAAATGTTGATACCGTCGTCAGTCAGCACGGTGTTGTAGCCATCCGGCAGCGCCTCGATAAAGGAATGTATGTGCGCGGCCTGCGCGGCGGCGACTATCTCCTCCATGGTCGCGTCCGAGCGGCCGTAGCTGATGTTCTCCGCAATAGTGCCGCCAAACAGCCAGGTGTCCTGCAGCACCATGGTGTAGGCACGGCGCAGACTGTCGCGGTCGAGCTCGCGTATCTCGTGACCGTCCACGAATATGCGCCCACCGTCAACATCGTAAAAACGCATGAGCAGATTGATGATTGTCGTCTTGCCTGCGCCCGTCGGCCCCACTATGGCGACCGTGCTGCCCGGCGCCACGTCGAGGCTCAAATCGTGCAGTATCGTCCGTCCCGGCACATAGCCGAATTTTACATGCTCCAGTCTGACATGCCCCTCGACCTTGTCCAGTCGCTCGCGGCCGCTGTAGTCGCGGTTCTGCTCCCGCGCGGCGCTGACCTCGTTCTCGTCCGGCTCGTCAATTATGCGGAACACCCTCTCGGCCGCCGCCAGCGCCGATTGCAGCTCGCTGAGTATGTTGGCAAATTCATTTATCGGCCCTGCAAACTTGCGCGAGTACTGCACGAACGCCGAAACGCCGCCCAGTGACATAAACAGCAGCGAGCCTGCCTTTATCACGCCGGAATCCGACAGCATAAAGAATATACCGCCCAGGATTATTACCAGCGCCAGCGACAGATTGTTGATAAAATTGACGCCCGGGCCGATTATGGCGCCGTGGTAATCCGCCGCATAATAGGCGTCGACGGCGTCGGTGTTGCGCTCGGCAAAGCGCCCCACAATGACGGACTCTCGTCCGTAGACACGTATCGTCCTCTGCCCCGACAGCATCTCCTCAGCGTAGCCGTTGAGCTGCCCCAGCTTCATGGAGCGGCGCTTGAACAGCGGGCGTATCTTTTTGGTCTTGTAGCGCGTGAACAGTATCGAGACCGGCACCGTCAGCGCAAAAACAAGTATCAGCACCGGCGAGATCGACAGCATCATTATCAGCGACCCCACCACCGTCACCACGCTGGTGCACACCTGCAGCAGGTCGTGCGATAGCGACGAATTGACGGTGTCGACGTCGTAAGAAATGTGGCTGATTATGTCGCCGGTAGCATGCGTGTCAAAATACCCGACAGGCAGCTCGGTCAGCCGGTCGAACAGCTGCCGCCGCATGGTGTAGATTATCTTCTGACTCAGCCGCACCATTATCACCGCCAGCACATACGACATTATCGCCGAGGCAGTGTAGCATATCGCCAGCAGCAGACAGTATCGCAGCACCAGTGCCATGTCGACCGCACCCTCTCCCGGGCGGATGGCATCGATCGCCGCGCCCGACAGCTTGGGGCCTATCAGCGCCAGCAGATTGGAGCCCAGCATGAGCAGCAGCGCCGCCACGACATACCAGCCGTGCTCGAGCAGATAGCCCGCAAGTCGGCGAAGTATGGCGCCGCGCTCGCCGCGATCCAGCTTTTCATCGGGGCGTGCGCTGTTAACGGAGCGCATACGCGCCATTCCGCCGCCACCGCCGCCCGCCATTCCGCGATTATTCAAGGAAAGCACCTCCCATCTGTGACTCGCTTATCTCGCGATAGACCTCGCAATCACGCATCAGGCTGTCATGGTCGCCCATGCCGATGATGCGCCCCTCGTCGAGCACGATTATGAGGTCAGAGCTCATGACCGAGCTGACCCGCTGCGCCACGACGATCATAGTCATCTCCCGCTCGCACTCTGCAATGGCACGACGCAGCGCAGCGTCGGTCTTGTAGTCAAGCGCGGAGGACGAATCGTCAAGTATCAGTATGTCCGGGTGGCCGGCCAGGGCGCGGGCGATGAGCAGACGCTGCTTTTGCCCGCCGCTGATGTTGGTGCCCTTGGTGGTCAGCATGTGATCCCAGCCATCGTCAAATTTATCAATGAAATCGGCCTGCGCCATAGCGGCCGCCTCGCGCAGCTGGCTCTCGGGCAGCTGCCGCCCGAACATAACATTCTCGCGCACGGTGTCGGCATACAAAAAGTCGTTCTGCATGGCCGCGCCGAACATGGAATGCAGCTCGTCCGCGGGGATGGTCCTAACATCCCGCCCGCCAATGCGCACCGAGCCTGAATCGACGTCGTACAGCCGCATCAGCAGCGAGACTATGGTCGATTTGCCGGCGCCGGTCGCGCCGATGATGCCCAGCGAGCCGCCGCGCGGCAGGCGGAAGGAGATGTCGGTGAGATTGTTTTTGGTCTTGTTATATGAGAAATTGACGTGCTCAAACGTGATATAGCCCTCGCGGCCGTCGGCGCGTGCGGGATAGTCGGCACTGCTTTTGAGCGTCAGATCCTCGGGGCACTCCAGCACCTCGGAAATGCGCGTCGCCGATGCCGAGCACTTGGTGAACATGACAAAAATGCGCGTTATGCTCATCATAGCCTGCGATATCAGCGTAAAATACTGCATGAACGTCATTATGCGCCCGGGCTTGGACAACCCACCGTTGACAAGATAGCCGCCGACAAGTATGACGCCCGCAATGCCGACGTTCATGAGAAATGTCATAACCGGATTGGTGGATGCCATGGTAATGCTGGCACGCTGCTCGTCCTGCACCAGTGCGCGATTGACGCGATCATAGCGCTCGCGCTCGTAGGCGGTCTTGGACAGCGCCTTTATGACGCGGATGCCCTGCGCATCCTCGCGAACAACGCGCGTCATGCCATCGACCGAGCGCTGCACCTGCGAGTACAGCGGCACGCCGCGGCGTGATATGAGCGTCACCACCACGCCTATCAGCGGCAGCACTGCGAACATAACCACCGCCATGCGGTAGTCGATGATGGCGGTGATAATGCCGCCGCCTATTAGCAGTATGGGGGCGCGGACGCCCATGCGCTGCATCATACCGACAAAGGCGTGAAAGTTGTAGGTGTCTGTCGTCAGACGGGACTCGAGGCTGGGAACGGTAAAGCGGTCGACCTGTGCCGACGACAGCCGCATGGTGCGGTCGAACAGGTCGTGTCGCACCAGCTCTGCGGCGTTCCGCGCCACGCGCGACGCCATGCGGTTGGCAATGACAGTCAGCACCACGGCCGTGACGGCGCAGAGTATCATGAGCAGTCCCCACAGCACTATCTTTTGGACGCTCTGCTGCGGCACCACCTCGTCGATTATGTAGCCCAGCAGATACGGCAGCAGCAGCTCGATCACCGTGCCGAGAAATTTGATGGTCAGCCCAACCGACATGCGCGGATAAAAGGGCTTGAGATATTTAAGAAGATATTTCATTGCTCATCATGCCCCCACGATCTGTCGATCTGCTGATTGGCCGCCGTGGTGGCGCGCTCGGTCATGCGGGCAAGCATGGCGCTGAACTGCTCCAGCTCCTCCTCGGTGAAGCCCTCGGTGAGGTAACCGTTCCAGCTGCGCACCGCCTCACTGACGCGCGGCATGATGTCGAGCGCCTTTGGCGTCAGGTAGACCAGCGTGACCCGCTTGTCCGCCTCGCTCTGGCGGCGCTCCACATAGCCCATCCGCTCCAGCTGAGCGAGATGGCGTGTTACATTGCTTTTATTGACGTAAATGTGCCGTGACAGCTGCTCCTGCGACATGCCCGGCGTGCGGCGCAATGCGAAAAGATACGCAGTGTGCACCCCGCTGAGCCCCGTGCCCTCGAGCGCTGCGGCATGGTACATGTTGGAGCAGCGGCCTATGACCTTTATCTGCCTCATAAATGACGGCATAGCATACCTCCGAAGCTTGAGTTTAATAGTTGCGCTTGCAACCTTTTTAATTATAGCACATTTCGGCGTGTTGTCAAGTGGTGTGCCACCGTTTTTTTACTCCGGGGCAAAAAAAGGGCAGGCTCTGCGGCCTGCCCCGGGGGGATGTGTTTATTTTACTATGGGATTTGCGATAAGGCCGGTTCCGGTCTTATAGTACGCCGCGCCATAGATGGTATTGTCGCTGATGTCAACGCCGGGGACACTGGTGGTCAGTGTGCCGGTGAAGGTGCAGCCGTCAAAGGTGACATTGGAAGTCTTGTTCATCCAAACGCCGGCAATGCCGCCTATCTCGTCGGCATCGGCGACATCGGCGCAGGCCGTGATCGACACATTACCGCTCGAGTGGCAGCCCTTGAAGGTGTTGCCGTAGTGCGCGATGCCCACAATGCCGCCGACATCGCAGGTCGTGCCGATAACATCGATATTGGAGCTGATATTGGTAAAGCTGTGATTGCCCTCGCCGCAGAAGCCGACAACGCCGCCGGCATAGGAGCGGTATACGCCCGAATCGGCCTTGACATAGCTGCCGTCCTGCACGTCGATAATGATGTTGGTGACATCGCCATAAGCATTCTTGCCAAGCAGGCCGCCGACATAGCTAAAGCCGTCCACCTTAACGAGGCCGGTGAGCGAAATATTGCTGTACTTCGAGGTGTAGGGCGTGCCCGCGACAACTCCAACGTTGAGACTGCCCTTAACGGTTGCGTTGCGGATGGTCAGATTCTTGACCTCGCCCGAATTCGTGCGCCCGAACAGGCCGACGCTGTTGGTGCTCGGCATATTGATATTGAGGTTAGATATGATGTGATTGCCGCCGTCAAAGGTGCCGTTGAAGGGATTTGTGTCGTTGCCTATCGGCGTCCACTCCACGCTGCCAAGGTCGATATCGGCAGTCAGCGTGGCAGTGTAGCCTGCATAATTGTTCCCGCCATTGACGCTGACAGCAAAGGCGGCCAGCTGCTCGGCTGTCGCGATGGTGACGGTCTTGGCGGTGGTATCGGTGTTGGCCGTAAGCGACTCAGTGTCGGCAGTGCCGTCCCACATGTGCTCGCTTGCGTTGCCCTGGATAGCCTCGACGGTGTAAGTAAAGCGGCAGGTCTTGCCCTGATATGAATTGCCCGCCGTCGTGGGCAGCTTAACGGACACCGGCACCACAATGTCTTCACTGCCGGGGGGCAAGGGTCGTCCAGTCACTCGCTATTGTCGCGCCGCTGTAATCAGCCCCGCCGACTGTAATCTTGAGCCCGCTCCACAGGCCGTTGTCCTCGAGACAGCGCAGCACCGTTCTGTACTTGACAGTGACGTTGCTGGCATTGTGTATGCGCAGGTCAAACGTAACAAAGTCGCCGGGGACGATGCGATTCATGGTGACAGAGTTTCCAACATAGGAGATGTCAGTCTCTGACAGATTCTCGCCCAGCTCCGAGCCCTTGACGAAATTCTCAACAGTGGCAGTTACATCGACAGTACCCGAGGTTACCGCCACGTTGACCGTGCTCTCGCTGGTGAACAGCGCAAAGCTCGAGCCTGCGATGAGACTGAGGCAGAGCACGATGGTCATGATTGATGTGATCAAAGCGTTCTTTTTCATAATTGTTTTCCTTTTTTTGAATTTATAGCGCACACCATGGCGTGTGCTGCTTTTTCCACTGCATATTTTAAAACACGTTCACCCAAAAATCAAGACCATTTTTCAAAATAATCAAAAAAATTAGTGCTTCCATTCATGCCATTTTGGCACGTTTTGAAGGCTATTGTGATAAAAAAGGCAGGCGTTGCCACGTCTCCCGTGACAGCGCCCGCCAGCATCGCCTGCTATTGCTTATTTGCCAAAATATCTCTTGAGCATGCCATCAAAGCCGCGGCCGTGGCGTGCCTCGTCCTTGGCCATCTCATGAACGGTGTCATGGATAGCGTCGTAGCCCAGCTCCTTGGCGCGCTTTGCCAGCTCGAACTTGCCTGCGGTCGCGCCGCACTCGGCCTCGCTTCTCAGCTCGAGGTTGGTCTTGGTCGAGGAGGTAACCACCTCGCCCAGCAGCTCTGCGAACTTAGCAGCGTGCTCGGCCTCCTCGTATGCAGCCTGCAGATAGAAGGCGCCTATCTCAGGGTAGCCCTCGCGGATAGCCTGACGGCTCATGGCGATGTACATACCGACCTCGGTGCACTCGCCCTCAAAATTTGCCTTGAGGCCGTTATAGACCTCCTCGTCGATCTTATCCTTAGCGCCCACACCGATGACATGCTCGCAAACGTAGTTGCGCTCATCGTCCTTGACCTCGGTAAACTTGGAGCCGGGGACGCCGCACTGGGGGCACTTTTCGGGTGCGCTCTCGCCGATGTGAACATAACCGCAAACGGGGCAAACAAACTTTTTCATGATCTTTCTCCTCTGAATTTATATATTTTTATTATTTTGATTGCATTCACGGCACGTGCCGTAAAAGATGAACGAATGTGAGCTGATGCTGACGCCGTACTTCTGTTCGAGGCGGCTGTCGACATCGTCGAGCTCATGGCCGCCGAGATCGCTGAGCCCGCGGCACTGAGTGCAGAAAAAATGATTGTGGTCAAACGTCTGTGCGTCGTAGTGGACGTTGCCGTCGCCGACGTCGATCCTTATAGCGTCGCCGTTATCACACAGCACGCCGAGGTTGCGGTAGACCGTCGCCAGGCTCATTTTGGGATAGTCGCGCCGCAGCTCTGCCCACAGCCATTCGGCAGTTGGGTGGCAGGTGACGCTGCGCAGCAGCTCAAGGAGCGCGTCGCGCTGCCTGGAATGCTTAAGAGTCGGGGTCATGTGGCCTCCTTAACAATAATAACAATCATTATCGTTATTATATCACGATCATAACTGTTTGTCAATAGCTTTTTGAAAATTATTTACTCAATGGGTTCAAAATCCGCAGCGCCGTGCTTGCACAGCGGGCAGATATAGTCAGCCGGCAGCTCGTCGCCCTCGTAGACATAGCCGCACACCTTGCAGACAAAGCCCCGCTTGCCCTCGGTCGCCGGGCGCGGCTTGACGTGCTTTTGGTAGTAGGTGTAGGTCATGGTCTCGCGGTCGGAGAGCACCTGCGCCTCGGTGATATCGCAAATGAACATGCCGTGCGTATCGAGGTCGACATACTGCACCACGCGCAGAGATATATAAGAATTGATATAATTCGGCAGCACGGCGAGGCCGTTGGCGCTGCGCGAGGGCGTGATGGACTCAAATTTGTCCGTATTGCGCCCGCTGCGGAAGCCGAAGCACTCGAAGGTCTTGAAGGGCGCATCGATGCTGAGGCAGTTAACGTTCATGATACCGGTCTGCTTTATGACGTGGTGCGAATAATTCTGCTTGTTGATGACCACGGCGACGCGGTTGGGCGTGTTTGTAACCTGCGTGACAGTGTTGACGATGAGGCCGTTGTCGCGGCGGCCGTCGTTGGAGGTGACGACATACAGCCCGTAGCCGATATTGAACAGCGAGGTCATGTCGTTTTTATTGACGCGCTCGGCGCTGGCCGTGACATAGCCGGCGCACAGCTCGTCAGCCAGCGCATTGAGCTGCGCCGTGCTGTCATCATTGAGCGCGGAGAGAATGGTGACGGTGTTGGAGGCAAACGCGAGGCTCTCGCAGCCGCCCAGCATGTCCTGCATGACGCGCGCCGCGCGGGGTGCCCACGAGCCGTTCTCTATCAGCGCGACAGTGCGGTTTTTGAAGCTGCGCTCGGTCAGATGCGAGATAAATTCGCGCATGCATGGGAAAATATCGGCGTTGTAGGTGGTGGTCGCCAGCACCAGCTTGTCGTAGCGGAAGGCGGCGGCGACGGCGGCGGACATGTCACAGCGGGCGAGGTCGAAGACGGTGACAGCGGGGCAGCCGCCGGCGCGCAGGCGGTCAGCCAGCAGCGAAACGGCCTTGGCCGTGTGGCCGTAGACCGAGGAATATGCGATCACAACGCCGCTCTCCTCCGGCTCATATGACGACCATTTGTCATACAGGCCAATGTAATAGCCAAGGTTCTCGGTGAGGATGGGGCCGTG
Source organism: uncultured Lachnospiraceae bacterium (assembly GCA_964463325.1). Lineage (GTDB taxonomy): Bacteria > Bacillota > Clostridia > Oscillospirales > CAG-272 > UMGS1002. The sequence goes on along the minus strand of CAYXBY010000003.1, from coordinate 39,730 downwards.
CAGCGGGCATATCGTGCGAATGTCGAGCGCGGCGGCCTTGGAGAGCAGCACCTGCACCTGGCGGCCGTATTTGCCGACGATGCCGATATAGTAACGGCGAGCCTCGTCGAGCCAATCGTCCTCGACGTCAAGCGCGCCGAACTTGCCGAATGCGTCGGCCGAGAACAGCACGCCCTCGCGCTCCTCATAGGTGACTATGACCTCCGGCCAGTGCACCATGGGCGCGCCGACAAAATGCAGCGTATGCTCACCGAGCGACAGCGTCGCGCCGTCGCGAACGACCATGCGGTCATCGGCAAAGTCCTCGCCGAAGAACTGCCCCATCATGCGGAAGGCCTTTTCGGTTGCCACGACGGTGGCGGATGGGTAGGTCTTTTTGAAGCTCATGATGTTGGCGGAGTGGTCAGGCTCCATGTGCTGGACTATTAGGTAATCGGGCTGACGACCGCCCAGCACTCGGTCAAGATTATCCAGCCATTCGTGCGTAAAGTGGGCATCGACGGTGTCCATCACGGCTATCTTTTCGTCAAGAATAACATACGAATTATAGGCCATGCCCTTCTCCACCTTATATTGTCCCTCGAACAGGTCGACCTTGTGGTCATTTACGCCGACATAGGCGATGCTTTTGGATATCATTTATACTCGCTCCTTAAAAATAATATTGATAATCGTTATCACTATTGTTATTATAGCACCTATTGCTCACGCTGTCAATAGTCTGCATGAAATTTTTTGAAAAAATTATGCGCCATAGCCGCGCCATACACCTCCAGCGTGCGCTCGGCAGCCGAGGATGACGAATAGTGCCGCCGTATATAGTCCCGCCCGGCAAGCCCCAGCTCGCGGCGGGACTCAGCCCCCATCTGCAACAGGCTGCAAATATCACCCAGCAGCGCATCCTGCAAGGACGGCACCGCCTCGCGGCCGCGTGCGCATAAATTGGCGCTGTCGACCGTCTCGCCGGGTCGAAAAATGCCGCCGTAGCCCTCGTCGCCGGCCAATATCACTGGCAGGCCGCAGGCCGCTGCCTCCATCGCCGCGCGCGAAACTCCAACAAATATATCCGCCCGCCTGAGGAGGCCGCAAACCTCCGTCCGCGCCCCCGCAAGGCTTATCACACGTGCGCCGCAGGCTGCGTTCATCAGCTCCGACAGCACCTCCAGCTCGCCCAAGCAGTCGCCGCCTCCGACTATCGTCACGACGGCCTGCGGGCACACCGCTCGCAACCGTCCCGCGATGTGGCAAAGCGCACGTGCCACGCTCGAGCAGTCATTATCCAGTCGACTGACAAAAATGATATGTGGGAAGGCGTCCTCACCCTGTCGCACGTCACCATTATGCCGTGGTGCCGGGCAAAAATGTGACGTGTCAATGCCATTTGGAATAACGCAAATGCGCTCCTTCGGCACCCGGCCGCGCAGCACGAGCAGCTGCTCTATATCGCGACTGACCGCTATCGTCCGCTCACCCCATACCGAAAGCCAGGCCAGCATCGGCGTCATACGGAACATGGCATGCGCCGTGACGACCAGCGGAATACGTCGGCGACGGGTCATGGCGCGCAGCAGGCGGGCGGGCAATCTGGCATGCGCATGGACGACGTCAAAGCGCGGTCGGCGATCGATCAGCCGTCTGAGTGCGTGGTGCGAGCACAGCAGTGCCTGCGGCGCGCGTCCAAATGGCGGCAGCGGGACAAATTCAGCCTGCCGCGGCAGCTCCGACACCAGTGCGCCCGACGTTGCCGCCACGGTCACACAGTGTCCGCGCCCTACCAGCTCACGGACAAGCGAGAGAATGTGCGTCTCCGCGCCGCCGACGCCCAGCGCATCGCTGCAAATAAGGATGTTCATGGTTTGCCTCACAGTGTGTTTACCGGCATTTGTGCCGGGCGCATGCCGCGCTGCTGATATTTTTGACCTCCGCAGCAGCGGCTAATCGTCCGGCGGACGTTTTTTGGCGTTTTCGCCGCCGTCGCCCCGCCGAAAAGCATATTTTTGGATAAATGACTTGACAGGTCGCCCCGGGGTGTGATATAATAGTCCGGTAATGGGGTGTAGCCAAGCGGTAAGGCACCAGACTTTGACTCTGGCATTCGTCGGTCCGAATCCGGCCACCCCAGCCATTGCGGGGGTAACCACTTTTTGAACACTTTCAAAAAGGAGTTGCCCTTTGCTATGTTTTTAAACTTGCGTAATATGCCGCTTCAACTTCAGATGGCGACTTGAAATTCAAACGCCGATGAGGTCTGCGGTTGTTATAGTAATCAATATATTTGCCAACCTCCTCGTCAATCTCTTCGACCGATGAATATGTTTGACGATACAGCGCCTCGTATTTCAGCCTCGAAAAGAAGGCTTCACAGACCGCATTTTCGGTCGGAGTACCCGGCGTAGCAAATGACTGGGTTACCGAACATTCCTTCAAAAACTCTCTGAAAGCGTGGCAGGTGTATTGCACGCCTTGGTCACTATGGAACATCAAACTTTTGGGTTCACCACGCCATTGGAATGCCTTTGAAAAAGTTTCAATGGTAAGCATCGTATCAATGCGATCCGATACGGCATACGAAAGTACCATTCTCGAAAACAAATCAATGATCACACAAACAAATTTGTTTTCTTGACCGGCGCGAACATATGTGATATCGCTCACCCAAACCGCATTCGGGGCTATCTGATCGTATTCGTTATGTAGCCGATTTTGATAGTACGGTCTTGAAATGGGTTTCTTGTGGTGGCTCAATGCCATCGGTGCTTGAACAGTCAATGACATCTCTTTCATCAAACGCGCAATCCTTTCTTCGGCAACACGATAACCTCGCTCTTCCAGTATACGCTTGATCGGACGTTTTCCCAAACGATATTCGCTGTTCTCAAAGATTTCTTTGATCAGCGGCTTGATTAGCTCGTCGTTGCGTTCATAATGTGTACGATATGCCTCTCTTCGTTTATAGTGATAATAACTACCGGTGGGAAGGTTTACGGCATCACACAAAATTCTGACAGAATAGCGGTCTTTAAGGCTATTGACAGCCTTTACTTTTTCGGCGTTTGACGCATTTGGAGAGCATTTCAAAATGCTTTGCGCTTCTAAAACCGCTTTCATTCGATCCAACTTGCGTTGCATGTGTTTGATGCTGTCCGATTTGGTGCTGCGTGGCTTTTCAAACATGCGGGTCTGATACTGATGCTTCCAAGCAAACAGCGTGCTTTCAGGAATATGAAATTCCTGTAGGGTTTCCTTCACCGTGTGGTGATCAAGGTAGAATTCAACGACTTGTTTCTTGAATTCTATGGTGTACTTTTGATTTGACATTTTTATTACCTCCTTGTCAAATATTCAATTATTTTATACCAAAATCGTCAACTGTGATATCTGCAACAAAAAAAGCTGTTTCTTTAATTCAAATAAAAATCCGCTATCAGCGCGTTCAAATTACGCATTGATAGCGGCTTTTTATAGGGATAAAACACAGTTATCAAAGAATGATGCAACTTAATCCGTATTACTTCGTCGGAAAAGTACCATTCTTTAACGATTCAAGCATAATTGTAGCACTGCTTGCGTTAGTTGCAAGCGGAATCTTCTGAACATCACAAAGGCGAAGCAATGCAGAAACATCAGGCTCGTGTGGCTGGGCGGTCAGAGGATCGCGCAGAAAGATAATCAATCCAAGCTCACCGTTTGCAAGCATTGCGCCGATCTGTTGGTCGCCGCCGAGAGGTCCGCTTTTCATTCTATGTATTGGCAGCGCTGTTTCACCCATGATAAGTGTTCCCGTAGTTCCAGTCGCGTAAAGCTCGTAATTGGCAAGCACGTCCTTGTACTGCTTTGCAAGTTCAATGATCTCGTCCTTTTTCTTATCGTGTGCAATTAAAGCAATTTTCATTATCTTTTTCTCCTTTTTCAGAAAACAGGAGGCATCCTTGCAGATGCCTCCGAAAGTAGTATGTTCTTCCGGTGGAAACACCGCAGAAGGTTGTTTCAATTAAAACGTGAACTTAAAGGTGTTGTTTCCTTCTCTCGGAATTTCAAATTCCTCGGGAAGATCGGGACCGCAGGAATGAGAGCCTACGCCGCGCATTGCAACGTCTACACAAACGTTAACAAAATCATTTTCCTCAAGCTCAAAGGAGTGAAGCGTTTCTCTGAGCTGTTCCGTGGTATATGGGTTAACCGAGCAGGAGAAGGGCTTCTCGGCGGTTACCTTGAAAAGATCCTTCACAGCCACATACTTGCAAGCATAATGGCTACCCGACTCCTGCGGACGGATATACTTCATATCGTAGTTTTCCTCTGCGGAGCTTACGTAGTATCCGTACTCACAAGCGGCCTTCTTATCCACATAACTCTCCATCGGCCCAAAGCCAACATAAGAGAAGTTGCAGTGTCCTTTGTCTACACCAAACTCAAATCCGAATCTTGGGAATCTCTCGATATAATCAGCAAGTTTATAGGAAACCGAAACGGTTAGTTCATTTGCAACCACAGTATATTCGAGGGTGAATTCCACCGCAGGCATCAAGCAGTTTGCCGCAAGAACACCTTCAAACTTATAATGATTCTCGGATTTCTCACAAGAGAAAATGTGGGGCTTGCAAGAGGAGAGATGGCAGCGACCGATCCAATGAGGAATTAAGTCACGGTCATTATCGGTGTAACGAGTAATGTTGAAATGAATGGGGGTGCGGAGGATCTCGTTGCCATCTGCCTTGATCGAGGTGATCTCGCCGGTGTGCTCGTTGACCTCAATCGCGATTGCGGAGGAGAACTTATAGGAGCTCTTGGGAATATCTACTTCGCACATTTCGGAAGTAGTCTTACCTCCGTAAACAGCCATCATTTCAAGCGCATTGGATTTCAGCTTTCTATCGGGAGTCAGAAGACCATCCGCACAGAAGTTTCCGTCATGTTCAGGTTCTTCAAAGTCTCCGCCGTAAAGGAATCCGTCGTCGGTCTTGATACCGTGATCTGCCCATTCCCAAACGAAAGCGCCCATCATCTGCTCGTTGTTATAGATCATATCCCAATACGCCGCAATATCACCGCAAGAGTTACCCATTGCGTGAGTGTACTCGCAAAGCACAAATGGGCGGGTTTCCTTGGGATTGTCGAGAACGTCAGTGCGAATCTTTTCAAAGGACGGATACATCATACTGACCATATCGACAAGCTCGGTATAGTAGTATTTAGGATCTGCGTTCTGCAAGCCCTCGTAGTGAACGGGTCTTGTCTTATCGCGGTTTTTGATGTAATTTGCACCCTTGAAGAATGCCTTTCCGAAGGAGCTTTCGTTTCCGAGCGACCAAATGATAACACTGGTACGGTTCTTATCTCTTTCAACAAGTGCCGTATGTCTGTCGGTAATGCCGGGTGCAAAGAAATTGTTCTCCGCATACTCTTTCCAAAGAGGAATATCATAGCGACCGTCACGGGTACAAGCACCGTGCATTTCAAGGTCTGCTTCGTCCATAACGTAGATACCGAATTTATCGCAAAGCAGATAGAATTCGGGGCTGTTGGGATAGTGCGAGGTCCTGACTGCATTGACGTTCAGCTCCTTCATCAAGTGGATGTCCTTCGCCATATCCTCAAGGCTCACGGTCGCAGCGGTTTCACAGTTGAAGTCGTGGCGGTTTACACCCTTGAGCTTTACGGGATTGCCGTTGATCTTGAACACTTTTCCGTCGATGGTCACTTCGCGGAATCCGATGCTTTCTTCAATCTTTTCACCGTTTGCATGGATTTCAAGCGTATAAAGATTAGGCTTCTCAGCCGTCCAATGCTTTGCTCTCGGATGAACGATTTCAGTCTTCATACCGGCAGGAACGATGACGCTGTTATCTTCAAAAACGAGCTTGACGTCAATTTGGCTTTCATTCGTAAATGAGAGAATACCGTCACTTCCCGAAAGTCTTGTTTCGATCTTGTAATCGGTAATATGCTTTTCGGGACGGGTAAGCAGATATACGTTTCTGTAAATGCCCGAGAAGCGGAACTTGTCTTGACATTCAAGGTAGGTAGAGATACACCATTTGAGAACAAGAACGTCGATGGTGTTCTCTCCGTTTAGGGCGAGATCGGTCACGTCAAACTCACTTGTCGCGTGGGAAATCTGAGAGTATCCCTTAAACTGACCGTTGATGTAAAGATAAAATGCGGAGTCAACGCCTTCAAAGTTAATGTAATATTTCTCGCCTTGCTTCTTTTTCAGATTGAAGGTACGGCGGTAGTGCCAGCAAGGATTCTCATATGGAAGATGCGGGAGCATAACCGGGAAAGGATATCTCGTGTTCAAATACTGAATATGGTCATATCCGTGCATCTGAACACACGCAGGAACGGGAATTCTGTCTTCAAGTTTTTCGTTTATCTCAAAATCTTCAACGTGGTCGAGTTTTTTGATCTGCCATACGCCATCAAGCGACATGAATCGAGAGCTGGATGTACGATCCTGAATACCGTGCTTGGTTCTGATGACGTCTTTATCTGCGAAAGGAATATAATAGCTTCTATGAGGTGTAGTACCTATACGTTCGAATCTTTCGTACTCTTTCATTGTTTTTCTCCTTATACGTTACCGTAAACATCGGGGACGGTCTTGTCTTCCCTGTCAGCAAGAAGCTTTTCGTTTGCCTTTTCAACGCGCAGGAAAACGAGAAGGAATCCGACAGCCGCACAGAGAATCACAGGCAACCACAAATAAAGGAAGTTCAGCATGCCAATAGTAGCAGCATTCTGTGTAACTGCGTTCTCAACGTAGCCTGTCGCATCAAGAAGCCAACCACAGATAGCAGTGCCAAGCGCACCGCCGAGCTTGAGACCAAGAGAGGAGCATGAATACATCATACCGTCAAGGCGGTGACCGGTTTTCAAAGTGGTGTGTTCGGAGCAACAGGCGATAAGTGCGTTAAGGTCGCCCTGCAAAGGAGCAATACCGATTGTAGAAACAGCAGTAAATGCAAGCATCAGAGGAAGGCTACCCATATAGGCCGCTACCATAACGCCAACTCTTCCTGCTGCGGCGATTACATAGCCCCATATGTTGAGCTTATACATACCACCAAGCTTCTTAATAACGTAGGGCAAAACCGTAAGCGCAACAACCATTGTGATATTGATAGCCAAAGACAAGTCGCTGAACAACTCCTCATTGCCGAGGATATACTTGGCATAGTATGTACCCATACCGATAACAGATGCATAAAGCTGTGTCAGAATATAGCTACAGCAGATAATAACGTAGTACTTATTTTTGAGAAGAAGCTTAAAGGACTGAATGAAGGTGAGCTTATGCTCCTCTTTTCTTTCTCCTTCCATACCCTCATCAGCTTCTGGAAGCTCTTTTACGGAAAATACAGAAATCGTGTTTACGATAAGACCGAGCACTGCGTAGATGATAGCGATTGTTCTCCATCCCTTTGCACCGCCACCAAGCCAAGTTACAGCGTAGATGGTAACTGCCTCAATGATAATCTTTGTTGCAAATGCAAAGATGAAGCGGAAAGAACCGATCTGAACTCTCTCACTGGTGTTCTTTGTAATTAAAGCGGTGAGAGATGCGTATGCGATATTGTTCGCGGTAAAGAACACTGCGTTAAGAAGTGTGTACGCGATAAAGAAGAAGACGTACTGTGCGGTTTCGCCCCAGCTCATAGGAATCGCAAAGCAGGCCACGAGACACACGGCACAACCGATATATGGCCAAAGCATCCAAGGACGAGCCTTGCCCATCTTTGTGTGAGTTTTGTCGATCATTCTTCCAAAGAAGAAATCCGACACACCGTCAAAAATTTTAGATACTGCAATCAAAGTGCTTACGATGCCCATGCTGAGTCCGACAGTGTCGGTCAGATAGATCATCATAAATGCTGTAAGAAGCGCATATACGCAGTTGCCTGCTATATCGCCGGAGCCGTAACCGATCTTATGATACCATTTCAAATACTTTTTTTCTTCCATGATAAATCTCCTCATAGTTAATTTTTTTTGGATTCGTATCAAGCTTGTGAATATATTATACACGATTTGGCGACTTTTTTCAATAAATATAATCAACCGAAATATACACAAAATCACTTTGTTAGAGTTGACAAAGAGCCGGTTTTGTGGTATAATATGCACACAACCACAATGCATCAAAAAGGAGGGCTCACTTTGTATATAAATGTAGCGTATGTAGACGAACAAAATCCAAATTTAGAAGATCTATCAGTACCACTCCGAATCAACAACTGTGGGTACTATCGAGTGCATACTACCCCCGTCATTGAGACTCCACATCCCGAGGGCAGAAACGATTATCAGTTATTATATATAGCGGCAGGAAAGGGCGAGTTCTATTTTAAGGGGAGCAAAGAACCAACTATTGTTACCAAAGGCAATATGATTTTGTTCCGCCCGGGAGAGCCACAGGTCTATTACTACTATGCAGTCGACAAAACAGAAGTGTATTGGGTGCATTTTACCGGATGGAAGGTGGAAGAATATCTCGAACGCTATGAGCTACCCCATGACGAAAACGTATTTTATACAGGTGTCTCTCCCGATTATCCTTGGATATACAATCAAATGATACGGGAACTGCAATTGCAACGTGTGAATCACGAGGATATGATCAGCCTTTATATGCACCATATCTTCATAACAATAAACCGCTATATCAAGGAAGGCAGAGAGACCAAAAACGACACCATCAATGATATTGAAAGAGCCGCGCATTATTTTAAGGATAACTATAACAAGCAGATTTCCATTGAGCAATACGCAGAGGAACATTTGATGAGCGTGAACTGGTTTATTCATAGCTTCAAAAGTGTTATGAAAATGTCACCGATGCAATACATTATTTCATTGAGAATCGCTATGGCAAAAGGGTATCTTGAGAATTCAACCAAAAATATTGCTGAGATTTCAAACGAAGTGGGCTACGAAAATGCGCTGTATTTCAGTAGATTGTTCAGAAAGTATACCGGCATGACGCCTACGGAATACAGGAAGAAAAGGGGCAAAGGTGATTGATTTGTGTTATGTAACTTTCAATTTGCTTTATGCCTTGCTTAAGTCAATGGCGTTTCCAATTATGTATTTTATCCTTTATGTGATAGATTTAATAGGTGATCTACAAGCATGGCGTTGCGCCCCGGAAGATAGCGGTCACGTGCAACTCCCATACACGCCTGTGGGTTAGTGTACCCTCTGCAAAACCGACCTGCATCTAAATCAGCCACACACGATTTTGCATCTAAATCGGACACACGACACAGAAAAAAGCACTTGCCTCGGCAAGTGCTTTTTTCAACTAAATCTGCCTTCTGCGGAATAAATCCACCTGCGGTGGATGAAATCGCTTCGCGATGAAATCTGCCTTTCGGCAGGAGATGGAGGCGGATTTAATTTCATCCGAGGAGGCACGCCGAAGATTTCATCCGAGCCCCGCTCGGATTTCATCGTGCAACGCACGATTTCATTCTTTTTGGGTCTGTAGCCGGATTCGAACCGAGGCAAGTGCTTTTTTCAATGAAGCGCACCTGCAGTGCACGAAAAATGAAGCAGGGCTTCGCCCTATGAAGCGTGCCTTCGGCACACGGTAAAATTACCGTGCGCTTCGCTTCACGGCGGCAACGCCGCCGCTTCATACAAGCCGCAGGCTTGTGCTTCATATTCGCGAAGCGAATGCTTCATTTTTTCGACTCTGAAGTTTTTCGAAATTTTGCAGATGCATTTCGGGCATATTCGGTCTGTAGCCGGATTCGAACTACCGAAAGCCTTCCTCCGGGAGGAAGGGGGACCACGAAGTGGTGGAAGGAGCCTGCGCGACATTGGAATTTAATTAGACTTTACGGTGACGCACTCTCCCTCAGCCAGCCTACATACTCCGCTTCGCTCCGTGGTAAGTTTGCTTTGCAAACATTACGGCGCCAGCCTTCGGCCCAGGTCGCAAGCATAGCTTGCTTCCCGCTTTGGCTAAAAATATGCCACCGGCATATTTTCTTAACGCGTCGCGCCCACCCGGAGGGAGCCTGTTTACGCGAAACGGTTGAAATGTTTACAAAGTTGTGGTATAATAGAATAAGAAGGGCGGTGTAATACTATGGCTAATGAGGATAACTTTACCGGTAAAGCGAAGTTCTACTGCGGTAGACCAACATACCCTAAAGAATGCATTGATTATTTGGTTAACAAATTCGACTTAGTTGCTAACAGTGTTATCGCTGACATAGGTGCAGGAACAGGAATATTAACTACACCTTTTCTTGATTTTGGGTGTTCGGCATATGCCGTAGAGCCAAATGAGGATATGTTTACTGAGTTGAGCAAAAATTTATCTCAATATCAAAACGTGTTTCTTTTGAAAGCTTCTGCTGAAAAGACCGATATTCCGACTCTTTCTTGCGACGCGGTAGTCATCGGCACGGCTTTCCATTGGTTTGACAAAGAAAAATTTTATGCAGAATGCAGACGTATATTAAAAAATAACAAGTATGTAGCTGTTTTGAGAATAGCAAACAATACCGAGGCAGATAAACAAATTGATAAAATAAAGCATTATTCAGAGCAAGATTTGAATGAGGCAAAAGCGTTCTTTGGGGACGGATTTTTAGAACATATCTGCTTTGAATATTCTCAATCTTTCGATGAAGAAAGATATGTTAAAAATTTGCTTTCTTCGGCAACTGCTCCGTTACCAAACGATGCGAGATTTGATGAGTATATAAACAAGTGCAAGAGCGTTTTCAATAATCATTTTGAAAGTGGAATTGCCGAATTACCTTTTGTAGTAAATTGTTATATAGGAAAGTTGGATACATAGGCTTCGTTACAAGCATGGCGTTAAAAGTCCGGTAGACCGCGGAATCTTTTAGCCCCCATCATCACCAAGGGGTTAGTGTACCCTCTGCAAAATCGGCGTGCATCTAAATCAGCCACACACGGTTTTGCATCTAAATCGGACACACGTCACATGATGAGTGTCTGATTTAGATGCAGGCACGAAAACAGCACTTTGGCACACCAAGGTGCAAGAAAAACGGAGATTTCGAGAGATTTCTCCGTTTTTTTGACTATGAGGTTTTTAGAATCATGAGCGAAAAGGCGGCATGATTACTCATGCCGCCTTCCCGAAAACGTTATTATAATGTTTTGTTGAACCGCTCCCCGGCAGGTGCTTTTTCGATTTATCTATTTTCCTGAAGTGCGCGGCGGATGCGCATCATTTCCTTCATACGCAGCTCGGTGTTGAGTATCTTTTTGCGTATGCGCAGGCTCTGTGGCGTCACCTCAAGCAGCTCGTCGTCGCCGAGGAATTCGATAGCCTCCTCGATCGAGAAGACCAGCGGCGGTGTCAGCAGCAGCTTTTCGTCGGCACCCGCGGAGCGGATGGCCGTCAGATGCTTTTCCTTGCAGGGGTTGACCGCAATGTCGTCCAGCTTGGGATTCTCGCCGACGACCATGCCCTCATACACCTTGGTCTGCGGCCCGATGAACAGGCGGCCGCGATCCTGCGTGTTGTAGAGGCCGTAGCGGGTGGTCTCGCCCTCCTCGGACGCGATAAGCGACCCGGTAAAGCGGCGCACGATCTCGCCGCGGAAGGGCTGGTAGCCGTCAAACAGTGTGTTGATTATGCCCTCGCCGTGCGTGTCGGTCATAAATTCGGAGCGGTAGCCGAACAGGCAGCGGGACGGGATAGAATATATCAGTCTCATGCGCGTATTGAGCGGCATCATCTCGATGAGCTCGCCCTTGCGCTGATTGAGCTTGGCGACGACGGCGCCGACGTAGTCATTCGGCACGTCGATGGTGACCTTCTCGACCGGCTCATGCTTGACGCCGTCGATCTCATGGAACAGCACGCGCGGGTTGGTGCAGGCGAACTCATAGCCCTCGCGACGCATGGTCTCGATGAGTATGGAGAGGTGCATCTCGCCGCGGCCGGCGACCTTGAACTCATCCGTCGTCTCGCCGTCAGTCACGCGCAGCGAAACGTCCTTGAGCAGCTCGCGGTAGAGGCGATCGCGCAGCTGGCGCGAGGTGACGAACTTGCCCTCCTTGCCGGCGAACGGGCTGTCGTTGACGCAGAAGGTCATCTCCATGGTGGGCTCGCTGATCTTGACGAACTCAATGGGCTCCGCCTGACCGACGCTGGTGATGGTATCGCCTATGGTGATGTTCTCAGCACCCGAGAAGCAGACGATGTCGCCCACCTTGGCTGACTCCACCGGCACGCGGGTGAGGCCGTCGATCTGATAAATGGAGACTATTTTAGTGCGCTTGGGTGCCTCGCTTGAGTGGAAGTTGCATATCATGGCCTCCTGACCCTGGCGCAGGCTGCCACGCTCGATGCAGCCGATGCCGATACGGCCGACGTAATCGTTATAGTCGATGGAGGAGACCAGCAGCTGCAGGCCGCCGTTCTCATCGCCCTGCGGCGCGGGAATGTAGTTCAGGATGGTCTCGAAGAGAGGCGTCAGGTCGGTGAGCGGGGCGTCGGGGTCGAGAGACGACGTGCCGTCGCGCCCGGAGCAGAAGACAAAGGGGCTGTCCAACTGCTCGTCGTTAGCATTGAGGTCGATAAGCAGCTCAAGCACCTCATCGATGACCTCGTGCACGCGTGCATCCGGCTTGTCCACCTTGTTGACGACAACGATTATGCGGTGATTGAGCTCCAGCGCTCTTTGCAGCACGAAGCGGGTCTGCGGCATGGGGCCCTCGGCGGCGTCGACCAGCAGCAGCACGCCGTTGACCATTTTGAGCACGCGCTCGACCTCGCCGCCGAAATCGGCGTGGCCGGGGGTGTCGACGATGTTGATCTTGACGTCCTTGTAGTGGACGGCGGTGTTTTTGGCGAGGATGGTGATGCCGCGCTCGCGCTCGATGGCGCCCGAGTCCATGACGCGGGTGGTCGTGGCCTGGTTTTCGCGGTAGATGCCGCCCTGCTTGAGCATCTGGTCGACCAGCGTGGTCTTGCCGTGGTCAACGTGTGCGATTATGGCGATGTTTCTCAGATCTTCTCTTATCATAGCTATATGTCTCCGTGTGAATTTTCAACAACTATTTATTATATCACACTTTGCGCGCTTTGTAAATAGCAAAATGCCGATTTTTCGTGCCTTCAGCGTGGTTTTTTCAAAAATTGAGATAATGCGACGCCGAGCCCCCGCACGACGCCTTATGTTTAGCAGTTTTAACATTTTTTGTTGACATCGATGCCACATTGTGATATAATACGAACAGAATTAGTATTAAATGTGGTGGAGATCTACATGTGGAAGTAAGGGACGAGCGGTAATTAACCTTGCGGCCACACAAAAATATATAAAAAACGGAGGAATGATCCACGAAAAACAAACTGTATCTTCTGTTGATCATCGTCATTTCCGTGGCGATGCTGCTATCGGCCTGCCAAACGCCTCCCAATGTGCCATCCGAGCCTGATAGCACAAGTGACTCCGCCACTGCGTCCCCAGCTTACAAGCATGACAACGAGCGATATCCTCTGACTGCCGGCCTCGCGACCGAGGAGGACGTTGACACTATCGGCATATCAGCCGGCGGCGTTATCGTCGATGGAGCAAAATATGCTAAATCCGGCAGGCGGTACTGCGTAGTTGAGGACATGGAGCCGTTCTACATGGATCTTGGGGATGTTCCCCTGCCGAACATCCCCACAATAACCGACATTCCGGACGGCTGCCCTGTCATTATGTATGGTGACGGCATTAAGATAATCAACAACACCGACATGGCTGTCTACAGTAGCTACGTTCCCTTCGCCAGCGGCGGCCCGATCTTAGAGTGCCACATCGCGCCGACCAGGCCCGGCATGTACTGGCTGCTGCTCACGGCCGAGTCAAACGAGGAGCCGTGGACCGCTCCCGACTATGTACCGACCGACGGCGAGGTCTTCGTCACCGCGTATTATTATCTTTTCGCGGTGTCGGTCGAATAAATAATTCAAAGAGTGTAAAGCCTTTTACACTCTTTTTTCTTGCTCCGACGCACCTCAAAAAATCGGTGCACTGCTTGCAATATGCGTTTTTTCATGCTATAATATAAAAAAACGCCACGCACAAGGAGGATAACATGAGAAAGATCGGCGTAAACTTTGTTTCAAAATGGGGACTTGAATTCCCCGAGTTTTTGAAGACCATCAAGGCTCTGGGCTTCGACTGCTTCTTCACCGGCGTCCCCGCAGTGACGAGCATACCCGCCATGGCGCAAGCCGCCGCCGAATGTGGTCTCGAGTGGGAGACGCTTCACGCACCCTTCGGTCACATCAACGACATGTGGCGCGTCGGCGAGAGCGGCGACGTCATGCTGCGCGAGCTGCTTAACAGCGTCGACTGCTGTGTGCTGGCCGGTGCGCGCATACTGGTCGTGCATCTGTCCTCGGGCAACAACGCCCCGCCTATCACCGACATCGGCCGCGAACGCTTCTGCGCGCTGGTCGACTACGCTGAGAGCAAGGGCGTGACCATAGCCTTTGAGAATCAGCGCAAGCTGGCCAATCTCGCTTGGACGGCCGAGGAATTCGCCGGGCGCGAGCACGTCGGCTTCTGCTGGGACTGCGGCCACGAGAGCTGCTTCACCCCGGGGCGCCAGTACATGCCCATATTCGGCGACCGCTTAGTCTGCACCCACCTGCACGACAACCACGGCGGCTATAATCAGGATGAGCACCTCATTCCCTTTGACGGCAGCATCGACATGCAGCGCGTCGCCCGCCAGATCAAGCAAAGCGGCTACGAGGGCTCGCTCATGCTCGAGATACTGCCTCGCAACAGCCACAACTACGACAACATGACCTATCCCGAATACCTCACCCGAGCCCTCGCCGCCGCCACCCGCCTGCGCGACATGGTCGACGGGGAGTGATAGGGATTATTCGGGGCTCTGCCCCGAACCCCGCCAAGGCCCCTTTCCCCCAAAAGGGGCCTTGGAACCCCGAAAAACTTCAAGCAGGGGGGCTTGGAGCCCCAAAAATACTTCAAGCGGGGGCGGTCACGCCCCGACAAAACTGCCGATTACCCGAAAGGAGAATACACGCAATGATCAAAACACGATTGATATCGTCGCTCGACAAATGCTTTCCCGAGACGCAGCCGGACGCGCTGCCCGCGCTGACGCGGCTTTCGGCGCTGCGTGGCGAGGTGGTGTCGCTTCAGCTGGTCATGCGGGAGGACGACCCCGCCGCACCTCACCGTCGCTGGGTCGAGCCGCGCGTGGGCGGTGACCTCGGCGAGCTGGTCGAGCTGCGCAACGTCGACTACATCCCCTCGCTCATGCCTGTCTATCCCGACCCCGCCCGCTCTGACGACGGCTACCTCAAAAAAGAGCCGGGTCTCTACCCCGACCTGCTCTCGCCGCTCGACATGAACGGCCGCGCCGCGGTCTGCTCCTTCCAAACGCGGACGCTGTGGATAACGCTGCGCCTGCCCACCGACCTCGTCCCCGGCGATCACACGCTGTCGCTCAGTCTGTACGACGGCGGCGAGCTGTCCCACGACGAGCTGACGCTGCACGTAATAGACGCCGTGCTGCCCGAGTCCGAGCTGCCCATGACGCAGTGGTTCCACTGTGACTGTCTGGCGCAGTACTACGGCGTGCCAGTCTTCTCGGAGGAGCACTGGCGCATCATAGAAGCGTTTGCCCGCACGGCAGTCAGCGCCGGCATCAATACGCTGCTGACGCCCATTTTCACCCCGCCGCTCGACACCGGCATCGGGCACGAGCGCGCCACGGTGCAGCTGATCGGCGTCACGCGCCGCGCCGGCGAATACAGCTTTGACTATTCCCTGCTCGACCGCTGGCTGGACATGTGCCGCCGCGTCGGCATAAAATATTACGAGATCAGCCACCTGTTCACCCAGTGGGGAGCGGCGCACGCGCCCAAGATCATGGCCGACGACGACGGCGAATACCGCCGCATTTTCGGCTGGGAGACCAACGCCTCAGAGGGCGAATATCCCCGCTTTTTGCGTCGTCTGCTGCCTGAGCTGCTGGCACATCTGCGCGAGCGCGGCGACGACAGACGCTGCATCTTCCACATATCCGACGAGCCCAACGCCGATAATCTCGCCCAATACACCGCCTCGCGAGCCGTCGTCGCCGACCTGCTCGAGGGCTATACCGTCATGGACGCGCTGTCCTCGATCGAATTCTGGCGTGCGGGTGTCGTGACGACACCTGTCGTCGCCACCAATCACATTCAGCCCTTTATCGACAACAACGTGCCTCAGCTATGGGCATATTACTGCTGCGGGCAGGGCGTCGGCGTCTCCAACCGCTTTTTCGCCATGCCGGGCGCGCGGACGCGCTTTATCGGCTGGCAGCTATACAAATATCGCATCGCCGGTTTTTTGCAGTGGGGCTACAATTTCTACATGAACCAGGGCTCTTACGACCCCGTCGACCCCTATGCCGATTCGACCGCGCAGTATTTCGTCCCCTCGGGCGACGCCTATTCCGTCTACCCCGCGCCGGACGGCACCGCGCTTGAATCCATGCGACTGGTGCAATTTCACGAGGCGCTTCAGGATCGCAGTGCGGCGCTGCTGTGTGAGCGTCTGGTAGGGCGCGACCGCGTGCTCGCCACGCTGGAGCACATGTGCGGCGAGATAGTATTCTCGCGCTGCGTCTGCGACTCAGAGCAGCAGCTGCGCCTGCGCGAGGCTATCAACCAGCTCATTGAATCAGAGTGTTAATAATAGGGGGCTTTTGAAAAAGCCCCCTAGCCCCGCAAAGCATTAAAACAATTGGGGAAAAAGAAAGCCGGTTAGAGTGGAGAACGTTTAGAGCGTTCGCCAGCCTGACCAGTTTTCTGTTTTTACACTGTTTGAAGGTTTTTTGCGGGGTGGAGGCCTACATAAACCTGCATTACAATATCCTCTCCCCTGAAGCGACCTCAAAGTGGTATTTAGCGATACCGAGATCGATTTTCGAGTAGAAGCCGCGGCCGGCGGACGCCGTAACGCGGACATCGGAGTAGGTAAAGCTGAATTTTTGCTGATTCACAGCTGTCGGGGCAAGCAAGGCCGCCTCAACACCGGCGCGGAACCATGCGGGTGTAGCGGCACTTACATTGCTGACCTGCTCAGGCGTCTTGGAGGCATGCGCGACGCCCTGAGTTTTGCCTTGACCGACGGACAGCACCACCGTCAGCTTCTCGCCCGGCTCGACACGGAAGGCACCGGGCACCTTTTTGTAGGTCATCGCCACCCAGCAGGTGTTGAGCCCCAGCTGCTGCGCCCGCAGGGCGATGCGCTCGCCGTAGTAGCCACACAGCTCGTCGAGGCGAGCGCTCTTGGGCCCAACGAGCGCAATGTAATTCGAGACGCCACTGAACTTGCCATAGTGCGCCCGGAAGCTGTCAAAGGCGCGTGGCTCATCGGTAACGAGCTGAATATGCAGCCCGCCCTCGCGATTGCAGGCGGCGATCTCCTCCCTGAGTGCATCCGCCAGCTCGGGCTCGAGCGAGCCCGGCACATATTGACGGACGCTGTGTCTTTGTTGAATTGCTTGCATAAGTTCCATGTTTTTATTCCTTTCCGCTTCTGTCGGGGAGCTGCTCCATAACGCGCTTAGCATCGCCAAGCATAGTCAAAAGGCGCGTCATCGCCTCGGCGTCGGCATCAAAATAGTAATAATTTTTGGTGCCCTCTCGCCGCACCTTGACCAGCCCGGCCTCCCTCAGTATGCCGAGGTGGTGCGACACCGCCGGCCGCGAAAGATTCGTCTGCTCGGTGATAGCGCCGACACGCACCCCACCGCACTCACCCATCTGCATCATGGTCAGTATCAGATGCTGCCGGGTGGCGTCGCCAAGTGCGAGAAGAATGCCGCGGCACGCGCGAAATTCCTCGGCCAGTCTTTGAATATCCTGCACAGCAGCAGCTCCCTTCGTTTATTTTCTTGAACCATTATACCACATTTTCGCGCCAAAAGTACAATGGTAAAGAAAATCGATACCGTTCACCGAGGAATTTGCAGCAGTGCAGCCGGTCAGAGCGGCAGATCCTTCTTGATAAAGCGCAGCGAGCCGGCAATGTAGCCTACAATGCCGCAGGCACCCAGGATGACAAACTTGATGGCAAACGCACTCGTCCCGCCAATGATGGAAATGACATCGAACAGCGAGATGCTGGTGGGCTCGTCAAGTATCAGCACTGCCGGGGCGGACATAAACGCCGTCACTATCGCCAGCTTGCGCTTGACGCCGAGGCTCATGCGCTTGGTCTCGCCGCAGAGCACGCTGTCCGCCAGCTCAAAGCGCGACAGCATGGCTTCAAGCTGCGCTCTGTTGTGTATGCCCTGCATATCCTGCATCATACGTATAAATTCGTGCCCCGTCAGCCCGGCGGGCAGCGCTATCTCACCCGGAACATAGCCCACATGTGACAGCACGCAGGCATAGCCGGTGAAGGTCTCCATGCCCATGATGCGGGTACTACCCGAGTCGGGACGCGAAAAGCCCATCAGGTGCCGGATGGTGGTGGATTTGCCGGCGCCGTTAGGACCCAGAAAGCCGAACACCTCGCCCTCGTTCACATGGAGGCTGACGTCAAACGCACCGCGCCCGCTACCATAGTTTTTGGTCAGATGCGAGACCTCGACGACATTTTCGGTCACGGTGCTCATTTCGGTTTCCATATCGTTTTTCCTTTCTTGATTTTTTTAACACTGTTGACATTTTGGTTGAGGTGTATTATAATATTATTGAAAACGAAATGGAAGAACATTTTTTTGTTCAATGTTCAAATTTGAACACGTCGCGAAAATGTGTTAACGACAGGAGCCAATATGAAATCAAAAAACTGCAACAACGCCTCGCGCAAGACAAAGCAGCTGATCAAAAACGTATTCGCCGAGCTGCTCTCTGAGAAAAGAGAGCTTGGCAAGATATCTGTCAGCGAGCTGTGCCAGCGCGCCGACATCAGCCGCGGCGCCTTTTATTCACATTATGACGACATATACTGCGTCGCCGAGGAATATGAAACCGAGCTGATCGACACCTTTTTTGACAGCGCCCGTCTGCTCGAGTCGCAGAATATTTACAGCTTTATTGACTCAATTTTTGAGTTCATACGGCAGAACGACGAAAACTACCGCCTGCTCTGCCGCTCCAACGAGCTGTTTTTCACCGCCAAAAAGCTGTCCTCTATCGCCACTGCCAAATTCATCGAGCTTTGCTGCGCCGACGAGCGCATCAAAAACTATACCTATCTCGAGCTGGATATACAGGTCTTTCTCGACGGCCTGTTCTGCGAGTACGTCAAATACTGCCGCGGCTACGTCACGCGCGATCTGGACGATCTTTACGGCTACACCTGCCACTGGGTCGCAGGCTTTATTGAGCGACATTCGAGCTAAAGTGGCGGGGCGCCCGCAAAATAAAAAAGCCCCTCTCGAGTGAGAAGGGCTTTGCCGGCCAACGCTGGCATTTTTTGTTACATCAATATCCGCCCGACAGCGGAAATGCCAACATTCACGGCAACTAAAAGCAGCGTTATTATCATGCCGGTAAGGTTTTCGGTCTTCTTGTCTTTAACATATCCTACTATTGATCCAATACCGACGAACGAGCCAATAAACGGCATAGAACAACCCAATATCGGCTCTAAGATGTTTAATGCACTGAGTGCACCGGGAATTAACTTCGGCCACATTACGAGGACCTCTGGACACAATTCGATGAGCTCCGGCCACATTTCGACTAATATATAGTGCATCAGCAAATTACATATGATACAAACCACCGCCATCACTACATACAACATAGAGTGGTACTCTTGTACATGCGGGATGCCAAATCTGTCATAATTACCTTTATTATTGGCGGCGTTTCCACTATCGTTCATCTCGGTGCTCATTTTCTGACCGTCAAATTCAGCCTTCATATTTACGCACCTCAGTTTACATAATAGGGATTGGGCTTAAACAGCAGCACCCAGAAATCGACGATCACGCCTATGCCACAAAGCCCGCCGGTAAATATGTACAATACACCCATGCCGATCTTGTCCTCATAGAACTTGTGTGCACCGAAGAAGCCAAGGAAAATGAGCAGCACCAGCGCCGTCCACTTGTTTTTGGCCTTTCTGCCATCGACAACGCCGCCGGCGTTGCTGTTCTGGTTGCTGTTCTGGTTGCTGTTGTTGATCACTATGCTCGGCTGCTCCTTGGCCATGCTGTCGACCTGACAGCCACAGTGGGGGCAGACGACTGCCTTCTTAGCAATCTCCTTGCCGCATTCAGAGCAGAATTTCATATCCGGAGACTTGCTGCCCGTAGATTCGGCGGTGGTGTTTTTTTCGTTTTCACTCATGATCTTTTCCTCCAAAAAGTTAAATTATATATTTCAGCGATGAAATATTACATCATGAATCAAAAATGCCTCTGCACACGTCAGGTGATATTGCGCCGGGCGTATCTGGCAGTCATTTTGTTGATATTGGTAAGTATAACGTCACAGGTAAGGCGCCGTTTTACATTATCGGCTGAGCTGGCATTCAGCAGATCTATTCTTCGCCTTATCTCGCCGTTGCTGTCGCACGAAAACACTCGTCCGATCATGTTTTTTGTATACCCATAGCCATAGTCTATCATTCCATCCATGCGCTCGGGGTCAAAGACAAAGTTGTCCCACCTTTTTTTATTTGGAAAATTATGCAGCTTGATAATTTTGCCGTCAAACGCCTCATTCTCGAACAAATAGCTGTGCGGATCAAAATAAATACAGAAAATATAGTCCAGCTCCTCGTCCATCAGCGGATAAACGGGTATATTGTCGATAAAAGCTCCGTCGAAAAGCGTGCAGCTATTCAATCGAACCCCTTTGTTGAACAGCGGGATGGCGATCGCCGCACACAGATAATTTTTGGCCGCCTCATCGGTCAATGTGTGAAACGGCACATAGTCGACCCGCCGCTCGGTGAAATTCCATATCGTTGCATACATATGCGACGTCACAGCATTACCGTCGGGTACAAAATCACGAATTTTGAGATTCAATTCCGAGTTGCCGGACAGCGCGGGAAAGAATTTGCCCGATTGCTTTACGTCGACCTCCTTTAGCCGCTGCACCAGCAGCTCCATCTGGTCACTGACAAAGGCATACGACACCAGCGTGCCGATCGAGGAAGCGGAAATGCACCTTATGCTTTCCCGCCCGAAGTATTCAACAATTGCATTTATGCACCCTATCTCATATGCACCCTTGCTCATTCCACCGGCAAGAACTATACCGATATTCATACTATTCCACCATTTGTTGTGCGCCGGTGAACCGGCTTCGACCTTATTCAACATATTTCCTGCGCCCATTATATCACATATGGGATGCATTGTCAACCCATATGGGCATTTTTTTTATTATCAAATATGTTATAATAAAACTATACGATGAAGTGAGTTATTTTGGAGAAGCTTGATGAACGTATTAGAAAAGATCAATAAAATGAGATTGGAACGAAATTGGTCGGTGTACAGGCTATCGGTAGAGTCGGGTGTGTCACAGTCAACGCTGACAAATATGTTTAACCGCGAAACACTCCCATCGATAGTCACATTACAGCTCATATGTAATGCATTCGGCATTACGCTGTCAGAATTCTTTTATGAGGACACGGGCAGCCCCGACAATGATGGCGAGGCCATGCTGCGTGAATACAATCTGCTCTGTGAGCAGGACAAAAAGCTGATATTTGAGCTGGTCTGCAAATTAAATAACTGTCACCGCCCCTAAAGCGGCGCAAAAAAAGCACAAAACCGAGCCTCCCGCAGCGGGAAGCCCGATCTTGTGCTTTTATTATTAATTCTATTATTTGTCGCTCAGGTAGTCCTCATTGAGCTTGAAATCGAAGGCCTTTGCAAATTCACGGAAGTTGTCCGCCGTGATGGTCTGGCGCTTCTGCGGCACCATCGAGAGCACCTTTACCAGTATCTCGGCTGCCTTCTCGACCGTGTGCATGAGGCCAAAGGTCTCGTCAAACGTCGTGCCGGACACAAACAGCCCGTGGTGCGCCCAAACGACGACGTCGTATTTCTTCATCAGCTCGCTGGTGGCCACCGCAATGTCGCGGCCGCCCGGCACCATCCACGGCACAACGCCAACGCCGGCCGGGAATATGTAGGCGCACTCAGTTATCATCTCCCACAGCTCGCGGGTGAACACCTCGTCGCTCAGCGGGAGAACGAACGTCAGCGCGATTATGTTTACTGGATGCGCATGGTATATCACGCGGGCGCGGCCGTCCGTCGCCAGCATCTTGACCTCATGATTCATAAGGTGAGTGGGAAGCTCCGAGGTGGGATTGCCGCCATTGACCAGCCCCCAGACTATGCGGTAAAGCTCGCCCGTGCTGTCGACCTCGAGCATGCAGAAGGAATCCTCCGGCTTGATGGCGACATTTCTGAAAAACTTGCCGCTGCCGGTCACCAAAAAGTACTGCCCTGCCAGTGCGGGGACCGACGTTCCGATCGGACGCCACTCGCCCGGCTTCAGGCATTCTCTGACCGATTCGACCTCGTCGTCAGTCACGCGGTAGGAGAAATTGCCTCCGTTGCGCTCGTGCCAGCCCTGCTCCCAGCCGTCGTTTGACAGGCGGATAAAGCCCTTGACAAATTCAGCATCTAAAAAATTCATACAGTGCCTCCCTGTTTTTTCGACCTGCCGCGCCGCCATACGGCTCGCGCGACGCTGCCGTGTTAAGACACAATAAGTATACCACCTTTTGTGCCATTTTTCAACACCCATCAAGCTTTTTGTCCAGGCCACACGCAAAATTGTAACAATAACGAAATGCAGCCGCTCCACGCACAAATTTATGAGCAAATAAAACAATTACGCACCTCCTCCCGTGCCCGCCGGCATACTCCGGGCTGGCTCCGACACCACGTCCGCCACATTTGACACAAAATTTGCGATTTTAGGCGCATTTTATGCTCAAAAGCTTACAAACCCCTTGCAGAGCAACACGGTTTATGATATAATAATATCAAACGATTAATGATTTGAGACGCCGTCATTCCGGCGCCACAAAAAAACAAAAAGGAGAGCAATGGTATGGACAGACGGATCGACTACACACAGGTAGTATGGGAGATCACCAAGCAGCTTCAGGAGGCCGCCTCGCTTGAGGACGCACTGCGCTACAGCCTCGGTCAGGTGGTAGCGGCAGTCGGCGCAGAGGCGGGCACCATCTGGTTTTACAATTCCCACGGCGATGGGCGCATCTACCCATCATTTTGGATCGGCGGCGCCGATCTCACCGGGCTCAGCCTGAGTGCCGGCGAGGGTATTGCAGGTGCGGTCGTCCGTGACGGCAAAACTACCGTGGTGCGCGACTGCCAAAGCGATGCCAGATGGGCCGGCCGCTTTGACGAGAAGACCGGCTTTGTCACGCGCAGCATGATATGCGTCCCGCTGATCAACAAATACGAGGTCATCGGCTGCATACAGATCATCAACAAGCGTGACGGCTCGCTCTACGATGACGAGGACGTCAAAATATGCGAGCAGCTGGCCATGCTGACCGCCATTGCAGTCGACAGCCGCGGACTCAACCTTGGCTTTGCCGAGGAGCGGCCGGTCATACTGTCGCTGCGCAACGTGACCAAGACCTTTGGCGAGGGCGAGACCCGCGTGCAGGTGCTGCGCGGCGTCAATCTGGACGTTCGAGAGGGCGAGTTTCTGGTCATTCTCGGCGAGTCCGGCTGCGGCAAATCCACCATGCTGAATATCATCGGCGGCATGGATAAGCTGACCTCGGGCACCTTCATATTTGACGGCAAGGACTATTCCAGTGCCGACGAGCGCGAGCTGACGCTCTACCGCCGTAATTCCATCGGCTTTATCTTCCAGGCTTACAACCTCATGCCAACGCTGACGGCAGAGGAAAACCTGGATTTCATAGGCGAGCTGTGCGAGCAGCACATGGACGCCGCCGAGGCGCTGGAGCGTGTCGGGCTGTCGTCGCGGCGCGGCAACTACCCCGCGCAGATGTCAGGCGGACAGCAGCAGCGCGTCTCGATAGCGCGTGCGCTGGTCAAACGCCCCCGCATAATTTTGGCCGACGAGCCTACCGCCGCGCTTGATTACGAGACCAGCATTGAGGTGCTGACAGTGCTCGAGGAGGTCATCCGCGGCGGCACTACAATACTCATGGTCACACATAACGAGGAGATCGCCAAAATGGCCGACCGCGTCATACGCATGAAGGGCGGCGTCGTCTCCGAGGTGATGCTGAACGCTCACCCCGCCAGTGCAAAGGAGTTAGTATGGTAAAGAAAACACGTATAAGATACCTGCTCCGCTCCATTAAAAAGACGGGCGTATCCTTCTTTGCCGTGGCGCTGATCGCGGCAACCAGCATTGCCATTTATCTTGGCATTCAGGCCGGCGCCCAGACCATTCTGGAGCACACCGACGACTATTATCGTCAAAATCGGCTGGCCTCATTTGAGATAGCCTGCGCCAACGGCATCACTGTCGAGGACGCATCCGCTCTCGCGGCGCTGCCCGAGGTCGACACGCTTGAGTGCGGCTATCGCACAACAGCGCTTTTCAACACCGGCGAGGAGCGCATAACGGTGCAGGTTCGTTCCCTGCTCAACCAGCTCAACCGTCCCGATGTGCTGGAGGGACAGCTGCCGCAGGCGGCGGGCGAGGTGGCCATTGAGAAAAAAATGGCCGACGTTCAGGGCCTGAGCCTGGGTGACGAGCTGCGTCTGGAGCACAACGGCGAGCTGCGCGGCGAGGTCTTCCGCGTCACGGCCATAATCAACGAGCCCAGCTTTATATGCATTGATTTTCAGGACGCGCGCGGCAAGGGTGACGTCGGCTTTGGCTCGGCGGCATACTATGTTGAGCTGGCTCCGGCCGCCTTTGACGAGGACTATTATGACAGCTGCTATTCGCATGTCTACATTGAAAGCCCTGCACTGCGCGATATTTATTTCTATTCCGACGAATATACCGACGCTGAGGCTGAGCTGCTGTCCTCGCTTGAGGCTTTTGGCACCGTTCGCGCACAGCTGCGCTATGACGAGCTGACCGGCGAGGTCAATGCCCGCATAGCCGAGGCCGAGGGCGAGATAGCCGACGCTGAGGACGAGCTGAGCCGCGGTCGCAAGCAGCTGGAGGACAGCCGCGCTGAGCTCGACATCAAGCGCACCGAGCTTGACACGGCGCTGGGCACGCTGTGCCAGACGCTCAAGGCAATGGGACTCAGCGAGCACCTTGACGAGGCCAAGACTCAGCTGAACGCGCTGGGCGGCGCCGGCTCCGAGCTGCTGACTGCCATATCGGCATACGAGGACGGCGTTGCCGCGCTCGAGGAGGCCGAGGCTGACATAGTCGAGGGCGAGAAAAAGCTGGCTGACTCCGAGGCGGAGCTTGCCAACGCCCGCGAAAAGCTTGAGGAGGCACGCGCCGAGGCTGCGGATATCGCGCATGAGGACTGGAGCGTCTCAGGGCGCTACAGCATGGGCGACGTCAGCGGCGTGGAAATGATAGTCGAGGGGCTGTTCACGCTCAGCTATTCCTTTGCACTGATATTCCTGCTGGTGGCGGTGGTCGTATGCTATGCCTCGGTCGTCAAAATGATCGACGACCAAAAATCGCTCATCGGCGCGCAAAAGGCGCTGGGCTTTACCTCCGGCGAAATATTCCGCCATTACCTGGCCTACAACATGCTCAGCGGGCTGCTTGGCATTATCATTGGCTGCGTGGCATCTGTATATATTGTTGAAATACTGGTGCTGTTCGTGTTTGGCGAGGAGTTTACATATTCGAGCATCCCGCTCACCTTTGCGGGCGAGCAGGCCGGCGTCGTGGCGCTGCTGTGCATGGCCATTTTTGTGGCCGCAACCTGCGCAGGCTGCCTCAAGGTGGTGCGTCAGCCGGCGGTGGCGCTGCTGCGCGGCGAGATGCCGACTCAGAAAAAGGCTTATTTCTTTGAATCCTGGGGCATTTACAAAAAAGCCAAGCTGTATACCCGCACCATGATCAAAAACGTGCTGTGCGACCGCGGACGCATACTCACCACCATTATGGGCGTCGTCGGCTGCATATCGCTGCTGATAATCACCTTCACGCTCAAATTCTCCATCTCGGGTGCGCCCGCACAGCAGTTCAAGTCATATTTTCTGTTTGAGAACCGCCTCGCCGTCGACAGCTCGCGCGGCGATATGGAGGAATACGAGCGCATACTGACCGAGGCCGGTATTCCCTATGCCCGCATTCAGGATAAGCTCGAGACCTTCCGCGCCCCGGGCGAAAACTGGGAAAACATGCACGTCATCGCGCTGCACAGCGCTGAGCAGGTGGACGGCTTTATCCGGCTGGAGGATGTCGACACCGGCGACACAGTCGCGCTGCCCGAGGACGGAGTGCTGGTCTCGCGCAAGTGCGCCGACAACTATTCTCTTGAGGCCGGCTCGACCATCGAGCTTATGGACGCCTCCGGCAAGCCGCACGAATGCCGCATTGCCGGCGTCATCGAGCACTATCTTCCCTATCACCAAATAGTGACGACGGTAGAATATTACGAATCGCTGCTCGGCAAGCAGGCAGACGAATGTATCTTGCTGCTGCGCGGCGACATCACCGGTCTGCGCGACAAGGTGAGCGGCCTTGACGGCTTTGTCTCGCTCAAGGACAACAGCGAATATCTCACCCCCTTCAACAGTATTAATCTGGTCATCGCCATTTGCGTTTTCTTCTCGGCCATACTCGCCGTGCTGGTGCTGCTGAATCAGATGACCATGTACATCAACCGCAAATCCCGTGAGCTGGCCGTCATGCGCATCAACGGCTACACCATCAAGGAGACCCGCCGCTTTATCAGCCGGGATAATGTCTTTTTGGTGGCGCTGGGGCTTATTGTCGGCTGCCTTATCGGTACGCCGCTGGCACAGCTTGAGGTCATAATAATGGAGACCGGCCCCAGCCGCTACATCCGCACCCCCAACCTGCTGGCCTGTGCGCTGTCGGCGGCGGTGTGCATCGTCTTTGCGCTTATCATCAACCAGCTGGCGCTGCGCCGCATTAACCGGCTCAGTCTGACCAACGTCAACAGCAACTGAGGAGACACACCATGACAAGGGCTCAAAAAAAGCGACTGTACTATCTGCTCGTCGGTGTGGCACTGACACTGGCGGCGCTGCTGCTGTGCCTGACTCAGCTGCTGCACCCTCTCGATCGGCTGCTGTCCGACGCGCTCTACCAGCGTCCGACAGTGCCCGACGGCAGCATCAAGATCATCGCCATTGACGAGCGCACGCTACAGGCCTGTGGCGACATCAAGACCTGGAAGCGCGACATTTGGGCACGACTGATCGAGCAGCTTAACAGCGGCGACGTCGACCCGGCCGTCATAGCGCTGGATATCATGCTTGTCAGCGAGCTCGAGACCGACTCCGACGCCTACCTAGCACGCGTCTGCGCCGAGGGCGGCAATGTTGTGACGGCTATCAACGCCGTTTACAGTGACAAGCTGACGCGCGGTGCGGACGGCGAACTGTCGATCGAGCGCAACAGCGTCAGCCTGGTCGAATACCCTTACGCCGCGCTGCGCGAGGTGTCGTCCTGGGGCTTCGCCAACACTCTTCAGGACACCGACGGCTATATTCGCTACGCCATGACCGAGCTTGATGCCGACGGCGAGCGGCTGCCCTCCTTCCCGCTTGCGATCTACCGCAAATACTGCGCCCGGCAGGGGCTTGAGCCGAGTCTGCCGCGCATGACCGAGGACGGCATCTTCGCCATCCCCTATACCGGCCGGAGCGGCGCCTTTGAGACCGTTTCGATGTGCGACGTGCTGGACGGGCGCGTCGACATACGCGCCTTTGGCGGCAGCATAGTCATGGTTGGCGCCTATGCCGCCGGCATGCAGGACGCCTACAGCGTGCCGGTACAAAAGGGCGTGCAGATGTACGGCGTTGAGATACAGGCCAACATACTGAGCGCCATAATGTCCGGGCGGACCGCCGTCCCCGGCAGCCGAGTGCTGTATTCGCTGACAGTAGCGCTGTTTGTGGCCGGCTTTTACCTCATCTGCGGGCGCAAAAAAATGCTGCCGACGGCGCTCGTCGCCGTGGCGCTGATAGTCGCTGACCTGGTGGCGGCCACGCTGCTGTTCCGCGGCGGTGTGGTGATAAGTCTTATCGAGCTGCCGCTGCTGGTGGTGCTGATATACATCGGGCAGTTGGTGCTGTGGTATTTTGACGAGGTACTGGCACGCCGCAGGGTGGTATCGGCCTTTAAAAAATATGTGGCGCCGCAGGTAGTTGAGGAGATCGCCAAAAAGGGAGATTTCAACATTGTCCTCGGCGGCGAAAACCGCCATATCGCCGTGCTTTTTGTGGACATACGCGGCTTCACCCCCATGTCGGAGGCGCTGTCGCCCGAGCAGGTCGTCGGCATACTGAACGAATACCTCAGCCTCACCACCGGCGCCATATTTGCCAATAGCGGCACGCTGGACAAATTCATCGGCGACGCCACCATGGCCGTCTTCAACGCGCCATTTGAGCTTGACGACTACATCTATCGCGCGGTCTGCACCGCCCGCGACATTGCTGCGGGCAGCGAGCGGCTCGAGCGTGAGCTGATGGCGCGATTTGGACGCAGCGTCAGCTTTGGCATCGGCGTCAACTGCGGCAACGCCGTCGTCGGCAATATCGGCTGCGAGCACCGCATGGACTATACCGCCATTGGCGACACCGTCAATACCGCCGCCCGGCTTGAGAGCAATGCACGTCCCGGGCAGATACTCATAAGCGAGGCGGTGTACGAGGCGCTGCGCGGTCGCATTGAGGCGACACCACTCGGCGAAATACCGCTCAAGGGCAAAAGCCGCGGCGTGGCGGTCTATCAGCTGGACAAAATACTGCCAAATGCACCGGGAGGTGAAGCATGAAGGAGCTTTATATAATTCCCGACCGACGGCGCATGGCTGAGTCGATCAGCCTGGCCGAGCAATACGGCGCGCATTTTGAATACAACGACTTTTTTGCCCCCGGCGTGCTGGATGATCCCGAGCTTGTTGAGAAGCTGATCGAGCTCTACCGCGCCACCGGCCGCGACCGCAGTCGCGATACGCTGCACGGCGCCTTTCTCGACGTCACAGTGCACAGCGAGGACGCATTAATACGCCACGTATCCCGCAGGCGAGTAAAGCAGTCGATGGACGTTGCCGCTGAGCTGGGCATACGCGGGGTGGTCTTTCACACCAATCTGATACCCGGCTTCAGACAGCAGAGCTATCTCGACCACTGGGTCGACACCAACGAGCTGTTCTGGCGCGAGGTGCTGGATGAATACACCGCGCTCGAGGTGCTTATTGAGAACATGTTTGACGATTCGCCCGAGCAGCTGCAAGCACTCGCCGAGCGCATGCTGGATTGTCCCCGCTTTGGTGTCTGCTTTGATTACGCGCACGCAGCCTCGTTTGGGCGCCACTGCGACACCGAGCGCTGGGTGAGCAGTCTGCTGCCCCGCACGCGACACATGCACATCAACGACAACGATCTCGCAGAAGATCTTCACCTGCCGCTCGGCGAGGGGCGCATAGACTGGTCGACCTTTGACCGTCTGATGCGAGCCGCGGGCGCCGACTGCTCGGTGCTGCTTGAGGTTCGCGGCCTTGAAGCGGCGCGGCAGTCGTTGGAATACATCGCAGGGCATGGATATTATCCGCTTAACATCGGCGGAAATGAGGAGGCGTAAAACGTGAAAAACAAAAAAATCATCATTATAGTAGCGATTATCGCAGTCTGCGTTATCGGCATAGCGGCCGTGAGCGTGGCGCTGCTGGCAGGTGGTGGCGAGGAGCAATACCGCAGCATACGCGTCTATGAGCTGACCGGCCGGGCCACCGTCGAGCGGCCGGGCGTCGGACCGCTTGAGGCCTATGTTGGCATGCTGCTGCGCTCCGGCGACAGCCTCGAGACTGCCGACGACTGCTGCCTCTATCTCAAGCTGGACGACGACAAATACGCCCTGCTCGAGCCGGGAAGCCGTATTCTTCTGAGCGCCGAGGGCGACAGCCAGACCAGCAAAACGCAGATCAGCCTTGAGCGCGGTGCAATGGTCAACCGTTTGGACGGCGAGATAGGCGGCGATTCGCTGTACGAGGTCAATTCGCCCAACTCGACCATGGCAGTGCGCGGCACCAACTTCCGCATTCAGGTGACTGTCGATCAGGACGGCAAAACGCATACCAGCCTTTATGTTTTTGAGGGCACAGTAGCCTGTCGGCTGATAGTGCCCGGCGGCTCTGAGCAGCTCGAGCAGCTGATGGCGCGCGGCGGGATAAGCGTCGAGGTTACAAGCGACAGCGAGAAGGTGGAATATACCGAAACCGAAGGCGAGGTGCCATACAGCGAGCTGTCCGTTGAAACGCTGAGCTTTCTCGCAGAGGTGATCGACAGTGGCGTCACGCTGTCGATCGAGCGTGACGAGCTGGCCGTGCTGATAGAGCAAAAGCGCAGTGACACGTCCTCGGCATCGACCACCCCCGAGGTGACCACGCCTGCGGTGACGACGCCCGAGGAGACCACACCTGTGGTGACGACGACAGCCGAGCCTGTCGAATGTGCCGTCTCGCCGGACGGTCATCATCACTACGAAGCGAGCAGCGTCGAAAAGCAGCCCACCTGCGAGGAGGGGGGCGTATCGCGCCTGAGCTGCAAGCATTGCGGCGCGGACGGCGGCACCTCCGACATTCCGGCTACCGGTCACACGCCGGTGGCGGATCCGGCCGTTGAAGCCGACTGCACCGACAGCGGCCTGAGTGCCGGCAGCCACTGCTCAAGCTGTGGCAAGGTGCTGGAGGCACAGCAGACGGTCTTGGCTCTCGGTCACGACTGGAGCAGCAACAACGGCATCTGCGCCAACTGCGATATGGAGCACGCCTGCGACGTTGAAATGGCGCAGCGCATCCCCGGACGTGATCCCGACTGTACAAACGATGGCCGCACCGACGAGTTTTGCTGCAATGTCTGCGGTAAAACGCTGGTTGAAGCTGAGATCCTTCCGGCAATGGGACATGACTGGTCAAATTACGACGGTCAGTGCCGAGTCTGCGGCCAGCTCTGCCAGCACGATCTGATCCCCACCTATTCGGATGACGGCGTCCTGATCGCCAGCGAGTGCTCCATCTGCGGCCTGATTTTTAAGGGCGGCGAGCAACGCCCGCCCGAAGAGCTCCCAAGCGTTAATTGATATTATATCCGGGGCTCCGCCCTGCAAACGCTGGTGGGCTTTTGAAAAAGCCCACCGGCCCCCGCAAAGCTTTCAAACAAATACAAAAAGAAAAAATCCGGTTAGGGTTGAGAGCGCCTAAAGCGTTCGTCACCTTAACCGGTATTTTTTCGATTTCCTCGCGAAGCTGTTTGAAAGTTTTGGGGGCGCAGGGTGACTTTTTCAAAAGTCCCCTGCCGGGGTTCCGGGGCAGCGCCCCGGATATTACTGATATCTATCAAAATAATCCTTCAGCTGGTCGTATTTGCCACGCAGCCAGGTGACGGCGCTGTCATAGCCGTCGCGAACGTCGCGCAGCTCGCTCTCAAATTCGTTTTTGAGGTCGGCGCCCATGAGCTTGGCCTTGATAATGCCCTGGTACAGCTCACCAATCATTTTGATGGGCGTGTCGTAGCGGGCACGCGAGGGCGCATAGCCCTCTCGGCTGCACCGCAGCAGCACCTCGTCGTACTGCTTGACGGCGCGGGCGATGCTGTCCTCCCACGAAACATACAGCGTTTCGGCCGCACGCTCGCCCATGCGGCGCATGGCGTCGGGGTGCCCGAGCAGCGCTATCAGCTCACGCGCCAGCTCATCGGCGCTCTCGCCGATCAGCACGCCGTTGTCGCCGTGCTCCACGCCCTCGGCGGAGCTGGAATCACGTATCAGCAGGCTGGCCGTGCCGCAGGCGGCCGCTTCCTTGACCACCAGCGGGTTGTTGTCAAATACGCTGGGCAGCAGGAACATGTCCGCGCGGCTGTAATAAGCCTTGAGCAGCGCACGGTCGTAGACCGGCCCCGGGAAAACGCAGTCGTCCCCCAGCCCCAGCTCGGCAGCGTAGTCCCTGACCTCCTCGAGGTTGTCGCCACTGCCCACAAATATCATACGAAACGCCTGCCCGGCGTCCTTGACCTGCCGCAGCCCGTCAAGAATTATGCGCAGCCCCTTGTACCACATTACGCGCCCCACAAAAAGCAGCACCGGCACACCGTCCGTCAGGCCACAATCGCGCTCGATTGAGGCGACAAGAGCGGCATCCGCCGGGGTGCGGTCGATGTCGACGCCGTTGGGCATGACGATGTAATCGCCTGAGTAGCCAAGGCTTTTGAGGTTTTCACCCGCGCCGCGGTTGACCACCCACACCTCGTCTGCTGCCTCGATGTTGTGTATCATTTCATGTATGGCCGGCTCGTGCACCAGGCTCAGCTTGATGGAGCGCTTGATGTCCATGTCGAATTTTGTGTGATATGTCAGCACGATGGGCACGTGCGTGATGTCGCGCAGCTCGCGGCAGAGAAACAGCGATGCCAGCGGGCAGTGCGCGTGAATTATATCAGGTCCGAAGGCGGAAAGGCGCTCCATGGCATCATGCGAGAAGGGGTAGCCGGTGCGATAGCCGACCAGCTTGACGGTGTTGAGGCTGGTGTAACGCACCACCTCAAAGGGATAGTCGTCGGTGACGTCGGGGTAGCGCGGCGTGGCCACGACGGCCGAGCCGTATTTCTCCTGGATCACCCTGCCATAGTTGACGACAGTGTTGCTCACCCCGTCTATCAGCGGGGGGAATGAATCATTTGCTAAACAGACCTTCATGCTTTCCTCCTTGAGTTTGGATGTTCAGCTTTACGCTAATTATATCACACAAGCGCGCGCCTGTCAGCAGTTTTTTTCATTTTTAATAAAAAACAAATGTATTAAGCCGGCTGAATGCCCGCAGGCGGTTGACAAACCGCCCAAAAGCGGTTATAATATTGTAGAAATAATAAAAAACAGCCGCGGGCACACAGCCGGCGGCTTAGAGGTTTTATGTCAAACATTTTCGAGCTTTTCAAGTCGACGTCCCGGGCAGAGCCGGCGGGTGCGCCCGAGTTTATCATCGCCGGGCTGGGCAACCCCGGCCGCGACTACGTCTTTACCCGCCATAACGCCGGCTTTCTCGCGCTGGACTACGTCTCGCAGCGCTGTGGCGTTGAGCTGGATCGCGCCAAATTTCACGCGCTGTTCGGCCGCGCACAGCTGGAGGGGCACAGCGTCCTGCTGCTCAAGCCGCAAACCATGATGAACGCCTCGGGCGTCGCCATCCGCGAGTGCGCAGCCTATTTCAATATCCCGACCGAGCGCATAATCGTCGTCTCTGACGACATAAATCTGCCCGTCGGCCGCATGCGCCTGCGCATGTCGGGCAGCGACGGCGGCCAGAAGGGTCTGCGCAGCACAATTGAGCAGCTGGGCAGCGACGCCTTCCCGCGCATACGCATCGGCGTCGGCGCACCGCCCTCGCGCGACTATGAGCTGGCCGATTGGGTGCTGGGCAAGATACCCGAGTGCGACCGCGAAACGCTTTTCCGCCTGTTCGGCGTGGTCTACGACACGCTTGGACTGCTGGTGCGCGGCGAGCGCGATGCCGCTGTGCGCCACTGCAACAGCGGAGGTGCGTCATGACGGTATACCACAAGGGAGGTCGCGCATGAATACCATTCTGACCGACTGCATCCGCGAGGATCGCGAATATTCACAGCTGCTCCAGCTGATCCGCCGCCAGCGCACACAGCGCCCGCTCCCGGCGCTGCTCACCGGCATGTGCGAGGGCGCGACTGACGCCATGACCGTCTCGCTCGTGGCCGACACGCACGACAGCCTGGGCTGCTGCCTCATAATCTGCCCCGAGGAAAAGGAATGTGTGCGCACAGTCGAGCTGCTGACGGCGGCGGGACTGCGTGCGGCACACTTCCCCGTGCGCGACATGACGCTTTACAATATCACCGCCTCGCATGAGTTTGAGCATGCGAGGCTGGGCGTGCTTTCGGGCATACTGGAGCACAGCTACGACGCCATCGTCACGACGCCGGACGCCACGCTTGGCTACACCGTCCCACCCGCGCGACTGCGCGAGCGCACTGTCGACATTCTCGCCGGCGACGTCTCCGACCCCGACGCGCTGTGCGAGCGGCTGGTCGAGGCCGGCTTTTGCCGCGTCGAGCTGACCGAGGGACCGGGGCAGTTTGCCCGCCGCGGCGGCATTATCGACATTTTCCCGCCCTACGCGCTGTACGAGCTGGGCGACAGCCGCCGCACCGGCTCATTTCCCGTGCGCATTGAGTTTTTTGGCGATGAGATCGACCGCCTCTGCATTTTCGACCCTGAAACGCAGCGCACGCTTGAGGGCATCGCCGGGCTGCACATGACACCGGCGCGCGAGGTGCTGCCCGACGCCGAGGGACGGGAGCTCATTCGTCGCGCCATTTCGGCGCTGCGCCGCCGCACGACCGACGAATGTGTCGCCGAGGAGCTGGCGGGCGAGCTGCGCACGCTGGAAAACAGCGCCGACGTCGGCTTTCTCGACAAATATATCACGCTTATCTACCCCGAAAAGGCCACTCTGGCCGACTATTTCCCCGATCGCAGTCTGATGCTCATACATTCAACGCAGGCGGTGCAGGAGCGGCTGCGCTCGTTTGAGTGGATGGCGACACAGACAGTGACCGAGCTGGTCGAAAGCGGCACGGTCTCGGGCAAATATGCCGAATATTCGCGTCCCATCGCCGATTTCGACCAGCTGCGCGAGCGCTGCGTCACGCTGCACATGGATTCGCTCGCGGGCGGGCTGAGCGGGCAACGGCTGGCCGGGATATTCAATATACGCACCCGCCACACCGTCAGCTATGCCGGCAATTTCCAGCTGCTGTGCGACGACCTGACCAGCTACACCTCCTCGGGCTACCGCGTCTTTATCGCGGCCGAAAACGCCACCGCCGCCGAAAACCTGCGCGGCATGCTGAGCGATGCCGGCTTTCATGCCTATCTCAGTGCTGATACCGGCGATTTTACGCCGCGCAGCCTGCCCGCGGGCTATATCCTGATACGCGCAAGCGGCGGCGTTCGCGGCTATGAGCTGACCGTCCCCCGCATTGCGGTGCTGACCACCTGTCCCGAGGCGCGACGCGCCACCGGCGGCGCCACAAAGATCAAAAAAAGCAATCGCCGACGCGCGGGAGCTCAGGCGATACTGTCCTACAACGAGCTGAGCGAGGGTGACCTGGTCGTGCACGAGAGCTACGGCATCGGGCGCTACCTCGGCATCGAAAATCTGACGGTGCAGGGCGTCAGCCGCGACTATATCAAGATACAGTATGACGGCTCTGACAGACTGTTTTTGCCTGTCGAGAAGATGGACATGGTCTCGCGCTACATCGGCGCGGGAGCGGACGACGCCAATGTCAAGCTGTCGCATTTCGGCGGCAAGGAATGGGGACGCGCCAAATCCCGTGCGCGTGCCGCCGTCGCCGACATTGCCAAGGATCTCATACAGCTTTATGCCCAGCGCATGAAGCGTCCCGGCTACGCCTTCCCGCCCGACGACGATTTTCAGCGGGATTTCGAGGCATCCTTTGAATACACCGAGACCGACGGCCAGCTGGCCGCCACCGAGGACATAAAGGCCGACATGATGCGCCCCGTCCCCATGGATCGACTGCTGTGCGGCGACGTCGGCTACGGCAAGACCGAGGTCGCCTTCCGCGCAGCCTACAAGGCGGTGCTGGGCGGGCGACAGGTCGCCATCCTCGTGCCGACGACCATTCTGGCGCTACAGCATTATCAGACCGCCGTCAGCCGTATGCGCGGCTTCCCGGTCAAAATAGACATGGTCTCACGCTTCCGCACGGCCAAGCAGCAGGCGACAACACTGCGCGCGCTCGCCCGCGGCGACGTCGATATCATTATCGGCACACATCGGCTGCTGTCGGGGGATGTTCAGTTTTCAAATCTCGGTCTGCTCATCATCGACGAGGAGCAGCGCTTCGGCGTGGCACAAAAGGAAAAAATAAAGCAGCTGTGCGGAAATATCGACGTGCTGTCGCTGTCGGCAACGCCCATCCCGCGCACGCTCAACATGGCCATGGGCGGCATACGCGACATCTCGGTGCTGGACGAGGCGCCGGGCGACCGCCTGCCGGTGCAGACCTATGTGCTGGAGCATGACGACATCATAATCACCGAGGCCATTCGTCGCGAACTGCGGCGCGGCGGGCAGGTGTTCTACCTGCATAACGAGGTTGAGAACATCGATCTCGTGGCCGGGCACCTGCGCGAGGCGCTGCCGGACGCGAACATCGTCACCGCGCACGGCAAAATGGACAAGGAGCAGCTGGAGGACATCTGGCAGCGCATGCTGGTCGGCGAGATAGACATCCTCGTCTGCACCACCATCATCGAGACCGGCGTCGACGTGCCCAATGCCAACACGCTGATAGTCGACAACGCACACCGGCTGGGGCTGTCCCAGCTGCACCAGCTGCGCGGACGCGTGGGGCGCTCGTCGCGCCGCGCCTACGCATATTTCACCTACCCGCCCAATCGTGCACTGTCCGAAATATCCGAAAAGCGGCTGGAGGCGGTGCGCGAGTACGCCGAGTTTGGCGCCGGCTTCCGCATTGCCCTGCGCGACCTCGAGCTGCGCGGCGCCGGCAATATGCTGGGCGCACAGCAGCACGGTCATCTCGACGCCGTTGGTTATGATCTGTATATCAAGATGCTGAACGAGGCAGTGCTGGAGCAAAAGGGCGAGGCGCCGGTCAAGCAGCCCGAATGCACCATGACGCTGAGCGTCAGCGCCTTTGTCCCGGCAAGCTATGTTGATAGCGCGGCGCAGCGCATAGCGCTCTACAAGCGCATCGCGCAGATACGCAACCGCGAGGATCTCAGCGATATCACCGACGAGCTGATCGACCGCTACGGCGACCTGCCGGCGCCGGTCACAGCGCTGCTGCGCATAGCGCTCATCCGCGCCATGGGGCGCAGCTGCGGCATGGACAAGATAGTGCAGGATGGCAACGCGCTGCATTTTTATTCCGAACAGCTGGATCCCTTTATCTGGCAAGCGCTTTCGCGTGCTAACCCAGCGTGGTGCGCGCGGCTGTCCGGCTCGCCGAGTGAGCACATTTCGCTCAAAAAGCCGACGCAGGCGGACATACTGGACTTTACCGAGGACGTGCTAAAAAAATATTTTTCGGCAAAAAGCGTTTAGGGTGTGGACAAAACTATAAAAATGGTGTAGAATATAGGCAAGCCTTGCTTTTGGGGCCCTGCAGCAGTGCTGCCGCCAATGCGACGAGTCACAGTCGTCTCAGACCCCGAAAACAACCTTTACGAAAGGATATTTACATGAAAAAAACGATACTGCGAACGCTCTGCTGCCTGCTGGCCGCGGTAATGCTGGGGCTGTCGCTCACCGGCTGCTCGTCTGACAAGCTGCTGACGCTGTCTGAGCAGGACATATCGCTGAATCTTTATGAGCTATATCTCTCAAGGCAAAAGGGCACGCTGTGCACAACATATTATTACGGCTCCAAGGCCAAATACGACGAGTTTTGGCAGACCACCATATCCACCGACGGCACGACCTACAACGATTATTGGACAGCCTACATCCTCCGCTGCGTCAAGACATATCTCGTCGCGCTCTACCTGTTCGAGGAGGAATATGACCTGACCCTGCCGCAGTCCTATATCGATGAGGTGGACGAAAAAATGGAGGAGCTGGTCATCGGCGACGGCGACGGCTCAAAGTCCGAGCTTAACAAAATACTGTCGAATTACGGCGTCAATTACAACATGCTGCGCGACTCATATATCATCGAGGCCAAGGTCAGCTATCTGCGCGATCACCTTTACGGCTCTGATCTTTCCAAGGTTTCGGATGAGCTCAAGGAGCAGTACTACAACGAAAATTACGTCCGCTTCAAGCAGGTGTTTTTCGCAAATTATTACTACATCTACCTGACCGACGAGGACGGCACCGTCATGTATTTCGATTCCGAGACCGAGCAGCCGCTGTATGACAAGGAAAACGGCGAGCGCCGCCGCGGCGAGGACGGCGAAATGATCAAGGATGAGCACGGGAATGTCATGTATTTCAACGCCGACGGCACCGTGGCGTATGACTCCAAGAACGGCATCCCTGCCTACACCACCGACCCCGACACCGGCAACTATCGCACCGCGTCATATACCGACGACGAGCTCAAAAAGATCGCCGAGCAGGCCAACGACATGGCCGAGTTCACCGCGACCGGCGACACCGCGACGTTTGAAAAGTACATTGAGGAATACAGCGACGACTCCGACAGCCAGCGCTCCAACCCCGACGGCTACTATTTCCCTGTCAACGCTCAGTACAGCTATGAGTATATCGTCGATATAATCGAGCAGCTGTGTCAGATGGAGACGGGCGAGGTCAGGGTGGTCGAGTCCGACTATGGCTACCACGTCATCATGAAATACGAGCTCGACGAGGGCGCGTATGACGATTCGGACAAATCGGTGTGGTTTGAAAACGAGGGCAACAGCTTTAGCGACGACGTCAAGCAATGGCTGTTTGACAGCCGCTGCGCCGAATATCTCGACCGCATCGAGGTCGACGAGGCGCTGCTGGGTCAGCTCGACATTGCGATGGTAAATCCGAATTACTACTATTAATTGAATATCCCGGGGGTGCTGCCTGACGGCGGCTGAGATGGGAGTCCTCTCCCGAACCCTATGAACCTGATACGGATAATACCGGCGAAGGGAGCAGCTTTTTGACGCGGGCGCACTGACGCCGGCGTCCGAATATTTGTAAGCTATCGCCGCATCAGGCTCGAGACTGGTGCGGCGATTCTTTATATTTACATATTTTCAGGAGGAATTTATGAAGTCAACATCAAAAAAAGGCATCCTGGCGCTTGCCGAGGGGGCAGCCATGGTGGCGCTGGCCATCGCGCTCGATCTTATCGCGGCGGTCATACCGTTTTTGCATCTGCCGACCGGCGGCTCAATCACGGTGGCCACGGTGCCGCTGATATACTATGCCTACCGTCACGGCACCGGCTACGGACTGCTGGCGGGCGTGGTCTGGACGTTCACGCAGCTGCTGACCGGCGGCTTTTACGTGCCGCCTGCCGGCACGGTGGCGGCTATTGTCGCCTGTTTTGTGCTGGACTATCTTATTGCCTTTTCGGCGGTCGGTCTGGCGCCGATATTTGCCCGTCTCGGCGGCCGACGCCGTCTTTTGGGCTACGCCGTGGGCGCTGTGGCGGTCAATGCTATAAGGTACCTCAGCAGCAGTCTGTCCGGCGCACTGCTTTGGGGCTCCTACACGCCCGAGGGCATGAGCGTGTTGGCATACACGTTTGGCTATAATGCCCTTTACATGGTGCCGAACGCCATCCTTGCCGGTGTGCTGATCGTGCCGTTGTGCATGGCGCTCGACCCGACCACCCTGCGGAGGATGGCGAGGTGAAGCATTGCTGCTTCAGCGCCGCTTGGCAGTGGCGGCTGCGGCTCTTTTTGAGGCGCGGCGTGCCTCGGTGCTCTTGTGCGGCAGCGACCGCCGGCGGGTTTGAAGTATTGCATACTTCGACGCCCCCCTCACCCCCTGCCCCCTCTCCCCGGGGAGAGGGGGATTTTTATTTTTCTTGTCGGGGGAGGCGGCCACAGGCCGGGGGC
>CAYXBY010000002.1:0-60327 GCA_964463325.1 uncultured Lachnospiraceae bacterium | reverse complement strand
TGACACTAACGCCCATTGCTTCTGCAAGCTGCTCTTGTGTCATCTTTCTTTCCTTACGGAATTTCTTGATATTTTCAGAAAGTTTTACTCTCATAACGCGTCTCCTTGCCTTTGATGGCTTTATTATATCATATAAATACGGCAAAAGGAACGCACCGGTAGTAGAAATAGTAAAATTTTTATTTTACCATTGATGTGGGTAAGCTGTTGATCAAGCACTGCGGTTTTATCGCCAATGTGCATTTTTTATAATGACTGCAAAAAAAAGAGCACTTCTCAGAGTAACTCTAAGAAGTGCTCATAGGCCTTAAACGAGTCTGAAGCTATCGACTGAAGTTCGTAACACAGTGATTTTCTCAGTCGAGTGGCTTCATCGTCGGGAACAGCAGCACATCGCGAATGGACGGCGAATCGGTCAGCAGCATGACCAGACGGTCAACTCCAAAGCCGAGGCCGCCTGTGGGCGGCATACCGTGCTCAAGCGCCATGATGAAGTCGTAATCCACCTGCGCGGTCGTGTTGGGATCGAGCTTTTTGCGCTCGGCGATCTGCCGCTCGAAGCGCGCCTTCTGGTCGATTGGGTCGTTCAGCTCAGAGAAGGCATTGCCAAACTCGGTCGCATTGATGAAATACTCAAAGCGCTCGGTGAACATCGGATCGGACGGCTTGCGCTTGGCCAGCGGCGAATTTTCAACCGGGTAATCATATATAAACGTCGGCTGGATGAGGTTTTCCTCGACAAATGCGTCAAAGAACTCGGCCAATATCGAGCCCTTGGTGGGAACTGCGGGCAGCTCGACATGCTTCTCGCGTGCAATGGCAATAGCCTCCTCGTCGGTGCCGATCTGCGCGAAATCCACGCCGGAATACTTCTTGACCGCCTCTATCATGGTCATGCGCTCCCAGTGGCCGAGGTCTATCTCCTTGCCCTGGTAGGTGATGACCGTCGAGCCGCACACCTCGGTGACGACCGTCTTCATCATCTCCTCGACAAGATCCATCATGCCGTGGAAATCGGTGTAGGCCTGATACAGCTCAATGGTGGTGAACTCGGGGTTATGCTTGGTGTCCATGCCCTCGTTGCGGAATATCCGCCCAACCTCGTAGACCCGCTCAAAGCCGCCGACGATCAGCCGCTTCAGGAAAAGCTCGGTCTCGATGCGCAGCACCATGTCGATATCCAGCGTATTGTGGTGCGTCAGGAAGGGACGCGCCGCAGCGCCTATCTCAACTGTCTGCAATATCGGCGTATCGACCTCCAAAAAGCCTTTGGAATTAAGGTAATTCCGCAGCGAATTGATGATACGGCTGCGCTTGACAAAGGTGTCGCGCACGTCCTCATTCATTATAAGATCGAGCTCGCGGTGACGATACTTGGCATCGACATCACGCAAACCGTTATACTTCTCGGGCAACGGACGCAACGCCTTGGACAGTATCTCTATCTTTTTGGCGTGAACGGATATCTCGCCCGTGCCGGTTCTGAACACAAAGCCGCTGACGCCGACGATATCGCCGATGTCATAATCCTTTTTGAAGGAGGCATACTCCTCCTCCCCAACGTCGTCGCGCTTGACGTAGACCTGTATTTCGCCATAGCGGTCTGAAACATGTATAAAGGAGGCCTTGCCCATAATGCGGCGGGTCATCATGCGTCCGGCGATCGAGCAATCCTGACCCTCCATGGCCTCAAAGCCATTTATTATATCAGTCGAATGGGCAGTGACTTCAAAGCGAGTCTTGACGTAGGGATTCTTGCCCTCGGCAGTCAGCTTTTCGAGCTTTTGACGCCGTACCTGCTCCTGCTCGGAGAGCGACAGCAGCTGTTCATTTGCCATTTTGAAATCTCCTTGATGCAAAAATGTTTGTTATCAATAATCACTAAAATTATAGCATATCGCGCGGCCAAAGTCAATAGAAAAATGACCTCATATCGCCATCCTCCACCGAATTATGCCGCATATATGGCAAAAAAGCCCAGTCGACCGCGCAGCCGACCGAGAAATAAGGTGTCTCAGCCCTGCCACTCGTCCATAAGCACCTCAAAATAGCGCACCCGTGCGAGCGGGAGCAGCAGCACCGTCGCCAGCACGACGGCGAAGCCGCCCTGTATCAGGTTACCGATCACACCCGACAGCGCTCCGCCGACACCGTACAGCACGGTCTCGAATGCGAAGTAGCCAGCCACCATGAGCAGCTCGCCCGCCACGGCGGCCGCCGTCATGAGCGGCAGTGTGCGACGAGCGCGATGCACGGCACGGTGCAATCCGCGGCTCATCGTGACCGCCAGCGCGGCGACGCCCCACTTAATGACAAACGTGACCGGTATATATTGCGGCGACGACAGCAGCATGTCGGTCAGCGCCGAACCGACGCCGGCGGCCAGTCCGCCCCACAGCGGGCCGAGAATAAAACCGCACAGCAGCACCAAGCAGTCGCCGAGGTGGACATACCCGCCTGCCGGCGAATATTGCAGCACTATCATGGTCGAGAGGCAGGTTAGCGCCGCCATGAGCGCCGACAGCACCGGCCGCCTGACATTCGGGGTCTTCATTCAGATCATCTCTCTTTATTTGATCTCATTGATATCATACGGCGTGGTCTGGTAGACAAAGTAGTTGAGCCAGTTGGAATACAGCAGGTTGGCACAGCTGCGCCAGCGCACCAGCGGCGGGCGGGTGTCGTCGTCGTCGGGGTAATAATTGACCGGGACAGCTATCGGCAGCCCAGCCTCAAGGTCGCGTCGGTATTCGAGCTCCAGCGTGTTCGCGTCGTACTCCGAATGGCCGGTGACAAACACCTGCTTGCCGCGCTCGGTCATGCAGATAAGCACACCCGCCTCGGGCGACGAGGCTATGATCTTGAGCTCGGGATGCTGCTCGATGTCCTCGCGGCGCACCTCGGTGTGGCGGGAATGCGGGACCCAGAATTCGTCATCAAAGCCGCGCATGAGCATGGAGCGGCGATAGTCGGCAGAGTGCTTGAAAACACCGAAAAGCTTTTGCTCCAGCGGGTATTTGGGAATGCCGAAATGGTAGTACAGCCCCGCCTGCGCCCCCCAGCAGATGTGCAGCGTGCTGGTGACATGCGTCCGGCTCCACTCCATTATCTCGCACAACTCGTCCCAATACTCCACCGCTTCAAAATCCATCTGCTCGACCGGTGCACCGGTGATTATCATGCCGTCAAAGCGGCGGTCGCGCACCTCGTCGAAGGTGTGGTAAAAGGCCAGCATATGCTCAGCCGAGGTGTGGCTCGCCTTATGCGTCGCCGTTTGCAGCAGTTCAAGCTCGACCTGAAGTGGCGTGTTGCCGATCAGGCGCGCTATCTGTGTTTCGGTGACGATCTTGGTGGGCATGAGGTTGAGCATAAGTATATGCAGCGGACGAATGTCCTGCGTGATGGCGCGGGTCTCGGTCATCACGAAAATATTTTCCTCAAGCAGCGTGCCGGTCGCCGGCAGGCGGTTGGGTATCTTGATGGGCATTGCGGCGCCACCTCCTGTTTTTTATTGTGCGTCGAGCGCCTGACTGAGGTCGGCGATTATGTCGTCGACATTCTCGATGCCGACGCTGAGACGGACGAGGTCAGGCGTGATGCCGCAGTCGACCAGCTGCTCATCCGTCAGCTGGCGGTGCGTCGTGCTGGCGGGATGCAACACGCTGGTGCGGGCATCCGCCACGTGGACGACTATAGCCGCCAGCCGCAGCCGATCCATAAAGCGCATGGCGGCCTCACGCCCGCCGCGCACGCCGAACGAAATAACACCGCTGGCGCCGTTCGGGACGTATTTTTTCGCCAGCGCATACTGGCTGTTGGAGGGCAGCAGCGGGTAGTTGACCCAGCTGACATGCGGGTTGCTCTCCAGCCACTGCGCGACACGCAGTGCGTTTTGGCAATGGCGCTCGATGCGCAGATGCAGCGTCTCAAGGCCGAGATTGAGCAGGAAGGCACTGGTGGCGGTCATGGGGTTGCCGATATCGCGCACCAGCTGGACGCGCAATTTGGTGAAAAACGCCCGGTCGACGCCAAAATTTTCGGTGTACGAGACGCCGTGATAGGACTCATCCGGCTCGGTCAGCTCCGGGAACTTACCGCAGCGCCAGTCAAAGCGTCCGCCGTCGATGACGCAGCCGCCGACGACCGTCGCGTGGCCGTCCATATATTTTGTGGTGGAATGTGTAACGATATCGGCGCCGAACTCAAAAGGACGACAAAGCACCGGCGTGGCAAAGGTGTTGTCGACCACCAGCGGTATGCTGTGACGGTGCGCGATTGCCGCATAGCGCTCAATGTCAAGCACGTTCAGCGCGGGGTTGGCGATGGTCTCGCCAAAAATGAGGCGGGTCTTGTCGTCAATGACGGCCTCGACCTGCTCATCGCTCATATCCGGGGTCACAAAGCGCGTCTCAATGCCGAGGCGGCGCAGCGTCACGCCCAGCAGGTTGAAGGTGCCGCCGTAGATCGAGGTCAGCGCGACGATGTTCTGCCCTGCCGAGGTTATGTTGAGCACGGCGAGCATGTTTGCACTCTGCCCGGACGAAAGCAGCACCGCACCTGTGCCGCCCTCAAGGTCGGCCAGCTTATCCTCAACGCAGGTGACGGTGGGGTTGGAAATGCGCGAATACATGTGCCCCTCCGCCTCAAGGTCGAACAGGCGACCGAGATGCTCGGAGCTATCGTATTTATATGTAGTGCTTTGGCATATCGGCAGCACACGCGGCTGACCGTTTTCGGGCGTATAGCCCGACTGAATACACTTAGTCTCGATTTTGTAGCTTGACATACTAACCTCCACCCAATAAAAGCTTTTTATTATTGTACCACAAAAAACGCGTTTTTACAATATTCCATATGCCGAAACGGGCTCCCAAAAGCACAATTTTTTAGGCATATTTTATAGGGGCGGTGCGCTGTGCGCCTCGCCCCTGTGAGAGAATTATTGTATCAAAAATCTGCAAGCCTGTTCATACCGCTGTCTAAGCG
Organism: uncultured Lachnospiraceae bacterium; assembly: GCA_964463325.1. Taxonomy (GTDB): domain Bacteria; phylum Bacillota; class Clostridia; order Oscillospirales; family CAG-272; genus UMGS1002. Next base: position 55,341 of record CAYXBY010000002.1, on the reverse strand, counting down.
CCGCCGCTTCGGCCCCCGCAGGGTCAAAATCGCGTCGCAGTATGGCACGCAGCATGATGTTTTTCGGCGTCTCCTCGGGATCGATCAGCTCAAGTGCTGCCGTCGTGTAGCCCTGCGACTCGAGCAGACACAGACGCAGGGCATCCGTTGCCGCGTCGCACAGCTTTTGACGCAGCATGGAGTAATCTGAAATAAACGAAAGCTCGGGGCAGTTGAGCGTGTGATTGAGCTCATGGTGGCAGCAGGGTGTCGAAAGTATCACCGGCGTGTGCCAGCCCGCCGCCTTTTGTAGCACTACATCGGTCGCAACATCGCATGCATGCAGCGATATCACCAGCTGCGGCAGCTCGTCTGTGTGATAGTCATTGATATCACCGCAGACGAAATCAAGCCCGTCAAACTCCAGCTTTTTAGCGATCTGTGAACAATAATCGATAACATCCGGCTTGAGATCCACCCCTGTCATGCTGACCTCCATGCCGCGAATAAAGCGGAAATAATGGTAGACCGCAAAAGAGAGGTAGCTCTTTCCGCAGCAAAGGTCGCAAATTCGGATACGGTCATGTGGCAGATAACGCTCTACCTGCTGTATGTGCTCAAGAAACTTATTGATCTGGCGAAATTTTGACTGCTTTTTGTCGTACACCCGTCCCCGGGCATCGCTGACATCCAAAAGCTGCAAAAATGGCTCTGCGCCACTCAATATATGCGCCTTGGTGCGGTCATTAGTTTGAATCACGCTGTCAGCGCCCTTGTGCACCGACAACGCCCCCTCCAGCTTATCCGCCCCAAGCAGGACAGAATTGCCGGATTTTGAACGCCGATATTCACAGTCACCAGCCGCCGTCATAATGTTGACCTGGCGATAACCGAGTATCACCGGACCCAGCTCGATCGAGACCTGCTGCAATGGTATGTTGCGCTGGTAGGCCTTATTATCAGTCGTAAATGTCTCAAGCTGAAGCGCCGCTCCTCGCGACAGCATTATCTGCCGCAGCTCCGCTCGCTTGACCGAAGCATTATTTGGCTTTGAAAGCACCACCCGGCGCAAGCTTCCGCGGTCGGCAGCGTCGCCGATCAGCTCTATCAGCCGCGCCTCTGCGGTACGTGGATCCTTCGACATTATCTTTTGCCCTTCCTGCTTTTTTTCTTCTTTTTGCGCTCTACATAGTGCGGAGCGAACTCGCTCTCATCAAACTCCTGCGGCGGTGTCGGCTCGCTCTCAGTCGCGCTCCTGCTGCCACGCCCCAACGATATTTTCGACTCGGTCTTATCCATCAGTCGCTTCATGTTTTCTCGATGCATCACAAGTATAATAGCCGTCTGAAGAAAGGCCATCACCACATTAAAGCTACCCTCATTGTTGGTAATTGAATTCCACGAGGACATAAACACCGGGTAAAGCAGCGCCGCCATAATCGAGGCCAGTGAGACGTATTTTGTCCCGATCAGTATTATGAGGAAGATCACCAGTAGTATCAAAAACACTATCGGACAGGTCAGCGCCGCCACCATCGCCGTGACCGCGACACCCTTGCCGCCGCGGAAGCCGTGCCAGCATGGGAAAACGTGCCCCACCACGCAAAACACACCGGCGATATATGCGCCGTCGATCCACAGCAGTGCACCGATGATGACCGCCACCGCGCATTTGAGCATGTCGCCGAGCAGCGTAAGTCCCGCGGCCAGCTTGCCGTAGGTGCGAAGCATATTGGTGGCGCCGGCATTTCCGCTGCCATGGGAGCGTATATCCTCGTGATAAAACAGCCGCGAGATGATGACAGCGCTGTTTATACTGCCCAAAAGATAGGCAATGGCCGCGCTGCCAAGCATGAGAGCGATCATAATAATGATCTTGGCCGTGCTGCCGAGCGAAAAGCTTCGATCAAGCAAAAAATACAGACAATCGTTAAATTCAATCACTGTTAGATCCCCCCATGATCAGACCGCATCGGCATAATACAGCCACAGCGGAAGCGGCAGAAGCAGCCGCGCAAAATCGGATAGCTCATCCCTGCCCGGGCAAAACGGTGAAAACAGCAGATTCATGGCGTCAATGTGCTCCAACTCAAGCTCGACCTCACCGTCATAGCTCTCGACCGTCACCTCGCCACGAGTCACCGTCAAACGCAGCCGCTCGTCGCCCGCGCGGCCGTGTATGAGCAGCGTCAGCGCGCCGTCGGGAACCGAGGTGTAGGTCAGCTTGAGGCTTGCAAAGGCGTCGAGCACCGCACAGTAATTCAAAACGCAAAAGCTCTTGTCCGTCACCACCTCATAGCTCTCGCAGATGCGGTAAAGACTGCGTATGTAGTCGGGGCGGAAGGGCGGGAGCGTGAGAGTGAAGGCCGTGCCGAGCGTACCGTACAGCGCGACAACGGCGTTAGGCAGCTCAGCGCCCTCGGTCAGCACTATCTCGTGAACTGCCTTGGAGCCCGCAATGGCGTAGCCAACGAAGGCGTCTCCCTTCATAAAAGCATATGGCACGCAGTGCCATGACGTCACTATATCAAAGAAATCCTCTCCGTTTCGACGCGGATTATATATTTGTGATGCGCACAGCCCGGACATCATCCCGAGCAGCTCGTCATCCTCCGCCGTAACGCGGCGCAGCGACAGCGGGCAGCTTCGGACAGCGTCCGCGCCAAAGCAGTGACGGATGTTGTCCGAATTGACGGTGAAGCGATAGGCTGTGCCCGTTTTTTCAAAAGCAAAATAGTTGTAGCGCTGGCGGCGACCACCCAGCTCCGACAGCACAATGCCATCGGATATCATATCATCGACCGCCATCGTCATAAGCTTGCGCATAAAGCCGCGCGAGCGGTGATATGGGTGCACCGCCACATTGCCAATGCCGCGGCAGCGCAGCTCACGACCGCAAACGCTCAGCGTGTGGTCAAAGGCACCGACGGCCGCGCGAAGCTTGCCGTCCTCAAGCGTGATATACGAGCTCTCGACCGGCTTATCCTCCCGCCCATACAGCTTGGGCAGCAGCTTGCGAAAATCCTCGCTGTTGCCGTTGAAGCCAAAAACATAGTTGATAAAATCCAGGTAGTCATCATACAGCCGCTCGTCCCCGCGGCCATGATAAATATCAGACAACTGTGTCACCTCTCTTAAATTTTATTCGCCGCCACAGGTGCGCATACATAAACATCGGCATATTGCTCTTTGAGCATATCCGCGCACCGCCGGGCGTGATCGTTATTTTCAAATATTCCAAATACCGACGGTCCGCTTCCACTGAGCAGCGCCGCCGACGCTCCAGCGCCTGTCATGCAGCGCTTTATCTCTTGGATGTCGCCGCGTGACGACGTCACATCTTCAAATATATTGTGCATCTCACCACATATATTAGCCAGGTGTGATGTGCTCAGCGCCGCCAACATACCGTCAAGGCTACGCGGTCGGTAAGCGCCCGCAGCAAAGCTGCCGTGAAGACGGTCAAGCTCGCCATAGGCTGCCGGGGTGCTTATGCGCTCTGGCGGGCAGCATATGACGATACTGCAATCCGGCATTTTCGGCAGCGCAGCAAGCTGCTCTCCGACGCCCTCTGCCCTCGCGCAGCCGCCCATAATGCAAAAGGGTACGTCGGCCCCCAGCTTGACACCGAGGAGCATCAGCTGCTCGAGGTCGAGCGGCCGCCCAAGCAGGCGATTGAGACCAATCAACACCGCCGCCGCATCGCTGCTGCCGCCGCCGAGACCAGCCTGCATGGGTATTCGCTTGGTCAGCCGTATATCGACACCACAGTCGGCACCAACATACTCAAGATACAGCCGTGCCGCGCGATATGCAAGATTTTTGGGGCCACCGTCAAGCGGTGCGTCGCCGCAGTCGAGCGTTATGCCCTGCCCTCTCAGACAAAGCTCCAGCTCATCGCACAGTGAGACCGACTGCATCACGCTCAAAATATCGTGATATCCGTCCGTCCGCCGCGCCGTGACCTCAAGAAAAAGGTTGATTTTAGCCGCAGCTGTGATCAAAATGCCGTCCATGCAGACCTCCCATTATAATCATCCCTTACAATATACCACAATACGAGAAAAAAATCAAGAATAATTTGATTTTATATTTAATATATTGACTAAATTCGGTTTATGGTATATAATATAGGAAGTATTGATAGAGTGGTGTACTGTTTTCTCTTCCGTGTCCTCGTGCTGCACAGCGCCCTGCCGACATAAATCTCTCACATAGGAGCACCCAATGCAAAACGAACAACAGAAAAGCAAAAAGAATACGATAATAATGGCCTCCATAGCGGTATATGCAGTGCTTGTACTGCTGTTCATTATTATCATCAATAACGCCGTAATCTCGGCATGGCTGAAAAGCACCATGTCGGTTCTGGCGCCGCTGATAGTTGGCGGTGCAATAGCATATCTTTGCAACCCGCTGCTGACATTGTTCGAGAGGCGCGTTTTCAAAAAAATGAAGTCACACGGCGCCCGCCGAGCGCTCTCTATGGTGCTGACCTACCTTGTCGTGCTGCTGGCGCTCTCGTTTGTACTGCTTATCGTCGTCCCGCAGCTGGCAAGCAGCTTTAACAGCTTTACCTCCAGCCTGCGCTCATATACCGACAAGGCCATAACGTTGGTCAACAAGCTGATATACAGCTTCACCGCCGCGTCCGAGGATCGCGACATGGACAGGTACATCAACATAAACGATATCCAGCGCACCGTCAGCGAGATATTCAACTTCTCCAGCGGAATTTTCTCGACGATTGCGGGGTACGTGGTCAATTACGCCTCGTCGATTGCAGTGGGGCTCAAAAATATCCTGTTTGGACTGTTCATCTCGATATACCTGCTCATCTCCAAGGAGCGTCTGGCGGCCCAGATCAAGAAAATACTCTCCGCCCTGCTCTCCGAAAAGAAATATGCCGGCTTTATGGGCTGGGTGCGCTTTACAAACGGCACCTTCGGCAACTACGTCAAGGCTCAGTTGCTCGACGCGCTGCTGGTAGCGGTCGAATGTGCGCTGGTGATGAGCATTACCGGCATGCCCTACTCGGTGCTGCTGGCCTTCATCATCGGCATCACAAATATCATTCCAGTTTTCGGCCCGTTCATAGGCGGAATACCCGCCGGCTTCATCGTTTTCATCTCGGCGCCCGAAAAGCTGCTGCTGTTCATCATACTGCTGGTGCTCATCCAGCAGATAGATGGCAACTTCGTGCTGCCTAAGCTGGTCGGCTCGACGACGGGCATGTCGTCGCTCGGTGTGCTGTGCGCCATCACGATAATGGGCGGCTACTTCGGCATCGGCGGCATGATACTCGGCGTTCCCTTCTTCGTCGTGGTCGGCGAGATCATCCGCAGGGTGGTCAATTCGCGCCTCGAGGCACGCGGGATGTCTGTCTCGCTGGACGACTATTATGCTGTGGGCGAGGAGCATGAGCACGAAAAGCATGAGGGGCTGATAGTCCGCGCCATCCGCAAGATCATCGACTTTTTCAAGCTGCTGTGGCGGGCGGTATCCGGCTTTTTCGGCCGTATATTCGGTCGTGGAAAGAGCGGCAAGGCTACTTCAAAGGGCAAAAAAGGCAACAAAGTCAAAAATGATAAAATGAGCACAAAGGCCGACGCTGATGCGGAGCCCGGTAGCACAATGGTCAACGCTGACGTCAAAAGCGTCGTTGAAGACAAGCCGTCTGTGGCTGCGAACAAGGCTACAAAGCCCGCCAAAGGCTCCAAAAACAACGCTGGCGGCAAGCACAACGGCAAGGACAGCAAAAACCGTCGGCGCGGCAAGAAAAACAAGCGTAGATAAGTAAAGTTTAGTCAAGGAGGTTGATTTTTATGGCTGAACAAAACAATATAACAGAGCGCGGCGGAATTTCCGTCGAAACCGCGCACATTTTCCCCATCATCAAGCGGTGGCTGTACTCCGAAAAGGATATTTTCCTTCGCGAAATAGTCTCAAACGCCGCAGACGCCATCACCAAAATGAAGCGTCTGTGCTCGCTGGGACAGGCTGAGTGCAGCGACGACTACAAAATAACCGTCAGCATCGACAAGACCGCCGGCACCCTGACCGTTGAGGACAATGGCATCGGCATGACCGCCGACGAGCTGCGGCGCTACATCTGCCAGATCGCGCTGTCAGGTGCGCTGGAATTCATCCAAAAGTATGAGGGCGAGGGCGAGGATGGCAAGGACTCAAGCGGCATCATCGGTCACTTTGGCCTTGGCTTTTACTCCAGCTTTATGGTCGCGGATCGCGTCGAGATAGACACGCTGTCCTACAGCGGAGGAGAGGCCGTGCACTGGAACTGCGTCGACGACGGCAGCTACGAGATATCGCCCTCCGAGCGCACACAGCGCGGCACGGCCGTGATAATGCACATTGCCGAGGACGAGACCGAGTATCTCAACGAGCCACGCATTCGCGAAATGCTCGAAAAATACTGCGCCTTCATGCCCTACGAGATATACCTTGAGGCCGAGGGTGAAAACAAGCACGACAGTGAGGACGCCGGTGAGGACAAGCCCGCCGAGGCTCCCAAGCCGGTCAACGACACAACACCGCTGTGGCTCAAGCGCCCGTCCGACTGCACACCCGAGGAATACAAGGAATTTTACCACAAGGTGTTCTCGGATTTCAACGACCCGCTGTTCAGCATACACATCAATGCCGATTACCCACTGAATTTCAAGGGGATACTGTACTTCCCCAAGCTGCGCAGTGAATATGACACGCTTGAGGGGCAGGTAAAGCTGTATTACAACCAGGTATTCGTGGCGGACAACGTCAAGGAGCTGGTGCCCGAATATCTCGTCATGCTTCGCGGCGTACTGGACTGCCCAGAGCTGCCGCTCAACGTCTCGCGCAGTTATCTGCAAAACAACACCTATGTCTCGCGCGTCTCGGCACACATCGTCAAAAAGATAGCCGACAAGGTCAATTCGCTCTGCAACACCGAGCGCGAGGAATACAACAAGATCTGGAGCGATATACGCATCTTCATCGAATATGCCGCCGTTCGCGACCGCAAATTCTTTGACCGCGTCAAAAACTCTGTCCTGCTGCACCTGACCGACGGCAGCTGCGTCACGGTGGACGAATATTTCGGCATCGCCGGCGAGGACGCCTCCGCCGAGGCCGATAAGGCCGAGCCGACCGAGATCCGCACCATCTACTACACCAACGATCCCGCCCAGCAGTCGCAGTACATCTCGCTCTACACATCGCAGGGGCTGCGCGTTGCCGTGCTCGACCACATGGTCGACCAGCAGTTTATCCAGACGGCCGAGTCTGTCTACGACAAGGTGCGCTTTGTGCGCGTCGACGCCGATGTGTCCGGTCTGACGACCGGCGACAATGCCGCCGAAAACGCCGACCTGACGGCTCTATTCCGCCGTGTCACCGGCAACGAAAAGCTTGAGGTGCGCTACGAGGCCTTCAAGGATTCCGAGACGCCCGCGCTGCTCAATCTCAATGAGGATCAGCGCCGCATGGACGATTTTATGAAGGCTTACGCCTTTATGACCAAGTCCGATGCCGCAGCGCCCATGGCAGCGCAAAGCCTGATACTCAACACCGCATCGCCGCTCTACGCACACCTTGCCGAGACGGTCGAGGCCGGGGCGACGGAGCGTGCGGAGTTCATGGCGGGCTATATCTGGCGGCTGTCGCTCATGGCTCACAGACGTCTCGAGGCCGAGGAGCTCAATGCCTTTCTCGCCGACAGCTATCGCCTGCTGAACAACTATTGACATGAACAGCATCACGTCACGCGAAATTATAGTTAAAAATCTGAACAATATATGTCGGTGTGAGGACAAGCTGAGCCGTCTGCGTGCGCTGGTCATCGACGAGCTGCCGCTGCCGGAGCTACCCGAGACGGCTCAGCTGCGCGATATCGCACGCCTGTGGCGCCGTCTCAATGACGGCGGGGCGCTGGATGCCGCAGCACGAACCGCGCTTTGTCGGCGGCTTTACGTCGAATACAGCGCCGCCGGCCTTACTTGGAGTGAACTGCTGCTGCCGCGGCGCGACGCCGTCATAAGCTATCTGCGTACTGCCGAGGGCGCTCAGCCGGTCATATCCTATGTTAGCAACCCCTATTCGGACGAGGCGCGGGGACGGCTGCTCGGCGTGGCGTCACTGCGTGAGCATGGCTGCCGCTCGTTCGGCGAGCTGTGCGACGACATCAGCAGCGGCTCGAGCGACGGCTGCATCATCCCGCTTGAGAACACGACCGACGGCAAGCTGATGAGCTTTTACTCCATCATCGACCGCTTCGAGCTCAAGATCTTTCGCATCTGCGACATCGAGAGCAGCGACGGGACGCAGTCAACGCGCTATGCACTGCTGACGCGGCATGCCGGCGTACCCAAGACAGACGGTGAGCATTATCTTGAATTCAGCGTCATCGCCTCGGACATGCACCCCCTGCACTGCCTGCTCAGCGCAGCGGAGCTTATGCAGCTGAGTGTCTGCCGCCTTGATTCTGTTCCACAGCATTATGACGAGGCGTCATCACTGCACTACATCGTAGTCCGTGGTCACAGCGATGCACTGCTGTGCTACCTGCTATACCTCGAGCTCGAACAGTCGGGCTACACACTTATTGGTCTATATGACCGTATGAAATAATCACAAGGAGCTATAATAATGAAGGATCAAATCACATATAATACTCACGGCACCTGCTCGCGCCAGATAATCATCGATATTGAGGACGGCGTTGTGCAAAACGTCACATTTGTCGGGGGCTGCTCCGGCAACACACAGGGCGTGGCAAGCCTCGCCCGCGGCATGCGCGTCGAGGACGTCATAACGCGTCTGCGCGGCATTCGCTGCGGCGGCAAGCCCACCTCCTGCCCGGATCAGCTGGCGCAGGCATTGGAGCAACACCTGGCAAAATAACAATTCGGAGGAAGCAGTATGTCCTACGTTGAACAATATCAAAAATGGCTGGCGCTCCCTGCCCTGACTGCCGAGCAGCGTAACGAGCTCGAGCAACTCGAGGGCAACACCGCTGAGCTTGAAGCACGCTTCGGCTCGTCGCTGGCGTTTGGAACGGCGGGGCTGCGCGGCAAAATGAAGCTGGGCTGCAACGCCATGAACACCTTCACCGTCGCAGGCGCAACGCAGGCGCTGGCTGACTACATCATTGCCGAGGGCGCGGCTGACCGTGCCGTCGCCATAGCCTACGACAGCCGCCATAATTCTCGTCTTTTTGCACACACGGCCGCCGAGGTGCTGGCCGGAAACGGCATCGGCGTCTATATTTTCGACGAGCTGCGTCCGACACCTGAGCTATCTTTCGCGCTGCGCCACTACGGCTGCATCGCCGGCATCAACATAACCGCTTCCCACAATCCCAAGGAATATAACGGCTACAAGGCCTACTGGGAGGACGGTGCACAGATAGGTCCCGAGCAAGCCGAGCGCATCGCCGCTCGCATGGTGGGCATTGACCTCGCCACTGGCATCCGCCGCCGCGATTTTGATGACGCTGTAGCTGACGGACTTATTCGCATGATCGGCGCCGAGACGGACGAAAAATATCTCGAGGCCGTCATGGCGCAGGTGATAGATCGCGAGGTCATCGCGCGCGCGGCCAACCGTCTGAGCATAGTCTACACGCCGCTGCACGGTGCCGGCTACCGCCTGGTACCCGAAATACTGCGCCGCATCGGTATCAAGCATCTGCATGTCGTCCCTGAGCAGGCCACGCCCGACGGCGACTTCCCCACCACCCCCAAGCCCAACCCCGAATACCCTCAGGTGTTCGGCTGCGGCATACCGCTGTCCGACAGCGTTGGAAGTGACCTTATCATTGCAACCGACCCCGACGCTGACCGTGTCGGCATCATGGTTCGCGGACGCGACGGCAAATTCGTCACGCTGAACGGCAACCAGACCGGCTCACTGCTGCTCGACTACATCATTCACGCCTACGAGCGCACCGGCACCACGCCGCCGGAGCCGTATGCAGTCAAATCCATTGTCACGACTGAGCTTATGAGCAAGATCTGCCGCGCGGGCGGCGTCGAGCTGTACAATGTGCTGACCGGCTTCAAGTATATCGGCGAGGTCATCAAAAAGAAGCAGGCCGAGGGGCACGGAAGCTTCATTTTCGGCGCTGAGGAAAGCTATGGCTACCTCAAGGGCACCTACGCACGGGACAAGGACGCCGTCGTCGCGACTATGCTAATCTGCGAAATGACGGCCTACTACAAGGATCGCGGCATGACGCTCGCCGACGCGTTGGAGGCGCTTTACGCAAAATACGGCTTCTCGCTCGAGCGGACGCAGGAGATCGTGCTGGACGACTACACCGGGCGTGAGCAAATGGCGCGCATCATGGCGGCCTTCCGCTCACCCGACATCACCTCGCTCGCCGGCTGCGGTATAGCGACCATCAGTGACTATCTGTCCGGGCGCGTGCACGACCGCGGCAGCGGCGCTGAGTCCGACACCGGGCTGCCGCCCTCCGACGTGCTGCGCTTTGGACTGGAAAACGGGGACGTCATTATCGTGCGCCCCTCGGGAACCGAGCCCAAGGTAAAGATCTATTATTTGATCGCCGCCGGGGACGCAACCGCCGCTGAGGCCAAGCTTGAGTCCTATCGAGCTGCGGTGAACAGCATTGTGGAATAATCATATGCGCACCTGACGCCAAACAGCGTCGGGTGCGCATCGCCTTATAGTTCCGCGCATGCACCCCGAAAGCAAAATGGCACCCCGAGTCACATCGGGATGCCATTTTATTATGCTCACAAAGCTCAGCTTTGCTTTACGCCCTTCATTGAGAGCGATATCTTCTTTTTCTGCGTATCGACGCCGAGTACCTTGACATTGACCACATCGCCGACCGAAACCACCTCGGACGGGTGCTTTACGAACCGCTCCGACAGCTGCGACACATGCACCAGGCCGTCCTGATGCACACCAATGTCGACAAAGGCGCCAAAATCGATGACGTTGCGCACTGTTCCCTTGAGTATCATGCCCTCCTTGAGGTCGTTCATATCAAGAATGTCGTCCCGCAGCTCAGGCGGCGGCAGGCTGTCGCGCACATCGCGCCCCGGCTTTTCAAGCTCGCCGATGATATCGATCAGCGTCGGCTCACCTATGCCCAGCTTCTCGGCCACCTTGTCCGTGCCCTTGAGCTTGACCTTTTCACTGAGGAATGTCAGGCTGCCGTCCTTGACGTCCTGCTCGCTGTAGCCGAACATCTCAAGCAGTCCGCGCGCCGCGCCGTAGGATTCGGGGTGGACGCCGGTATTATCCAGTATCTCAGTACTTCCGGGCACGCGGAGGAAGCCTGCGCACTGCTCGAACGCCTTAGCGCCGATCTTGGGCACCTTAAGTATTTGAGCACGGCTGGTAAATTCGCCGTTTTCCTCGCGATATTTGACGATATTCTTTGCGCAGGTCGCGTTAATGCCCGAAATATAGGCCAACAGTGAATGCGAGGCCGTGTTAAGGTCGATACCGACCGCGTTGACGCAGTCCTCGACCACGCCTGTCAGTGCGTCATCTAACCTTGCCGGCTTCATATCGTGCTGATACTGCCCTACCCCGATGGATTTGGGGTCGATCTTGACCAGCTCGGCCAGCGGATCCTGTAATCTGCGCGCTATCGATACTGCCGAGCGCTGCGTAACGTCAAAATCCGGAAATTCGTCGGCGCCCAGCTTGGAGGCCGAGTACACCGAAGCGCCCGCCTCGCTGACCATGACATATTTCACGTCCTCGGGAATGGATTTCAGCAGATTGGCAATAAATATTTCGCTCTCCTTGGAGGCTGTGCCGTTGCCGATGGCTATCACGTTGACACCGTACTTGCGTATCAGGCGCGTCACCACGCGGCCGCTCTCTTCAATGCGCTCCTGCGGCTTGGTCGGATAAATGACGGCCGTGTCCAGTACCTTGCCCGTCTTATCAACGACGGCCAGCTTGCAGCCGGTGCGGTAGCCGGGGTCAAAGCCCAGCACCGTCTTGCCCTTGAGCGGTGACTGCATGAGCAGATTGTGAAGGTTAACTGCGAACAGCTTGATCGCGCCCTCGCTGGCGCTGTCGAACATGTCATTGCGTATCTCGCGCTCGACGCTGGGCGCGATGAGGCGGTCATAGCCGTCCTCAATGGCGGCGCGGATGAAGGTCACGGCGGGTGAATCTGCATTGGTGACCAGCTTGTGTCCGAGATATTTGAGTATCAGCTCACGCGGCGCCGTCAGCGTGACCTTAAGGAAATCCTCCTTCTCACCGCGGTTGATAGCCAGTATCCTGTGCCCGGGAATGCGCTTGAGCTTTTCGGTGTAGTCATAATACTGCGTATAGACCGAATCGCCACTTCCCGTCGAGCAAAGCACACCGTCATCCCATGTCAGCGCACGGATAGTCTTGCGGAAATCGGCGTTGTCCGAAACGTCCTCGGCAATAATGTCCATAGCGCCTGCCAGTGCAGCGTCCGCAGTCTCGACACCCTTCTCGGGGTCAATATAGCCCTCAGCTACCACAGCGAGCGACGGCTCATATGTTGCGTTCTGCGCCATTATCAGCTCGGCCAGCGGCTCCAGCCCCCGCTCCCGCGCGACAGACGCACGTGTCTTGCGCTTGGGGCGGTAGGGACGGTAAATATCGTCGACCTCGGTGATGGTCTTGGCGGCGTCGATGGCGGTGACCAGCTCGTCGGTCAGCTTACCCTGCGCCTCGATCAGCCCCTTGACCTCCTCCTTGCGCTTTTCGATATTGCGCAGATAAGTGAGGCGATCGTCAAGGTCACGCAGCACGGTATCGTCGAGCGAGCCGGTGACCTCCTTGCGGTAACGGGCGATAAAGGGAATGGTGTTGCCCTCGTCGATAAGCCCGACGGTGCGCTCGACCTGCCCGCGGTCAAGCTTGAATTCCTGTGCCAATACAGCAATAATATCCATGTTATTCCCTCGTGATCTATTTTTTTAATTCCTTGATCCTGTCTCTGAGATAAGCCGCCTGCTCAAATTCGAGCCGGCGTGCAGCATCCTTCATCTCGCGTGTCAGCTGCTCGATAAGCGCCTCACGGTCACGCGCACTCATCGCCCGCTCGGGCTTGCTGCCCTTGCCGCGACCGTCGCGGTGTCCGCCGTCAGACGACGCGCCTATATCTATGATGTCGCGCACGCTCTTGACGATAGTACGCGGCACGATACCGTGCGCGGCGTTGTAGCTCGCCTGGATATCACGGCGGCGGCGCGTCTCACGGATGGCTTTTTCCATCGAGCCGGTGATGTGCTCGGCGTACATTATGACCTTGCCGTCGGCATTTCGCGCCGCGCGGCCTATCGTCTGTATCAGTGAGGTCTCGGCGCGCAGAAAGCCCTCCTTATCCGCGTCAAGTATCGCCACCAGCGACACCTCGGGGATGTCCAGACCCTCGCGCAACAGATTTATGCCAACCAGCACGTCAAACACGCCCAAACGCAGATCGCGTATGATCTCCATGCGCTCGATAGTGTCGACGTTGAAGTGAATGTAGCGCACGCGAATACCGTTTGTTTCAAAATAATCGGTGAGATCCTCGGCCATTTTTTTGGTCAGCGTCGTCACCAGCACGCGTTCACCGCGCGCCGTGCGCAGGCGGATCTCGCCCATCAGGTCATCGACCTGTCCCTCAACCGGCCGCACCTCGACCTCGGGGTCAAGCAAGCCAGTCGGGCGGATGATCTGCTCCACCGTCTGGCTCGAATGCTCGGCCTCGTAGTCGCCGGGCGTCGCGCTGACGAATATCGCCTGATTTATCCTTGACTCGAATTCATCAAAATACAGCGGCCTGTTGTCGTAGGCCGACGGCAGGCGGAAGCCGTACTCAACAAGATTGCGCTTGCGCGCCGTGTCGCCGCCGCTCATGCCGCGCACCTGCGGCAATGTGACATGTGACTCGTCCACAAACATGAGAAAATCCTGCGGGAAATAGTCGAGCAGCGTGTACGGCGTCGAGCCCGGCTCACGGCCGGACAGCACGCGGGAATAATTCTCCACGCCCGAGCAAAAGCCTATCTCGCGCAGCATCTCGAGGTCATACTTAACGCGCTCCTCAATTCTCTGCGCCTCCAGCAGCTTGCCCTCAGCACGGAAAAACGCCGTCCGCTCACGCATCTCGGCCTCTATCTCGGCCAGCGCCGCCTCTCGCTTTTCATCGGACACGGCATAATGCGTCGCCGGGTAGACAGCCGCATAGCTGAGCCCGCGCAGCACCTCGCCCGTCACAACATTGACCTCGGACACCCGCTCTATCTCGTCGCCAAAAAATTCGACCCGCAGCGCCCGGTCACCGCTTGCAGCCGGGAATATCTCGACTGTGTCACCACGCACGCGGAACTTGTCGCGCACAAAGTTGATGTCATTGCGGTCATAGCTGATGGACACCAGCCGTGCTATCAGCTGCTCGCGACTCATTTGCATGCCGGGACGCAGCGCCAGCACCAGGCTCGAATATTCATTCGGGTCGCCCAGCGAATATATGCAGGACACGCTCGCCACGATGATAACATCCCGCCGCTCAAACAGCGCTGAGGTCGCGCTGTGGCGCAGGCGGTCGATCTCATCATTTATCAGCGCATCCTTCTCAATATACATGTCCTTGCCGGGGATATAGGCCTCCGGCTGATAGTAGTCGTAATATGAGACGAAATATTCGACGGCGTTGTCCGGGAAGAACTCCCGGAACTCCGAGCACAGCTGCGCTGCCAGCGTTTTGTTGTGCGCCAGCACCAGCGTCGGACGGTTGAGCGCCGCGATGACGTTGGCCATGGTGAACGTCTTGCCGGAGCCCGTAACGCCCAGCAGCGTTTGCATGTGCGCACCGGCGCGGACGCCGTTGATCAGCCGCTCAATAGCCTCAGGCTGGTCACCGGTCGGCGAATATTCACTTTTGAGAACGAATTTTCCCGGCAGCATGCGACGCCTCCAATACAGCCTCATTTTTTCCTACATTATTATATCACATTTTCATGCAGATGTAAAGCACATTTTTTGTGGGCTCGCGCAGGGCTCTGCCCTGCACCCCCGGCCCCCGCAAAACTTTCAAACAATTTGAGAATAATAAAATCGGTTAGGGCTGAGAAGGTCCAAAGCGTCCTTCACCCTAACCGCTTATTATTCGATTCCCCCGCGAAGCTGTTGGAAGTTTTGGGGGTGCAGGGGACTTTTTCAAAAGTCCCCTGCCGGGGTTCGGGGCAGAGCCCGAGAAAGCAGGTTAAATTCACGAACGTCCAAAGCGTCCTTCACCCTAACCGCTTATTTTTCGATTCCTCCGCGAAGCTGTTGGAAGTTTTGGGGGTGCAGGGGACTTTTTCAAAAGTCCCCTGCCAGGGTTCGGGGCAGAGCCCCGAGGCGCGTCCCCTGCCAGGGTTCGGGGCAGAGCCCCGAAAAATCAGGCGAGGCCTCGAAAAGCTCCTCAATCGCTGCCATTGCACGAAGCATGTGCGCGCTGAAGCGGTCGCGGCCGTACATGTCAAGAAAAGCGTCGGAAAAGTCGGCAGTGCCGAGGTTGTACCAAAGCGACCACACCGCCCAATAAAGATCAATGTGTCGGTCACCGACACCGGCGCCGCCGAGGTCGATAAAGCCACTCAGCCGTCCGGATGCCTGTATGACATTCGGCAGACAGGCGTCACCATGTATGAGTGTGTCCGCAGACAGGCTGCTAATGCCCTCACGCGCAAGACGGAGCGTCTGCTCGTCATCGCAAATGCCAAAATAGTCGCACAGCTCGGCGCTGACGTGTCGTTTGCCATCAAGCTGACGCCGCACCGCACCGGCATAGTCCAGCTGCGCCCGCGCAACCGGCAGGCCGTCCGTCGTCTGCTCATGCAGGCCTCGCAGTGCCAGGGCCATCAGCCGACAGACCTCGAGCGGCTCGCCGCAAATATGCGTCAAGTCGCAGCCGGGCACCTCGCGCGTGACCAGAATGTCTCGCTCCGCCGTCCTAACGTAGTCGACCACCTCGGCGCTCAGCCCGCGCGGATAAAGCAGCCGTCCAAGTTCAGCCTCGTTCGAAAGGCTGCCCGGCGCGGCCAGCTTGAGATAATATCCCGTATCAAGATACAACACCCGCGCCCGCGCGCCGCAGCTGCTGTCGTAAACGGTTGCACCATCGAGCAGATGCCGCAGATGCGGCGGCAACGACGACGGCTCAAGCGTCGTTTTGGTCTTATTCATGCTCACCTCGCAGCGCCATCAGCTCGTCCTCGTCAAGATAGCGCCACTCACCGCGTGCCAGCGTCCCGTCCAGCTCCAGCGGGCCAAAGCTGATGCGCTCCAGACGTGTTATGCGGTTGTCATTTACAGCGCCAAACATGCGCTTTATCTGGTGATATTTGCCCTCATGCAGCGTGATTACACCGCTGCGACGGCCGTCATCCAGCAGGACAGTGGCCGGGCGGGTCACATAGCCGTCCGCCAGCCGCAACCCGCGCTCCAGCGCCTCGCGATCGGCGTCGCTGACCTCACCTCGGCATTCGAAACGGTATTTTTTCTCAACATGCCGCCGTGGCGCCAGCAATCGGTGCGCCAGCGCACCATCGTCGGTGATCAGCATAAGCCCCACGGTGTTTTTGTCCAACCGCCCACAGGGAAACAGTCCCCGGCGGCGCACACCCTCTGGCAGCAGCTCGAGCACCGTCGGGTCGCGGCCGTCCTCCGTCGCGCTGACGTAGCCCTCCGGCTTGTTCAGCAGAATATAGACAAATTCACTGTATTCCACCCGCTCGCCGTCAAGGCAAACCACATCACGCTCAACGTCCACATTGGTCGCCGCTGAGCGCACCACCGCCCCATTGACGGTTATGCGCCCGGCGCGGGCGGCACGTCCGGCCTCGCTTCGGCTGGCGAGCCCACACTCAGATAGCAGCTTGTCGATCCTCATTTATTTCTCCTTTACAAAACCCCGGCGGACACATGCCACCGGGGTAATGCTGTAATATGTGATTTTATGCAGCGAAATTACTGCTTGCCTGCGAGCTTGGCGATCTCCTCAGCGAAGTTCTCCTCACGCTTCTGGATGCCCTCACCCTTCTCGAAGATCTTGAAGTCAACGACCTCAAACTTACCGCCCAGCTCCTTGGCGCATGCCTTGAGGTACTGGCCGACGGTCAGCTTATCGTCCTTAACATAGGCCTGCTCTACCAGGCAGTTTGCCTTGTAGAAGTTGCCCAGCTTGCCCATGACGATGCCCTCAAGCACCTTCTCGGGCTTGCCTGCCATCTTGGGGTCGTTAGCCATCTGAGTCTTGATGATGGCCTTCTCCTCGTCGATGACGGAAGCAGGTACGTTCTCCTTAGCCACGTAGGTGGGAGGAGAGCCAGCTGCGATCTGCAGCGCGACATTCTTAGCGGCAGCTGCAAAGCCCTCGTTTGCAACAACAGCATCGTCAGCGTCAAACTTTACGATAACGCCGGTGGTGCCCATGCCGTGGATATATGTGGATACCACGCCCTCAACGATAACGAAGCGGCGTATGGATATCTTCTCGCCGATAACAGCGATCTTGTCGACCAGTGCTGCATCAACAGTCATGGAGGTGCCGTTGAAGGGCATCTTCATGAAGGCGTCCATATCAGCAGGCTTGCCTGCGACCAGGGTTGCCAGCAGACCGTGAACGAACTCCTTGAAGCTTGCATTCTTTGCCACGAAGTCGGTCTCGGTGTTGACCTCGATCATAGCGGTGACATTGCCCTCGGTCAGGCAGTCAACCACGCCCTCGGCGGCAATTCTGCTCTCCTTCTTGGCGGCGGTAGCCAGACCCTTTTCGCGCAGAAGCTTGATAGCCTTCTCAACGTCGCCCTCAGCCTCTACCAGAGCCTTCTTGCAGTCCATCATGCCAAGACCCGTCTTGGCGCGGAGCTCGGAAACATCCTTAGCGGTTATATTAGCCATTTTATTAAATTCCTTTCGATTATTTGTCAATTACTCGGCAGCAGCCTCGCCGGACTCAGCAGCCTCAGCGGCGGGAGCCTCCTCGGTGGTCTGCTCGCCCTGCTTGCCCTCGATAACGGCGTCAGCCAGGGTAGCGGAGATCAGGCGGATAGCGCGGATAGCGTCATCGTTACCGGGAATGATGTAATCGGCATCGTCGGGATCGCAGTTGGTATCAACGATAGCAATAACCGGAATACCCAGCTTCTTAGCCTCAAGAACGGCGTTTCTCTCCTTCTTGGGGTCAACGATGAACACTGCATCAGGCAGCTTCTCCATGTTCTTGATACCGCTGTAGTTCTTCTCAAGGTTGAAGATCTGCTTCTGCTTTGCAGTGACCTCCTTCTTGGGAAGCTGATCAAAGGTACCGTCAGCCTGCATTGCAACCAGCTTGTCGAGGCGGTTGATGGAGCGGCGAATGGTCTTGAAGTTGGTGAGCATTCCGCCCGGCCATCTCACGTTGACATAGTACATGCCGCAGCGGGTAGCCTCCTCCTTGATAGCATCGGCAGCCTGCTTCTTGGTGCCGACGAACAGCAGCGTACCGCCGTTTGCAGACAGCTCTCTGACGAACATATAAGCCTCGTCGAACTTCTTAACGGTCTTCTGCAGGTCGATGATGTAGATGCCGTTTCTTTCTGTGAAGATGTACTCGGCCATCTTGGGGTTCCATCTTCTGGTGTGGTGTCCGAAATGAACGCCGGCTTCAAGCAGCTGCTTGATTGAGATAACTGACATTTTGAAATGTCCTCCTTCGGTTTTTTCCACCACATAGGATAGGGCGGCTGGACCGCAAAGCGGCACCGACAACGCTAAGACCCATGTGTGTGTATTTATATATGTGTCATCGGCTCGTGCCGACGCCATACTCGGTTATTATATCACTGTCCCCTCTTTTTGGCAACAGTAAATCAAAATGTTCACAAAAAATTTACAATTTCGCTCACATGCAAGCGATCTTAAGCTGTCCGTCGTCGGCAGATATCAGCGCCTGAGTGCAACTGCGGCTGTAATCGGCGATTATCAGCTCAGCCAATTTGTCCTCGACATGGCTCTGGATGTATCTGCGCATGCTGCGCGCACCGTACTTGGCGGAATAGGAGCCGCGGGCGATAATGCTCACCGCCTCGGGCGTATAGTGCAGCGTTATTCCCTTCTCGCCGAGCGCCGTGGCCAGCTGATCCAGCATAATGACCGCAATGCGTTCAAAATCAGCCTCCGTCAGCTGACGGAAGGTAATTATCTCGTCCACACGATTGATAAATTCGGGGCGCAGGAAGGCAGACAGTGCCTTTTCGGTCTTGGCCTTGCCGGCTGCGGTGGCGTTCTCCGAAAAACCGACCGCTGTCGCGCCGCCATCTGAGCCGGCATTTGTGGTCATGATGAGCACGGTGTTTTCAAAATTGACCGTCTTGCCGTGCGCGTCGGTTATACGTCCGTCGTCAAGTATCTGAAGCAGTATGTTGAGCACATCGGGGTGCGCCTTATCTATCTCGTCGAACAGTATCACGGAATAGGGGCGGCGGCGTATCTTTTCGGTGAGCTGTCCCGCCTCATCGTAGCCGACATAGCCGGGAGGCGAGCCGATAATGCGCGACACCGAATGCTTTTCCATAAACTCAGACATATCCAGCCGTATCAGCGTCTCGGGAGAATCAAACAGGTCGGCCGCCAGCGTTTTGACCAGCTCGGTCTTGCCCACGCCGGTGGGACCGGCAAAAATGAAGGACACCGGCTTGCGCTTGTAGGAAACGCCCGCACGGTTGCGCTTTATGGCACGCGCCACGGCGTCGACGGCCTCATCCTGACCGATTATATGCGTCTTGAGCCGCTCGGCCAGGTGGTCGATACGCTCAAATTCATTTTCGGTGATAGAGGTGGCGGGGATGCCCGTCCAGACCTCGACCACGCGCGCCAGATCCTCCTCGCTCAGCGTCACAGCCTGGCACAGCGCCTCGTTCTGCTTCATGGAATCGGCAAGCTTTATTTCCTCCTCCTTGAGCTTGGCTATGCGCTCAAAGCGGCGCTCGTCGGCCTCGCCGGCCTCTGTCTGCTGATTTTCCAGCGCCTCGCGCTGCGCCTTGAGCTCAAGCATTCTGTCGCGCAGAACATAGGACTCATTCAGCGCCGCGCTGCTCAGCGACAGCGCAGATGCCGCCTCGTCGAGCAGGTCGATGGCCTTATCGGGCAGATAGCGGTCGGTGATATAGCGCTCGGACATGCGCACAGTCCGCTCGAGCATGTCGTCAGGAATATGCACCAGGTGGAAATCCTCATAATAGTGCTTGATGCCGCGCAGCATGTCGATGGTGTCGCCGACGGACGGCTCATTGACCGTCACCGGCTGAAAACGGCGCTCGAGCGCGGTATCCTTTTCGATATACTTGCGGTACTCGGTCAGCGTTGTTGCGCCTATGACCTGAACCTCACCGCGCGACAGCGCCGGCTTGAGCATATTGGCCGCGTTCATGCTGCCCTCGGCGTCGCCAGCACCGACTATGTTGTGCACCTCGTCGATAAACAGTATAATGTTGCCCGCCTCGCGCACCTCGCCGAGCAAGCCCAGCACGCGCGACTCAAACTGCCCGCGGAACTGTGTCCCGGCGACCAGCGCCGTCAGGTCGACCAAATAGACCTCGCGCCCACGCAGCTTATACGGCACATAACCGGCCGCAATACGCTGTGACAGCGCCTCGGCAATGGCAGTCTTACCGACGCCGGGCTCGCCGATCAGGCAGGGATTGTTCTTCTGACGGCGGCAAAGTATCTGTATCACGCGCTCCAGCTCGCGATCTCGCCCGACTATGGCGTCAAGCTTGCCGTCAGCCGCGAGCGCGGTCAGATTCCGACAATAGGTATCGAGAAACTTGCGCTTTTTGGCCTTTTTCCCCGGCTCCGACTCCTTCTTTTCTTCCCTGTGCGGCTTGGAAGCCTCGGGCTTTTCGCGGTCGTCGGGGATAAGCCCACTCTCACGGAAAAGCTTAGGGAAATCTATAGCGGGAGCACCGCCGTCCTCGCTGTCATCGGCGTCCGAGGGCAGCATATCACCACCCTGTAGCATGCCTATCACGTCGTCCTCCATATTTTCGAGCTGATCGGGCGTCACGCCCAGCTTGCCCATAATGTCGCCGAGCATATTGTCGACGGGCAGCCCCAGCTCCTTGGCACAGCGAAGGCAGAGACCCTCGGTCACCTTTTCGCCATTCTCCATTTTGGTCACGAACACCGCCGCGACCCGCTTTTTGCATCTTGAACACATTACCATGCTTCAGTTTACCATTTTATCCTTTACAACTTGATTTCAATTATCTGATTACCATATTGTTATCCCGCCGACGCGGCAAAGGTATTTGAATAATATAGTACTGTCAACGATATCGGCCGCCTGCCGGGGGTCGCCCGAGGCAATGATATAATACAGCACTGCACGCGCCACCAGCACAAACACAAATGCAAATATCACTGCACACACAAGACCGACTATCAGCCCCAACAGGTGGTTCACCGTGCGAAGCACCGGCAACTCTGCCACACCCTCAATAACGAATGCCAGCAGCAACAGCAGCAGATATGCCACGATAAACACCAGCACATATCCTACCAGCCGAGAGATGACCGCTGAGATCGGCAGTGCTATCTGCTGTGCGATGTCGGCAAGATAGGCCTCGACTGTCGCGCCCTCGGCGCTGGAGGCTATTATTGCATCGACATCCGCGCCGCACTGCGTCGCCAGTGTGCGCAGCGACTGCGGCATGCTGCCAAGTCTTGAAGGATCGAGCACACCCCCCTCGGAGCACAGCCCATGCAGCGTGTTATAAACCGTATCAGTCAGCCGAGAGTCAAAGAAGTGCGTTGCCAGCAGCTCCCCCAGCGCCTTACCAAACAGTGCCGCGCAGACGAATGAAAGAAATGACTTACCAAAGCCCAGCACTATCTTAACAAAACCGCGATGATAATATATAATGACTGTAAAAATGACTATTGCCAAAAGCAATCCGTCAAGTAAAACATTCATTTTCTCCCCTCCGCAAGATCATAATAAACCGCCTCCGTGGCGTAGCATACGAGCACGCGCCGCGCCGCCGTTACCACCATGTCAAGCCCTCCGGGAGCGCATTCAAGCAGTGTCGAGCTGCCGCTTCCCAAAAGATCATATTCGGCGACAGCGCCGTCAAGCAGCACATAAGCACGGCGTCCGGCGATACCCAGCGCCAGCGGCGCAGAGTCCAGCCTCATCTCGCGGCTCTCGCCGGCAGACGTAGCAAGCAGCAATGAATAGCCGTTCGCGTCGCGGGCTGTCAACGCAAGGCAGTCTTCCCCTATCTCGAGCGCGACCGGGCTCTGCCCTGCGCCAAGCTCAACATCACCGCGCAGCCCGCCCGCGCGATCAAGCAAATAGATACCGCGGTCGGTCACGGCATAAAAGCCATCCGAGAAGGCGCCACAGCTCAGTATCAGCTCGCCGTCGACGTCAAGCAGCACCGTGCTTTCCGTCTCGCCACGACGATACAGCCGTAGCGCCGAGGCGTACTCACCACCTCGCGCATCGGCAGTCGCGGCAAGCACATATCTGCCGTCGTCACTGAGCGCACAGGCGGTGACATAGTCACCGATATAATATGCCGCCTCTCGCGAAAAGCCACTGCCATACAGATACAGCACTGCGCTATATTTGCTGCTGGAGGTGTGCACTAACACCTCGCCGCGAGCATTTATGTCGGCGCTGTAAATGGTGCCGTCCAGCGTTTCGGAGTAAAGTCTGACAAAGGAATTGCAGACGCTGAAGGCTCCGCCGCCCGATTCATATATGAGCAGATATTTGTCCGACGTGCGCAGCTGGGGCGTGAAATATCCGACATTAAGCTCCGCCGTTCGACGCCCGCCAGCCGAGTAGACCGACACGCTGTATCTGTCCGCCACCGCGATCCCGCCCTTAAAGGCGGCATAGCTGCGCACCTCGCCCGAGCCGTAGCTTATCGAGCCGGCCGGCCGCGCATCCGATGACAGCACTGTATCGAGCTCGCGAAAAAAATAATAAACATTCTCATATGTCCACTCGCGATAGCCAAATATCAGCGACGCCAGCATGAATATCACCAGCAGCACCGTTATCACCAGTCCTGCCATGCGATACCGCCGCTCGACGCTGGTGCAGTAGCCCTCCTCCGGCTGCGGCGTCAGTGAGGACATGATTCGATTTTTGAGGCTCCGCAGCTTTCCAACCACCGTCATATGTCCTCCGTTCAGCTTTAGTTTTAATACATCACTCTGTCAAGGTACAGCCCGCAGGCCGGTGCCGTTCGACCGGCCAGACGGCGGTCACGCGCCTCGAGCAGCGCCGTCATCGACTCCGGCTCGCGACGACCCTCGGCCACCTCCAGCAGTGTACCAACTATTATGCGCACCATATTGTAAAGGAACCCGTCGGCGGCAATATAAAAGTATATTATGTCACCATTTCGAATAAACTCCGCTCGTGTGATGGTTCTTTCTCGATCTGTGACGTCAGATCCCGACGCCATCAAGCTTGAAAAATCATGTTTTCCAAGCAGTCCGTCCGCCGCACGCTGCATGCGCTCGAGCGCCGCATCATCGATTCGACGCACATAGTGCAGCGCCCTGCCCTCCTCAAAGGGTGAGCGAACTGGCGAATTATATATCCTGTAGACATACTGCTTTCCACTGGCGCTGTAGCGCGGGTGAAAGTCACCCGGTCGCCATTCGACCGAAAGCACTGCGATATCTGGCGGGAGATAGGTGTTCAGTGCGCGCAGAATGCCGTCGTCTGGAACGGTGGTCTCGAGCCTGTCGAGCCCATGCTCGCACACAGTCAGGCAAAATTCGTTTGCATGCACCCCGCGATCCGTGCGGCTACAGCCGCATATGTCACAGCGGCAGCCAAACAGCCGCTCCGCCGCCTCGCCCAGCACCTGCTGGATACCGAGACCGTTCTTTTGCGTCTGATAGCCGCTGTAGGCCGTCCCGAGATAGCATATCTTCAAAAATAGCTTCATTATATATTATGCCCTCACGCCATGGTATATCCAATGCCGAGAATATTCAGCCAGATCAAGCCAGCGCCGAGCACTATCACAGCTCCCAGCATGATAAAGTCGCGGGCGCGGCAATGCGGAATGTAAAGCTTGGTACGCCCATCACCGCCGTGATAGCAGCGGCACTCCATGGCCGTCGCCAGCTCGTCCGCACGTCTGAAGGCCGAGACGAACAGCGGTATCAGCACCGGGATCAGCGCACGCGCACGCTGCATAAGGCTTCCGGATGCAAAATCCGCACCGCGAGCCTTCTGCGCCTGCATTATTTTGGTCGTTTCCTCCGAAAGGATGGGAATAAAGCGCAACGCGATAGTCACCATCATGGCAAACTCGTGCACCGGCACATGCAGCACGCGCAACGGCGAAAGCAGGCTCTCAAGCGCGTCCGTCAGCTCGATGGGGGTGGTGGTGTAGGTCAAAAACACGCTGCTTCCGACGATGAGCACCACAATGCGCACGCCCACAAATACGGAATTCATTATGCCCTCAAAGTATATTTTGATGATCCACCACTCGACCAGCAGCACCTCGCCCTGCGTCCACAGCACGTTGATGACCACAGTGAACAGCAGTATAAACAGCACCGGGCGCAGTGCGCGGAAGATCAGCCGCAGCGGTATGCGCGAGATAAGTATAAGTATCAGCGCCGATGCGAGCAGCACGGCATAGCTGATGACATTCTTGCATAAAAAGGAGCAGACTATATAGAGCATAGCTAATACCACCTTGATCCGCGCATCCAGACTGTGCAGCAGTGAATGTGCGGGGTAATACTGCCCCAGCGTTATATTGTTCATGATCAGATATCTTTCCTCAGAATTTCATATGCACCGTCAACGGAATAGGGTATGCGCTCCACCGGCGTACCAAGCTCCCGCAGTCTCAGCATTAGCTTGGATATCTCGGGAATGTCCAGCCCGCAGGACGACAGCTCATCGGCGCGGCCAAACACCTCGTCCGTGCTGCCGCTCATGATCACGCGCCCCTCCGACAGCACCACGATGTTGTCGCATATGCGCGCCATGTCCTCCATGCTGTGACTGACGATGAGCACCGTGGCACCCGTGCCGGCGCGATAGCGCTCGACAGCGTCAAATATCGTCGCCCGACCGACAGGGTCAAGCCCCGCTGCCGGCTCGTCAAGCACCAGCACCTCGGGCGTCATGGCCATAACGCCGGCGATAGCTGCGCGACGCTTTTCGCCGCCCGACAGGTCAAACGGAGATTTCTTCATCAGCTCGGGCGCCAGCCCCACAAAACCTGCCGCCTCGGCGACACGCTCCGCTATCTCTTTTTCGCTCAGCTTCATATTGCGCGGACCGAAGGCTATGTCCTTCTCGACAGTCTCTTCAAAAAGCTGATATTCGGGATATTGCATCACCAGCCCGACGCGAAAACGCACCTCGGATATCTTTTTGGGCTGCTCCCAAATGTCGCGCCCATCAAGATAGACCCGCCCCGTTGTCGGCCGCTCAAGGCCGTTCAGCAGCTGCATCAGCGTCGATTTACCCGAGCCCGTATGCCCGATCACACCGGTAATGAGACCGGCGGGGATATCGAGATCGACATCCCTCAGCGCATGCTTTTCGTATGGCGTGCCTGCGCCGTAAACATATGATATGCCCTCAAGGCGAAGCTTGGTCACACTCATTTACCAAATGCCTCCCTTCTGCCGGTCGCCCGACGCAGCGCGGCATCTATCGCCTGCGCACATTCCTCGGGCGAGATGGGGCTGCCCTCGATGGGCAGTCCGGAACGGCGCAGCTGCTCGACCAGCGCCACCGATTGCGGCACATCCAGCCCATATCGGCGCAGCAGCGCGGGATCCGAAAATATCTCACGCGGCGTGGCGTCCTTGACCAGGTGCCCATTGTCCAGCATTATGACACGCCCGGCTCTTACCGCCTCATTCATATAATGCGTTATCATAATGACAGTTATACCCTCCTCGCGGTTGAGCCGCTCGACGGTGTCTATCACCTCGGCGCGGCCGCGCGGGTCGAGCATGGCTGTCGACTCGTCAAGAATAATGCAGTCCGGCTTCATGGACAGCACTCCCGCAATGGCCACACGCTGCTTTTGACCTCCCGACAGTCGGTGCGGCTCGTGGTGGGCGTATTCCGTCATGCCGACGGTCGCCAGCGCCTCGTCGACGCGGCGACGCAGCTCTGCTTGCGGCACACCGAGATTTTCGGGGCCAAAGGCGACGTCCTCCTCAACGATGGTCGCCACCAGCTGGTTGTCGGGGTTCTGAAACACCATGCCGATACGTCGACGAACCTCAAGCATGGTCTGCTCGTCCAGCTCGGGCGAGGTTATGTCAATGCCATCGACGGTTATCGTACCGCATTCTGGGTCAAGTATCATGTTGAACAGTTTGGCCAGCGTTGATTTGCCAGAGCCGTTGCGCCCGATGATGGCGATGTACTCGCCGCGCTGTATTTCAAGATCAATATCATCCAGCGCCACCGCATCGCGCCCGTTTTCGTCCTTGTACAGACAGCGAACGCCGGTGGCTTTTATAAAGGCTTCACTCATTTACCAAAGAATTCCTCAATTATTTTGTTGCCTGCCAGCGCGCCGACGCGCCGCAGGGTAACGCGCCGCCGGTACAACGAACAGGCAGTGCCAGCTCCTCAGCCGTGCTGCCGCCGCCGTAGCGCGACGTGATGTGCATATCAAGTATATATTTCATGGTCAGCGGCGACAGACCGGTGGTGTAGCTGTTGATGAGGAAGAACAGCGGCCGGTCGCTGAGCACCTGAGCGCACAGCGTGACCAGACGGTCGATGTTGTCCTCTATCTTCCACACCTCGCCGGATGGCCCACGGCCGTATGACGGCGGATCCATAATGATGGCGTCATATTTGTTGCCGCGGCGTATCTCGCGCTCGGTGAATTTCACACAGTCGTCAACGATATAGCGTATCGGCGCCGACTCAAGGCCGCTCAGCGCCGCGTTTTGCTTGGCCTGCGCCACCATGCCGCGTGCCGCGTCAACATGGCAGACCGATGCCCCCGCTGCCGCCGCCGCGACGGTAGCCCCGCCGGTGTAGGCGAACAGATTGAGCAGCTTGATGGGGCGTCCGGCCTCGCGTATCAGCCGTCCAAACCAATCCCAATTGGCCGCCTGCTCGGGAAACAGCCCGGTGTGCTTGAAGCCCATGGGCTTGAGCATGAATGTCAGCTCGCCGTACCTTACCGTCCATTCCTCGGGCAGCCGATTGCGCACCCAGCCGCCACCGCCGCCCGACGAGCGGCGATATATGCCGTCAGCGCGACTCCAATCGGCCGCCTTGTTGTCGTTTTTCCAAATTATCTGGGGGTCTGGACGTATGAGCACATACTTTCCCCATCTCTCGAGCCGCTCGCCCTCAGAGGCGTCGGTCAGCTCGTAATCCTTCCACTGATCCGCTATCCACATGCTTTACTGTTCCTTTCTGCCGTGTCAAAGAGACTTATTGTAATACTGCGCTATCCGCGAGCCGCCGCAATGCGCATGACATATCGCAATGGCCAGCGCGTCGGCGGTGTCGTCTGGGCGCGGGGGCTCACGCAGACCGAGCAGCCTCGTCACCATGCTGATGACCTGCCGCTTGTCGGCTCGTCCATAGCCCACGACCGCCTGCTTGACCTGAAGCGGCGTATATTCGGCGATCTCCACACCCGCCTCGGCGGCGCTTAGCAGTATCACGCCCCGCGCCTGACTTACGCGAATGCCGGTGGTGATATTTGTGTTAAAAAACAGCTCCTCAACCGCCATTGCAGCCGGGTGATACCGCTCAAGCAGCTGACACAGCTGGCGGTGTATCTCAACCAGCCGCTGCTCCGTCGGCATACCGGCGGGCGTCTGTATCGCACCGTAGTCGATCGTCCTAAATCGGTTGCAATTATAGTCTATCACGCCCCAGCCGACGATAGCCAGCCCGGGGTCGATCCCAAGTATTATCAAGGCACACCTCTGCAAATTATAATCCATACTAATTATATCACGTTATCAGCGGTAAGTCAATCAAATTTCGCCAAATAGTCAAGTTACATAAAAACATTCGTCTCCGCTATTGACAAATTTGCAAAAATCGTATATAATAATAAAATCAATACATTCAAAAAGGAGTTGATCCATCTAATGGACGACGGTAGTTGGTTACAATTAGCCGTTTTTATTATCATGGTGGTTCTTGGCGCGTACTTTGCCGGCTGTGAGAGCTCATATTCCGCTCTCAACAAGATCAGGCTCAAAACACGTGCGGAGGACGGCGACGTAAAGGCCAAAAAGGCGCTTTACATATCAAATAACTTTGAAAAAGCGATCACCACCCTGCTTATCGGCAACAACATCACGCACATTGCGGCAGCCTCTGTCGCCACGGCCTTCGTGGCCGGCATTTGGGATATCAACGATGTCCGCGTTTCGGTGCTGTGCACGGTCATATCCACCGCGATCGTCTTCCTCTTCAGCGAGATGATCCCTAAGGCATTCGCCAATGACCGCTGCGACTCAATGTCCATGGCCTGCGCTGGCTCGCTGCGCTTCCTGATGAAGATACTGTCACCGCTGGTGGCCTTCTTCTCACTGATAAGCAACTCAGTCTCAAAGCTGTTCAAGACCGAGTCGGCCCCCTCCATTACCGAGGAGGAGCTGTACGACATCATTGACACTATTGAGGAGGAGGGCGTCATGGACGAGGAGCAGAGCGACCTGTTCAAGAGCGCGCTCGACTTTTCCGGCACCACCGCCGCCGATGTCATGACCATGCGCGGCGACATCTGCGCCATCGACGTCAGCCTGTCGAACGACGAGATCGTTCGTGAGATACTCAAGGACAACCACTCCCGCTTCCCGGTCTACGACGGCGACCTTGACAACATTCTCGGCGTCCTTCAGATACGCAGCTTTCTCAAGGCCTATCGCAAGGATCCCAACATCGACATCCGCTCCATGCTGACCGAGACCTTCTTTGTCCGCGACAACGCCAACATCGACGACCTGCTGTCCGTCATGCGCAAGAAAAAGAATTATCTTGCCGTGGTTACGGATGAGGCCGATAAAACGCTTGGCATCGTCACCATCGAGGACTTCCTTGAGGAGCTGGTCGGCGAGATATGGGACGAGGACGACGTTGTCGACACCAGCTTCTTCAAGATGGGCGGCAACCGCTTCACCGTCAACACACATCTCACCGTCGGCAACGCCTTCACACGCATGGGACTTACCTGTGCAGACGCATCGCTGGCTGACACACCTGTCATCTCATGGGTCATCCAGCAGCTGGGGCACTTTCCCGAGGAGGGCGAGAGTTTCAACTATGAAAATCTTGAGGTCACGATCGACGAGGTCGAGGACGGCAAGCTTGAAAACGTCGTGATCAAGCTTGATGCCGAGACGCCTCAGCCCGCAAATACCGACGCATCCGACGCACAGCCGGAAAAGGAGGTAAACTAATATGTGGCCGTATATTATAATACTTCTCATGCTCATGCTGTCCGCATTTTTCTCGGGCTCGGAAATATCCTTCAACGCCTCCAACAAAATGCGGCTGAAAAAGAACGCCGAAAGCGGCAGCCAAACTGCTGCCATGGCCTACAAGATCAGTGAAAACTTCACCACTGCTCTGTCCGCCATACTCATCGGCAACAATCTCGCAAATATCGCCGCCTCGTCGGTCACGACTATCATTATAATCCAGCTGCTGACGGCGCTCAACGTCGGCGAGAGTGCAAACTCGCTGGCCTCCGCCATCGCAACCGTGATAATGACCGTGATCATTCTCATATGCGGCGAGATAGTACCTAAAATTCTCGCAAAGCAGCATGCCGACCGCGTGGTCTGCTGGGTAGCCTATCCTGTAAGGATACTTACTATTATTCTCTACCCCGCCGTTTTCATCGTCATGCTGGTCGTCAACCTGCTGCGCAAGCTGTGGGGCAAGGATCGCCCCGATGACGAGCCGACTGTCACAGAGGAGGATCTATCCTCCATCATTGAGACAGTCGAAGAAGAGGGCGTCATAGACGAGGACAAGAGCGAGCTGCTTCAGTCCACGCTCGAATTCCCAGACACCACCGTTGAGGAGATCATGACTCCCCGTATCGACGTGCTGTCCATCGATGTGGACGACACACCCGAGGCTATCGACGAGGTGATCGAGGGCTCCCGCTACTCAAGACTGCCTGTTTATGAGGACTCCATCGACAATATCATAGGTGTCCTCTACCTCAACCACTATTACAAAAACGCTGTCGAAAGCGAGAGCGAGCAAAAGCCGCTGCGCGAGCTGCTCATTCCCGTCTGCTTCATTCACAAGACCATGCGTCTGCCGGCCGCGCTGGCAACGCTGCGCGAGAAAAAGACGCATGTCGCCATCGTCATCGACGAATTCGGCGGCACGCTGGGGCTTGTCACTATGGAGGACATACTCGAGGAGCTGGTCGGCGACATTTGGGACGAGAGCGACGAGATCGTCAGCATGATCGAGCAGACCGGTGACAACACCTACGAGGTCAACGGTGACATGAACATCGATGATTTTTTCTCGGAGATAGAATTCCACTCCAAGGACGTCGAATGCGAGTATTCGACCGTCGGCGGCTGGGCTGTCGAGATGCTGAACGCCGATCCGCACATCGGTGACACCTTCAACTACGAAAATCTGTTCGTAGTCGTAGCCGAAATGGACGATATGCGCGTCACTAAGCTGACAGTACTGGTAAATCCGGTCGAGGAAGCCGAAGAAATTTAAAAAAAGCTATTGACAAACGCACATAAGTGTGTTATACTGTGTAAAGCATTTTGCTTTACACAGTTTTTTTATGGGATGCAGATATGTTTGAAAAAAATCTGAGCATAGGCTACCTCCTCGATTTTTATGGGGAGCTGCTGACAGAACGCAAGCGCGGAGTTCTCGACATGTATTACAATGAGGATCTGTCGCTGTCGGAGATATCCGACGTTATAGGCATCTCACGGCAGGGCGTGCGGGACATCATCAAAAAGTCGGAGACCGAGCTGCTTTTCTATGAGGAAAAGCTGGGGCTGGCGCGGCGGCTGGATGAGGTTCGCAGCGCTGTCGATCGTATATGCACGCTGTCAGAGCCGCTGCAGCTCCCCGCAGAGCTGAGGGCCGAGCTCGAGCAGCTTGCGGCAATAGTATGATCAAGGAGGCACACAATGTTTGAAAGTTTAGGCGATAAGCTGAATGCTGCCTTCAAAAAATTCCGTAGCAAGGGTAAGCTTACCGAGGCCGATATCAAGGCCGGTATGCGTGAAATAAAGCTGGCACTTCTTGAGGCGGACGTCAACTTCAAGGTCGTTCGCGAATTTGTAAATGCGGTATCCGAAAGAGCCGTCGGCGCAGAGGTGCTTGAATCACTGCTGCCGGGACAGCAGGTGGTCAAGATCGTCAACGAAGAGCTGACCAACCTCATGGGCAAGACCCAGAGCAAGCTGACCATCTCCCCCGCCCCGCCAACTGTCGTCATGATGGTGGGTCTTCAGGGTGCCGGCAAGACAACGCATGCGGGAAAGCTCGCGGGCATGTACAAAAAGCAGGGCAAGCGCCCGTTGCTGGTGGCCTGCGACGTCTACCGTCCGGCTGCTATTAAGCAGCTCGAGATCGTGGGCGAAAAGCTGGAGATACCCGTATTTACACTGGGCGACAAGGTCTCCCCGGTCAAAATTGCCGAGGAAGGCTTGGCTTATGCCCGCCAAAAGGGTTATGACATGGTGTTCATCGACACGGCAGGTCGTCTGCACATAGACGAGCAGCTGATGGATGAGCTGAGGCAGATAAAGCAAAAAACAGAGCCGACGGAGATACTGCTCACCGTCGACGCCATGATAGGTCAGGACGCGGTCAACGTTGCACAGACTTTCAACGAGCAGCTTGACATCACCGGCGTCATACTGACCAAGCTTGACGGCGACACGCGCGGCGGCGCGGCACTGTCAGTCCGATATGTCACCGGCAAGCCGATAAAATTCATCGGCACCGGCGAAAAGCTGGACGCAATCGAGCCCTTCCACCCCGATCGTATGGCCTCGCGCATACTCGGCATGGGCGACGTGCTGTCGCTTATCGAAAAGGCTGAGTCCGCATACGACGAAAAAAAGGCGGCAGAGCTCGAGCAAAAGATACGTCAGCAGACCTTCACGCTGGATGATTACCTCGATCAGTTCGCACAGCTCAAAAACATGGGCAGCCTTGAGCAGCTGGCCGGAATGATGCCAGGCGTCAAGCCCGGAGCGCTCAAGGACGCTAAAATAGACGAAAGCGCGATGGCTCATCAGGAGGCCATCATCCGTTCAATGACACCGGCTGAGCGCGCAAAGCCCGAGATCATCGGCGGCTCGCGCAAGCGCCGTATCGCACTCGGCAGCGGCACCTCGGTCGAGGAGGTCAACAAGCTGCTGCGACAGTTTGACCAGATCAAAAAGCTGATGAAGCAGTTTTCAAATCCGTCCAAGCTCGGGCGGATGGGCAAAGGCAAGATGAAAATTCCGTTCTGATGCAAAATATCACGGATTTTTATAAATAATATAATCATTTTGGAGGAATATCAAAATGGCAGTTAAAATCAGACTCAGAAGAATCGGTGCGAAGAAGAACCCCTTCTACCGCGTTATCATCGCAGATGAGCGTTCTCCCCGCAACGGCAGATTTATCGAGGAGATCGGCACCTACAACCCCATGACTGAGCCGGCAGAGGTCAAGATCGACGCTGAGAAGGCAAAGAAGTGGCTCGGCAACGGCGCTCAGCCTACCGAGACTGTTCGTTCCCTGCTCAAGAAGTCGGGCATAATTGACTGACCCTGACGGGGAGGGCTAAAATGCTGGATTTCAAGCAGACACTGTACGATATCGCCCGCGCTATCGTCGATAACCCGGACGAGGTCACTGTGCTTCAGAACGAGCCCGATGAAAGCACCATTGACCTGACGCTCAGCGTTGCTGCTGACGACATGGGCATGGTCATCGGTCGCCATGGCAAGATCGCCAAGGCTATCCGTACCGTTATGAAGGCCGCAGGAGCTACCTGTGGCAAAAGAGTGAACGTAGAGATCAAATGACGCCGCAAAAAGGGCAGCCGCAGGCTGCCCTTTTTGAGAATTATCAAAATTATCACGGAGGCACAATGAACGAAATTAACGAGCTCTGCCAAAGCTATAATGAAACTGTGCGGGCACTCGAGCAGTCGCTCAGTCGCACCTCGGCACTGGCGCGTGGCCTGTCAGACAGCGAGCTGACGCTGGCGCCGGAAAAACGCCCCGCCGCACGCAGTCAGTACCTGACACGGCTGTATGAATCAGCTCATGTCGGCGACACAGGTGAGCTGACGCACATATGCGACCGAATAATAGCTCTGCGGTCGACACTGCCACCGACATCTCCCGATGTCAGGAGTCTGGATAGCCTCGCGGCGCTCTGCCGCGACATGCTGGAGCTGGCAAACACCTTTCAAGGCAGGCTGCTGCCGCAGCACATGTCAGCCGTTGGAGACAGCCTTGAAAGCAGCGCACGCCTTGAGCGTGGCATCACAGCGGGATTTGTCAGTTCACTCGATATTTTGCTTGGAAATGTGCAGGGGGCCTATTGCTCTCTGCCAAAAAATGTGTTATAATGATGATGTAATTGATCAAAAGAGGTGAAAATCATGCCAAAATATCTAATGGCACTCGATCAGGGCACTACAAGCTCAAGATGTATTATTTTCGATGCCGACCAGCATATTGTCGCCGTCGCGCAGCAGGAGTTTCCCAACTACTTCCCCACCCCGGGCTGGGTCGAGCATGACCCGCGTGAGATCTGGAGCTCGCAGCTTGCTGTCATGCAGCAGGCTCTGCGCCGCTCAGGGCTGTCAGCGTCTGATATCGCCGCCATAGGCATCACCAATCAGCGCGAAACCACCATGCTGTGGGATCGCCGCACCGGAGAGCCGGTGTATAACGCCATCGTCTGGCAGTGCCGCCGCACGGCGGACTACTGCGACAACCTTAAGGCCGCCGGTCTTACCGACCGCATCCGCAGCAAGACTGGGCTCATCATCGATTCATATTTTTCCGCCACCAAGATCAAATGGATACTTGACAACGTCCCCGGCGTGCGCGAGCGTGCCGAGCGCGGCGAGCTGATGTTCGGCACCGTCGACACCTGGCTGATATACAAGCTGACCGGCGGGCGCGTCCATGCCACCGACCCCTCGAACGCCTCGCGCACGATGCTGTTCAACATCCGTGAGATGCGCTGGGACAGCGAGCTGTTAGAGCTCTTCGGCATACCCGAGCAGCTGATGCCTGAGGTGCTGCCGTCATCCGGACTGTTCGGATACACCGACCCCTCCCTGCTCGGCAGTAGCGTAAGCGTCGCGGGAGTTGCCGGTGATCAGCAGGCTGCGCTGTTTGGCCAGTGCTGCTTTGGCACGGGCGAGGTCAAAAATACATATGGCACCGGCGGCTTTATGCTCATGAACACGGGCACCGAGCCGGTGTTCTCAGAGAACGGCCTGCTTACCTCCATCGCTTGGAGCCGGGGCGGGCAGGTCAACTATGCGCTCGAGGGCTCGGTGTTCGTCTGCGGCGCCGCCGTGCAGTGGCTGCGCGACGGACTGGGACTTATCGCCGGCGCAGCTGAGAGTGAGCGCGTCGCCGCCGAGGTGCCTGACTCCGAGGGCGTCTATTTCGTCCCCGCCTTTGTGGGGCTGGGCGCTCCCTACTGGGATCCCTACGCCCGCGGCGCACTGCTGGGGCTGACGCGTGCCACCGGCCGCGCACATGTCGTCCGCGCGGTGCTGGAGGCCATGGCATACCAGACCGTCGACGTGCTGGAGCTGATGCAGCGAGAGGCCGGGATCAGCCTGTCCTCACTCAAGGTGGACGGCGGCGCCTGCGCCAACGATCTGCTGCTGTCCTTCCAGGCTGACGTTTCGGGGCTGCCCATCATCCGTCCTGCCTGCATCGAAACGACCGCCCTCGGCGCGGCAAATCTCGCCGGGCTGGCTGTTGGTGTGTTCGACTCAGAGCAGGAAATAGCACAGCATTGGCAGGTCGAGCGTCGCTTTGACCCACAGATGAGCGTCGATGAGCGCCGTCGTCGTCTGAGCGGCTGGCATAAGGCTGTTGACCGCGCCCGCGCTTGGGCGCAGGATTAAGCCAGGCTTGAGGACGATGGTATGAACAAATTCTTCCGCTGGTTTGGTCTCCCCGGGCGACTGGTGCTGACCGTTCTGATGAGCATTTTTGCCTGCCTGCTGGCAATTCTTTCACCGTCACCGCCGCGGCTGCTGGCGGCGATCGCCATGGTGATGTCCTCACTCGGTGACATCGTGCTGATGGACTACAAGCCCATCACGCGTTCACTGCATCTGCGCGGCTTTATCACCGGATCACTGCTATTCACCGGGGCACACCTGGTCTACATAGCAGCCTTTACATATGGCATATACGACGCTGGCTGCGCATTTCTGAATGCCGGTGTAGTCGTAGCCTTCGTGCTGTTTGTGGCGCTGGTTTGTACTATGTTGGTATTGGCGCTGCTGCGCAACCAGGAACTAAATTATATGTTTTGGCTGTGCACGATTTATCTATTTGTGATATGTGCAAACTGCGCATCAGTGTTCTCGTACGCCTTCTCAGTCGGCGGGATGGCCATTGTGTCCGCCGTCGGAGTGCTGTCCTTTCTCGTCTCCGACTTCTTTATCGTGCTGGATCGCGCCTGCGGTATTCGGTCGCACACGCTGCGACAGCTGATTTGGTGGTTTTACCCCATCGGGCAGATATTGCTGCTGATCGGCGTCTAAACTCGGCTCACAATGGACAAAATATAAGCGGGATTTATCTCCCGCTTATTTTTTTGAGGAGTCTGATATCATGAACAACGATGCAATTGACACTCGCAAATGCGTCATCGTCGGGTGCGGCAACGTCGGCGCGACAGTGGCCTATTCACTTATGCTAAACCGCACCTTCACCGAGCTCGTGCTGATCGACATCGATCAAAAAAAAGCAGCCGGCGAAGCGGCGGATCTCAATCACGCCATGCCGTTTGCGGCGCCCATGAGCATTTACGCTGGCGACTACTCCGACACCATCGATGCCGCCATAATAATCATCACTGCCGGCTGCGCACAGCGTCCGGGGCAGACTCGGACCGACCTCGTGCGCTCGAATGTCCGCATCTTCGAGCCCATCATCGCCAGCATTACGCGCTACACAACCGACGCCATCCTGCTCATCGTGACCAACCCGGTCGACATACTCACCTACGCCGCGCTACAGCTGTCGGACTACCCCGCCGAGCGCGTGATAGGCTCGGGAACCGTGCTCGACACAGCTCGACTGAAGTTTTTGGCCGGCGAATACCTCGGCGTAGACAGTCGAAACATTCATTCCTTCATCATCGGCGAGCACGGCGACAGCGAGCTGGCCGTTTGGAGCTGCGCAACCGTCTCCGGCATCCCGCTGGCGAATTTTTGCCTTGACGGCTGCCATGACTGCGGTATGGAGCGACTGGGGCAGCTTTATGAGCAGGTCAAGCACTCGGCCTACGAGATAATCGAGGCCAAGGGCGCGACATATTACGCCGTTGCCGAGGCGGTGCGGCGCATAGTCGACGCCATTTTGCACGATGAGAGCGCCATCCTGCCGGTGTCGTCGCTGCTGCGCGGACAGTATGGTCTGCATGACGTATGCCTGGGCGTGCCCTGCATAGTTGGGCGCGGCGGGGTACGGCGCGTGCTCGAGCTGCCGCTGAACGGCGATGAGCTTCATGCGCTGCGGCTCTCGGCGGACAAAATGAAGGAAATAATACGCGATGTCGTGCCCGCGCCCCTGCCGGGCTGAGGCACCAGAAAAGGCGGTGTAACAGAAAATCTGTTATACCGCCTTAACTGCAATCCAACTGAGCTGAATGCTTATTCCGGATTATTTGTACTTACGCTTTCTGGCCGCTTCGGACTTTTTCTTGCGCTTAACACTTGGCTTTTCATAGTGCTCTCTCTTACGGAGCTCGGCAAGGACGCCCGTGCGGGCAACCTGACGCTTAAAGCGACGGAGAGCGCTATCAAGGGTCTCGCCTTCCTTCAGCTTAACTTCTGCCATTCTTTTTTCCCTCCCTCCGGTTGCAGTCAGAGCTATCAGCTTCTCGACAAATTTACTGTAATATTATACAACAACAAATCGCTGTTGTCAATAGCAAAAGCTCAAAAATTCGTTCGGGCAGGGATAAAATATTATTATCCTGCCCGAAATCCGCCATTTTCGGCAGCTATCAACCGCGAACGACGAAATTAATGATGCGGTTTGGCACCGCGATCTCCTTGACGACGGTCTTACCCTCAAGCAGTGCGGCGAATCGCTCGTCCGCGCGTGCGGCGGCGATGGCGTCTGCCGGCGGGCAGTCCTTGGGCAGCATCAATGTCCCGCGCAGCTTGCCATTGAGCTGAACTGCGACCTCGACAGTCGCGTCG
The DNA here is from genome assembly GCA_964463325.1 of uncultured Lachnospiraceae bacterium. Taxonomy (GTDB): domain Bacteria; phylum Bacillota; class Clostridia; order Oscillospirales; family CAG-272; genus UMGS1002. Next base: position 17,905 of record CAYXBY010000002.1, on the reverse strand, counting down.
ACCGTCTTGGCGGCGTCATACTCCGGCCAGGAGGCGACAGCCAGCATGGTGCTGTTGCCAAGTCCCTCGTTGATCTCCTCGCAGAGGTGCGGCGCGACCGGCGAGAGCAGCTTGATGTAGGTCTCGAGTTCGTCGCGCGTCAGCGCGCCGTGCGCCATGATATCGTTGAGCAGTCCCATGAGCGCGGCAATTGCCGTATTGAACTTGAGGCTGTTGTAATCCTCTGTCACCTTTTTGACCGTCTTATGGAAGGCGGAATCGAGCTCGGGTGTCGCTCCGCTGCCCTTGACCATTCCAGCAAGGTCTGCCACGCGTTCAAGAAAGCGCTTGCAGCCCTTTACGCTGCTCTCCGACCACGGTGCCGCGGCCGAATAGTCGCCCATAAAGAGGACATATGTGCGCAACACATCGGCGCCGTAGGCATCTATTACAGTGTTGGGGTCGACCACATTACCCTTGGATTTGGACATCTTCTCGCCGTCAGGCCCCAGGATGAGTCCCTGCGCCGTGCGCTTGGCATACGGCTCCTCGGTCGGCACAACGCCGATATCGTAAAGGAATTTATGCCAGAAGCGCGAATATATCACGTGACGTGTAACGTGCTCCATGCCACCATTGTACCAGTCGACAGGCAACCAGTATTTCAGCTTATCGAAATCGGCCAGGCGCTCGTGATTGTGCGGGTCGGCATAGCGCAGGAAATACCAGGACGAGCCCGCCCACTGCGGCATGGTGTCGGTCTCGCGGCGGGCATCGGCTCCGCACCTCGGGCACTTGCAGTGCACAAATTCCTCTATCCTTGCCAGCGGCGATTCGCCGTTCTGCCCCGGCGCGAATTCCTTCATGTCGGGCAGGCGCAGCGGCAACTCGTCATACGGCACGGGAACCATTCCGCAATGCGGGCAATGCACGATCAGTATCGGCTCACCCCAATAGCGCTGACGGTTAAAGGCCCAGTCCTTCATTTTATACTGAACTCCGCCCTCTCCGGCGCCGAGACGCTCAAGCTCCTCAACGGCGCGGTGGATGGAATCCTTTTTGTTGGTGTAGCCATTGAGAAAATCGGAGTTGACCATCTCGCCGTCACCAGCATAGGCCTCCTTTTCGACGTCGCCGCCCTTGATGACCTCAATGATATCGATGCCGAACTTACGTGCGAACTCCCAGTCGCGCTGATCGTGCGCAGGAACCGCCATGATAGCGCCGGTTCCGTAGCCCATCATGACATAGTCGGCAATGTATATCGGCAGCACCTTGCCTGTCAGCGGGTTGACGGCGCTCAGCCCATCAAGGCGCACGCCCGTCTTTTCCTTGACCAGCTGTGTGCGCTCGAACTCGGTCTTTTTTGCGCACTTTGCGCGGTAATCGCGCACCTCGTCCATGTTGGCGATGCTGTCGGCATATTTGTCGATCAGCGGGTGCTCAGGCGCCATGACCATAAACGTCACGCCGAACAGCGTGTCGGGGCGGGTGGTGTATATGCGCAGCCGATCAGACTTACCGTCAAGGCCAAAGTTGACGAATGCGCCCTCGGAGCGACCGATCCAGTTGACCTGCTGCTGCTTAATATTGGGCAGATAGTCGACCTCGCGCAGGCCGTCCAGCAGGCGGTCAGCATACTTGGTTATGCGCAGATACCACACATCCTTGGAGCGCTGCACCACCTCGCTGTGGCAGATGTCGCAATGGCCGCCCTGACTGTCCTCGTTAGAGAGCACGACCTTGCAGCTGGGGCAATAGTTGACCAGCGCAGTGTCGCGGAAGGCCAGTCCGGCCTCAAACATTTTGAGAAATATCCACTGCGTCCAGTGATAATAATCCTCCTCGGTGGTATCGATGACGCGATCCCAGTCAAAGCTGTAGCCCACGCGGCGCAGCTGCTGTGTGAATTTTTCTATGTTCTTGTCGGTGACGGCACGCGGGTGCATACCGGTCTTAATGGCGTAATTCTCCGTCGGCAGGCCAAATGCGTCAAAGCCCATGGGGAAAAGCACATTGTAGCCCTGCATGCGACGCATGCGCGAGATGACCTCAAGACCCGAATAGGCCTTTATATGTCCAACGTGCATGCCGGCGCCGCTCGGATACGGAAACTCGACCAGCGCATAATATTTTGGCTTGCCGCCGGCGTCCTTTTCGTCGAGCGCGCGGAACACACCCGCCTGCTCCCAGCGATCCTGCCACTTTTTTTCTACCTTAAGATAATCGTATTTCATCAGTCGTTTTCCTGCGATTCTTCAATATTTTCGTCGGTGTCCTCCGCATCGGATGACACCTCTGTTGTCGTGCCGTAAAGCTTATCGAGATTATAGAACTCCCGTGCGTCGCGGTTGAAGACGTGCACCATCACGGTGCCGTAATCCATAGCGATCCAGGAGCTGTTGCCGCGCCCCTCTACGCCAAAGGGATGGAGATGGCGCAGCGAGGTCTTGTACTCGACCTCGTCCGCCAGACCCCGCACCTGCGTGCTCGAGGTACCGGTGCACAGCACCAGGTAATCGGTGATGACCGTTCGGCTCTCGACCTTGAGTATCTTAATGTTTCTGCCGCGCTTTTCGTAGAGGATATCGTGAATGGCCTCTGCCAGCGTCAGCGGATCGGCGTCCTTAAGCGAGGGCAGCCGTCTATATTCCTCATCAGACATTATCTCTTGCATAGTTTTTTCCTTCCTTAAATTCATCCGGCAAGGTCGATGCCTATACCGTTTTGATTTATACCGTCGGCTCGATGCTCGCTGTAGGCGATGTCATCGGCGTCGTATATTTTCTCGAAATGCGGGTAGGCGGGATTGGTAAAGCGCCGTTCGGCGTCAAGTAGCCATTCCCCATCCACTCCAAAATAATTGGTCATGACCTCACCGGTCGCACGGCGGTTCATGACGTAGTACCACGCCCCGCGGTTGCCGCCCGTGCGCGCATCGGCGCCCGGCAGCGTCAGCATAACTATCTTGTCGAGCTCCAGCCGCAGTGCCGCGCGGGCAATGCTTATGGCGGTTGCAAGGTTCATATCGGTCTTGACTCGCCCCAACGCTGCACCGACTATCGCGGGCAGCCGCAGTGGGCCGACATTCTCGGTCACCTGCCGCGCCAGTGCCGCCAGGAACAGCTTTTGCGCGTCGATCCTCCCGATATCGCCCTGAACATAGCCCGAGCGGAAGCGGACGAACTGCACCGCCTCGTCGCCACACAGCCTGTGCTCACCAGCGCGGAGATGGATGGACAGTCCCTGTGACTCATCCTCATAGTCCATGTCATAGGGCACGTTTATCGGCACGCCGCCAATGAGATCGACCAACTGCGAAAAGGTATCGAGCGTCAGGTCAACGGTGTGGTCTATCCTGACTCCGAGTACCATCTCGAGCTCGTCAGCCAGTGCGCGAAGTCCACCCAGCGCCGACGTGGCGCCATTGAGCTTTTTGTAGCTGCGACGAGTGCAGTTGAAATAGGTGTCGCGCGGCAGCTGCAGCACGCAGACCTCACCTACGTCAGCGTCGAACGAGACCAACAGCAGCACGTCCGTCAGCCCCGACACCTCGTCGCGCCCCGCGACCAGAAAAATGTAGCGTCCACTCGCATCGGAGTCCTCGACTGCCGCCGAAACTGCCCCGTCAGCGTCGCCTCCATCCGCGAAGCACATAACCACAATATACGTCACAACAAACGCCACAAGTATCACAGCAACTGCCACCGCCAGCAGCACTGCCGACTGAGCATGCTTTCTTTCCATCATCAATTCCACCTTTCAAGCGGCACTTGCATGCCGCAAATATGTAATTGTTGTAGAATTGATGGATGAGTTTAGCGATATGTGATGAAAAATGCCGTCATGATCCCGTGTTTTGCAATAAAAAGTCTCTTGCGCGGAGAGTATCAAGATTCACCGCAAGGCCGCGGTCATTTAAGGATGTCAGTGTTCCGTCAAGCTCGGCAAGGACTGCACTGTCAAGGCAGGCCAGCCGCGCGGCCATATCGACCGTTCCGGCACCACACAGCGCGTCAAGCTGACGCATAAATGACGTCCTCAGTGCCACACAGCCCGCATATTTGCGGCCGTCCTCAATATAGTCGGCGAGAAAAACTATCTTCTCGGCCAACGTCATGCCGGCGCGGCCTGTTGTATGCCAGCGAACTGCGCCGCAAAGCTCCGGCAGTGAGAATGACGGATATTCGACCGGTATGACCGCCGCCGCTGTTATGGCATGCAGCACCTGAGGTGAGCCCATCTCGTCATCTCTTAATATTATACCAAATTCGTCGCAGATTTTCAACTGTTTTTCAAAAGAATATTCCTTTGTTATGTCGTGAAGCAGCGCCGCGGCTCGCAGCAGCGGCAGCTTTTCGGAGCACAGTCGCTCCGACATATAGGCCGCTGCCCGCTCAACGCCAAACGTGTGCTCGGCACGCCCTGGCGAAAGCCTTGCACGAACGTCGTCGCGCAGCACGGCCAGCGCCGTATCGGTGATCAAGACCTCAGACATACAGTCTCTGCTCCTTTATATAGCGCTCGACCGCATCGGGCACAAGCCCATGGATGCTCTGCCCTGACCTGACCGCCTGACGCAGCTCGGTCGAGGTGACCTCAATGGGTTCTGACAGTATTCGGCGGAATGCGACGCCATATTTCCGAAAATACTCCGAATTTTTCGTTATGATCTTCTCATTTAGTGATGTGTCATTTTCGCGTCGGATATACACCGGGCAGCACAGCTTGAATATGTCCTCAAACTCATGCCATTCGTCCAGTGTCAGCATCATATCCGTCCCACACAGCAAAAACAGCTTTCGCCCGGGGGCGGTCAGCTGGCGCAGCGTGTCGACCGTGTAGCTGGGACCCTCGCGCTTTAGCTCGAGGTCGGAGACCTCCATGCCCTCAAAATCAAACGCAAGTCGGCACATTTCCAGTCGCTTTGTCGGGTCGTCGCCGCGGTCTATCGACTTATGCGGCGGTATGCGATCGGGAATGATCAGGACTCGATCCAGCTTCATCTGCTCAAAAAACGCGCGCGCGGCCGCCACATGGCCGTTGTGCACCGGAGCGAACGTCCCGCCGTAGACGCCGACGCGCTCTATCCCGTCTATCATAGCTCGATGCGGCGGTGGTTCTCCGAGGGACGATAAAGCACCAGCTTTGTCCCTATGACCGTCACCACCTCGGCGCCGGTTGCCGCGGCAAGTGCCTCGGCCGCGCTGCGCGGCGACTCCTCGCTATTGTCCAGCACCTTGAGCTTTATCAGCTCGCGCGCCTCAAGCGCGTCAGAAACCGTGGCTATCAGCGCCTCGCTGATGCCGCCCTTGCCGATCTGCATAATGGTGTCCTCCCTGGCGGCAAGACCGCGGAGGTATGCTCTTTGCTTTGATGTCATATCTATTTACCTTTCAATTATTATCATATTTGCAAAGTGCTCGGCCAGCTGCACGGTCGCCCGTGCGCGGTGACTCAGCACATTCTTTTGCTCGGGCGTCATTTCCGCAAACGTCTTGCCCAGCTCATCGTACCAGAACAGCGGGTCATAGCCAAAGCCGTTCTCGCCGCGTGGCGCGCAAAGTATCTCACCCGGCGTAACGCCCCAGACCACAAAGTCCCGCGCCGGCATGCTGTCCGGAAACGCACAGGCCAGGCAGCAGACAAACGCCGCCTCCCTCGCGCTGACGCCCTCCAGCTCATGCAGCAGCTTTTCGTTGTTGGCGCGGTCACGATCGGGGCCGTCGACACCTGAATACCGCGCCGAATATATGCCCGGGGCGCCGTCCAGCGCCGCGACGGTCAGCCCGGAGTCATCCGCAACGGCGATCAGTCCTGAGTGATCAGCCGCGGCGCGTGCCTTGAGCATGGCATTTTCGTCAAAGCTTGAGCCGGTCTCTTCTATCTCGCCCTCAAAGCCGATGTCGTCCAGTGACAGCACCTCTACCTTTTTGAGATGCTTCGCCATGAGGTCTGCGAACTCACGTATCTTACCTTTATTGCGTGTAGCAAGCACTATTTTCATATTTGTGATGTCCTTTCAGGGTAACACACCCACTCAGAATTGATTATAGATAAACTGATTTGCATCGTATCCGACACCCCAGGCGCCGAAAACGATGATAAATAGCACCAGTGCCGCCGCCACTGCGCACAGTGCCGTCGGCCGCTCCCAAAGCGCCCGACGTATGTCTCCGCGCTCGTTGTATGCGCTGACCGCCACCATGAGGCAGCAGCAAAGCGCAACCAGGACATAGTCCGCCACGCCCAGCCCCAGCGCAAGGACAGAGCCATCAAAGAGCGCCACCCAATTGGCAGTCGTGAAAATGCTGCCCACCATGCGAAAGGTGGTCGGGACGCTGCGATAGCAGTCCAGCACCCGAACCGTTCCCATAAGCAGGAAGGTGCGCACCATCATGAACACTCCCCAGCCACGCGAGGCAAAAAGTCGCGGGGCGCGGTCGTGCGCCCGCTCGTACAACGGGGCAAGCTCCTGCGAGACAAGAATTATGACGGCGTTCAGCAGTCCCCAAACTATAAAATTCCATCCCGCGCCGTGCCAAAGCCCCGTCAAGAACCATGTCGCCAGCGTGGCGAGATAGACCGGCAGCCGCTTGCCGACAGCCGTCCCGAGGTGCCGACGCCCCCACTTTGACAGCTTTTGCATGGGAGAGGACACCGAAAGCGGGTAGAAGATGTAGTCCGAAAACCACGTGCCCATGGTGATGTGCCAGCGACGCCAGTATTCCTTCGTGGAGCGTGAAAAAAACGGATGCTTAAAGTTCTCGTGCAGCTCTATGCCAAGCGCCTCGGCAAGACCTATGGTTATGTCGATGCCGCCGGTAAAATCGGCGTATATCTCGACAGAATAAAACAATATCAGCAGCACCACATAAACGCCGCTGTGCTGCTCCGGCTTGTCTATCAGCGCCGACACAGCCACCAGCATGCGATCTGCCACGACCAGCTTTTTGAAGTAACCCCAAAGCACGCGCAAAAGTCCAGAGCATATGCCCGCAGCCGACGGCGCATGCGGGGCGCACAGCTGCGCCTCAAGGTCACCGAAGCGGGATATCGGCCCCTGTATCAGCTGAGGGAAAAACGCCACAAACAGCGCATACTTGGCCACATTGCGCTCCGGCTCGGCCTTACCGCGATAGACGTCGATGAGGTATCCCATAGCCTGAAAGGTGTAGAACGATATTCCCATCGGCAGCAGCAGACTGGGAACGCTAAGCTCCCGGGCGCCGAACAGATGCAGCAACGAGTTGAGGTTGACGACCGCAAACGCGGTGTACTTTATCACTGCCAGCATGCCAAAGCCAACCACAAGTCCCGCCACCAACACACGCCGCCGCGCGCGCTTGGACGCCGCGCGATAGGCCTTGCGCTCATCCCGCGACATGCTGTCGCGCAGAGCGTCAATGTGCTCATTTTCGCGGCGGCTCATGTGCCCGAGGACGAGCGCCGTGGCGTAAGACGTCAGCGTGACGACAGCGATATAGATCAGATATTTCGGATCGGCCAGCGCATAAAATATGTAGCTGGCCGCCAGCAGCAGCGGCCACTGGCATTTGCGCGGCAGCACATAGTAAAGCACCAGCAGCGCCGCAGCAAATATCACAAACTCAAGTGATGTGAATAACACTTTATTCCTCGTCCAGTCGCTCTATCAGCGCCATAATGGCCGCAGCCGAGTTGAAATTCTCGGGTATTATCTCCTCTGCGGGAATCGAAACGTCAAATTCCTCGTTTATCTCGGTTATCAGCGTGACGATGTCGAGGGAATCGAGTATTCCACCGTCGATCAGCTCCTCGGCAGTCGAAAAATCGACGTCGTCATGCAGCTCACTCAGTATTTTTAACAATTTTTCCATGGTAATTATCCTCTCTTAATAATTCTCTTCAAGTGCGCGGCGATTCAGCTTGCCGTTGGCTGTCAGCGGCAGACTTTCAAGCCTTTTCAGCTCACTCGGCAGCATGTAGCGCGGCAGATAATCACGCAGATATGCCGCAAGCTGCGCCTCGTTCGCCTCGCCAACGTAAAACAGGCGTATGCGACGCCGCTCGGCATCATACAGGCAGCAGGCGCGCGCGACGCCGTCCAGTCTGTCGGCTGCGGCTTCTATCTCGCCGAGCTCGATGCGGTGCCCCATGTGCTTTATCTGATAGTCCTTGCGCGAAACGAACACCAGCTCGCCATATTCATTATACCGCCCAATGTCGCCGGTCTTATACACCGTATCGCGATATGCGCTGACCAGCGGGTTTTGTACGAAGGCCTGCTCTGTCTTTTCAGGATTGGCATAATAGCCCATCGTCACGCAGGTGCCGCCGATGTATATCTCGCCCGGCTCACCCGGCGAAACGGCGCGGCCGTTGTCATCGAGCAGGTAGATGCGCGTGTTGCGGAAGGGACGCCCCACCGGGATGGGCTCGTCCTCGCCCAGCTCACGGTCAGCTCTCCACCAGCATGACATGCCGGTGGCCTCTGTCGGACCGTAGAGATTATAAAAGACGGCATCCGGAAGCGCCCGGCGCCAGATATTATACTGCTTTTTGGGGAATACCTCGCTACCGAAGGCCACCGTCCGCAGATACTGCGGCTTGACCTTATCCAGCGCGCCCAGCGAGGATATCACCGTCAGCGCCGACACCACCCAGCACACGGTATTTATGTGGTGCTCGTTGAGATATTCGACCAACCGCACCGGGGACATAAACAGTCGGCGCGGGATGAGGTAGGTCGTCGCGCCGCTGCGCAGCGTCGGCATTATCTCCTTGAGCGGTGCGTCAAAATACAGCGGCGTCTGGTTACCAAATACGCTGTCGCGGTCAAAGCCCAGCGCAACTGACAGATTCTCGGTGTAATCGATCACCGAGCGGTGGCAGGCCAGCACGCCCTTGGGCACGCCGGTCGAGCCTGAGGTGAAGACGATATATATCGGGTCAGTGTCCAACTGTTGCTCTCTGACATCACGTAAAGCTATTTCGCTGACATCGTGCGAAACTAATTCTTTGCATGTGATCACAATCTCAGCCGGCAGGCTCTCGGCCGTTGCGCGGTTGCGCTCGTCACATATGACGGCTCTTGCTCGTGTCGTCTCGGCGATGGCAGTCATGCGGAGCGGCGGCATTTCAGCGTCGATCGGCACATAAAAGCAGCCCGCATATATCACAGCAAGAAATGCCGCCAGCTCATGCGGGTGCTTGTCCATGATAACCAGCACCGGCTCGCGTGACAGCCCTGCCTCAATAAGTCGGCTGCCACCGCGCCGCGCCGCCGAGTAAAGCTCGGCGAAGCTGAGACTGTCCGTGCCATCCGAGAAAGCAATCTTGTCCGGCACCTCGGTGACTGTACGCTCGAGATATTCAAGAATATTTGTTATCATTGTGCTCCCTCTCAGTCGTAGTACGCCTCAAGCTCGGGCGTCGGCGTTATGATGGTAGTGCTTACCGTCGGGTAGCCGGCGCGATCATAGGCGTAGAAATTTTCGCGAACCTTGTTGTAGGCGTTTATCTGGCGCTCCGTCAAAAGACAGCCGCTGTGGTTATATTCGGCGCGCAGGCGGCAGGAATCGTAGTGATACCACTGCGGCGCGGCGGTATCTGAGCTGATGTTGACCATGCTCCAGTAATGCGTCTGCTGCATCTGCTCGGCAAGCGCGGCCGGACGCTGAATATCACGATTTTCAATACCGAGGCGCTCAAAAAACGCCTTGGAGGCGGCAAAATAGCTAAAGCAGTCGCCCGTTTTCGTCACGAACAGTGCGCGATAAGCCTCCGCCTTCCAGCTCGACTTGTCCGAGGTGTTGACAAAGGCGATGTGGTTCTGCACATAACTGTAAATACTGCGCACCTTTTGCTCGGTCGTCATGCCGTCGGTGATTATCGAGGCGATGACGCGATCCAGCGCGGCATTCAGCTGCTCCTCCTCGGGGAAATACACCTCGACTGTCAAATAGACTGTCACGCTCGAGCTGTTGCCGGCGCGATCGGTCGCAGTGTAGGTAACGGGATAGCGTCCCGGCGTCGCGAGGTCAACGCGCGAGCTGTCTACTGTCAGCTCAACACCATCCGCACCGCTGTCATCCGACAGCGTGATTCCCTTTCGATAGGCCGGCGACTCGCCGACGTATATCAGCATGTCCCCCGCTCCAATGATCTCGGGCGGCGTGGTGTCGGACACTGTCGGAAGCGCTGCCTCGGCCGGCGGGATTATCAAAAATGCCGCCGTCAGCACTATCGCTAAGCACGCCTCCAGAAAAAGCAGCAGCGCTGACATTTTATATTCAAGTGTATATCTTTTCATGGACTGCTCCAAACACATTCTACAGCTTTTGGGGGCACCGAGGCGCCCTGAGCACATATCCGCACACGCCGGGGCGCAGAGCAGAAATACTCAACTTAATTATAGCATCAAGCTGCGCATTTGTCAATAAAAAAGCATGGGTTATCACGCGCAAAAATGGTTTTTGGATATTGACTTTCATCTGCTAACATGCTAAAATATTAAAGAGTTGCCCAACACCCACGCTTCTCCCAAAAAAGTATTCCCCTGAAAGGACAAAAATAATGATAACTCTGCACCCAAACGGCACATATTTGGTTCGCGGCATCCCCGTCTCCGACTGCGCCGTCCCCGTCGATGAGGCCAAATGCGGCACCATCGCCTACTCCGTGCTTCAGTCACACAACCGCTCAGCCGAGCCCGATACACTGCGCATCAGCTTTGATGCCATGGTATCGCACGACATCACCTATGTCGGCATAATCCAGACCGCTCGCGCCTCCGGCATGAAGGAATTTCCACTGCCCTACGCGCTGACTAACTGCCACAATTCGCTCTGCGCCGTCGGTGGCACGATAAATGAGGATGACCACGTATTCGGCCTGTCCGCCGCGCACAAATACGGCGGAATATACGTCCCCGCCAACCAAAGCGTCATACATTCCTACGCCCGCGAGGAGCTGACCGGCTGTGGCAAAATGATCCTCGGCTCCGACTCGCATACGCGCTACGGCGCGCTGGGCACCATGGGCGTCGGCGAGGGAGGCCCTGAGCTGGTCAAGCAGCTGCTGCGCTCGACCTATGACATAAGCTACCCCGAGGTGGTGCTGGTATACCTCACCGGCAAGCCGCGGCGCGGCGTCGGCCCGCACGATGCCGCTATCGCGCTGGTCAAGGCAGTGTTTGAATCGGACTTTGTCAAAAACCGCGTGCTGGAGTTCACCGGCCCCGGGCTTGAGCATCTGCCAGCGGATTTCCGCAACGGCATCGACGTCATGACCACCGAGACCAAGTGCCTGTCCTCCATCTGGCAGACAGACACCACTATAAAGGATTATTATGCCATTCATGGCCGTCCCGAGGCGTACCATGAGCTAAAGCCCGCCGACGTCGCCTATTACGACCGCTGGATAGAGCTCGACCTGTCCGCGCTTGAGCCCATGATAGCGCTTCCCTTCCACCCCTCCAACGCCTACACTATCCGCGAATTCACACAAAACGCCGACGATATTTTGGCCGGTGTTGAGAAAAAGGCGGCGGAGCTGTTCCCGGGGCATCACCTCGAGCTGCGCTCCAAGCTGCGCGGCGGTCGTGTGTACGCCGATCAGGGCATTATCGCAGGCTGCGCCGGCGGCATGTTCGACAGTATCGATGAGGCGGCGGCCATACTCAGCTGCGGCGGCACCTCCAACGGCGCGTTTTCGCTGTCCGTCTACCCCACCAGCGTACCGGTATCGCTTGAGCTGACACGGATCGGCGTTACCTCACAGCTGCTCGAGGCTGGAGCGGTCATAAAGCCCTCCTTCTGCGGCCCCTGCTTCGGCGCCGGCGACGTGCCTGCCAACAATGGCCTGTCCATCCGACACACCACCCGCAATTTCCCTAACCGCGAGGGATCCAAGCCTGGCGAGGGACAGCTGGCCGGCGTCGCGCTCATGGACGCGCGCAGCATCGCCGCCACCGCTCTCATGGGCGGCGCCATCACGCCCGCCACCGACATAGATTACGATATCCCGCACCACACCTACCATTTCGACCGCTCCCCCTACGAGCGCCGCGTCTATTACGGCTTTGGCCACGCTGAGCCCGAGACCGAGCTGATTCTCGGCCCCAATATCACCGACTGGCCGGAGCAGCAGGAGCTGGGTGAGCACCTGTTGGTCGAGCTGGCGGCCGTCATTCACGATCCCGTCACTACTACGGACGAGCTCATTCCCTCGGGAGAGTCGTCCTCCTACCGCTCCAACCCCATCCGTCTGTCCAAGCTGACGCTGTCGCGCCGTGTACCTGAATACGTCGGCCGCGCTGAGGCGGCTCAGGCGCTCGAGGCCGCACGCCGTGCCGGCGACGCTCCCGAGCAGCTGCGTCAGCTGCTAAGCCGCGTCGGCGACGCAGACCTGCTGCTGCCCATCACGCAGACCGGCTCCTGCGTCTACGCCAACTCGCCCGGCGACGGCTCCGCGCGTGAGCAGGCAGCGTCCTGCCAAAAGGTGCTGGGCGGCCTGGCCAACATCTGTCATGCCTTCGCAACCAAGCGCTATCGCTCCAACTGCATCAACTGGGGCATACTTCCCTTCACACTGGACGAAAATACAGCCTTTGAGGGCGAGGTCGGCGACTATGTCTTTGTCCCAGATGTGCGCCGTCTGCTGGCTGCGGGCGAGCAGCGCTTTGAGGCAGTGCTGCTACGTTCAGACGGCACATCCGCGCCGCTGACGCTGCACATAAACGGCCTCACCGATGAGGAACGGCAGATAGTCCTTGACGGATGCCTCATGAATCACTGCAAAAAAGCAATGGAGACAGTACAATGAGCAAAATTCAAATGAAAACGCCGCTGGTCGAAATGGACGGCGACGAAATGACCCGCATCATCTGGCAGCAGATAAAGGACGAGCTGATATTGCCATTCGTCGACCTCAAAACAGAATATTACGACCTTTCACTGCCCAATCGTGACGCGACGTCGGATCAGGTCACGGTCGACTCGGCAAATGCAGCCAAAAAATACGGTGTGGCAGTCAAATGCGCGACCATCACACCCAACGCGCAGCGCGTCGAGGAATATGGGCTGCACGAAATGTGGAAAAGCCCCAACGCCACCATCCGCGCCGTGCTGGATGGCACTGTTTTTCGTGCCCCCATCACAGTCAGCAACATAAAGCCGGTGGTCAAGACCTGGGAGGCGCCCATCACCATCGCGCGGCACGCCTATGGCGACGTCTACCGCGCCGGTGAGCTGCGTCTGACCGAGGGCGGCAGCGCTGAGCTGGTGGTAACCGCCAAGGACGGCAGCGTCACCCGCCTGCCAATATTTGATTTTGACGGTGCCGGCGTGCTGCAGGGCATGTACAACAAGGATGATTCCATCCGTGCATTCGCGCACTCCTGCTTTAAATACGCCATTGCCACACGGCAGGATCTGTGGTTCTCAACCAAGGACACCATCTCCAAAAAGTACGATCAGACCTTCAAGCTGATATTTGAAGAGTTATATCAAAACGAATATTGCGAAACCTTTGAGCAGCTTGGCATCACATATTTTTACACGCTGATCGACGACGCCGTAGCACGTGTTATTCGTTCGCGCGGCGGCTTCATTTGGGCACTCAAGAATTATGACGGCGACGTCATGAGCGACATGGTATCAACCGCCTTTGGCTCGCTCGCCATGATGACCTCGGTGCTGGTCTCACCGGACGGAAACTTTGAATATGAGGCCGCACACGGCACCATCACGCGGCATTATTACCGTTATCTCAAGGGCGAGCAGCCCTCCTCCAACCCCACGGCCACCATTTTCGCCTGGAGCGGCGCTCTGCGAAAGCGCGGCGAGCTGGACGACCTGCCGGAGCTGTGTCACTACGCTGACGTTCTCGAGCGTGCCGTGCTCGACACCATTGAGGGTGGCACCATGACCGGCGACTTGGTCGGTCTCGTAACGCCCGGTACCGAGGCGCGCAGGGTCAACACGGTGGAATTTCTCGCCGCAGTCAAAGATAGAATAAAGCTGTAAAGCACAAGCCGGGGGACGCATGTGTCCCCCGGCATTATTTTGATGTCAGCAGCTTAATCGTCAAAGCCCTGAATAAACCCCGTCATGTCCGCCGAGCAGATGTCCCCGCCGATCACTCTGCTCCGGTAAACTATCACATTTGCCAGCACCCTGCCCTCGTGGCCGCTGTAATTCGTGACCTCCATGGTGTAGCGCGTCGCCTTTTTGCGGCGGTAGCGCGTCAGATCCAGCCCCTGCTGCTTTTGCAGCTCGTTGTAGCTGGCAAAAACGCGGTCAAATTCGGACGGTATGGTCACCTCCTGCACCTCAAGCGGCTGTGCCTTGACCTCCCAGCCAAACTGCGCCAGAAACTGCGCTACATCTTCAGCATCCTTGACCTTGTCATAGCGCACGCTCTGCTTGCCCGATGCCGCCGTACCGGCGCTCCAGGCGCTGCCGCTGCTGTCCAGCCCGCTGATGGTCGGCATAAATGCCAGCAGCGTTATCAGCGCCACCAGCGCCACGCATACCACGCCGACAAATTTTAATGTCCCCGCGCGCACAGAATAAATAAACATATGTAGAAAACCTCCCCTGCGTATATCGCTTTCAGTGCAATATATTCGCAGGGGAGGCGGTTTATTACCGCACAAACGCAAAATATACTCGAGCTATATCTGCCGCGCCAGCTCGAGCGCGAGATAAAGCTTGGCCAGGTCATGATTGGCGCCGGCCAGCCCCGCGACCTCGTAGCCGCTGTCACTCAGCACGTCGCCGGCCTCAAGAAAATCATACAGCTCAAAGCCGTTGAAGTCACAGACCGCCTGCACGCCAGCCAGCTCCATCTCGACCGCGATGCAGCCTTCGCTGCGCCGCTGCGCGACCAGACCGCGCGTCTCGCGCGCCATGCTCTCGGTCGTCCAGACTCGCCCTTCGACAAAGGGAGCGCCCAGCTGCCCCAGCACACGCGCCACCAAGGCGCTGTTTTTGATGCGGATATAATCGGCCGGCGGCGCGTAATAATAGGACAGGCCATCGCCGCGATAGCTCTCGGTCGGCACAACGAAGCGTCCACGCGTCGTCTCGCCGTCAAGGCTGCCACAGGAGCCGAACATGACAAACCGCCGCGCTCCGGTTATCCAGGCCGCCTCCTCACAGAACGAGCCCGCCAGCGCGGAGCCGATCATGGTCATATAAAACGCCAGCTCTGTGCCCTTATAATTCATTTTGTATATCTCGCGTGAGCCATTGCAGGAACCGATACGACCGATGCACTCACAGGGGAAGCTGTCGAGCAGATGCTTAAGAATCTTATCCGAAAAAATGATGAGGCATCTGTCGACCATATGTCCCGGCTCGCCGTAAAAATCCCTCAGTGATAGCATAGGCTCGGTGACGCCGTCATAGCAATCTGTGATCATAATATCTCCAACAAATGTAAATGTGACATCAATATTTGTCTGCTATACGATAACGGTTTCGGTGCACCGCCACGCTCTGCACGACGCCGGTGATGATGTATATCGCCAGCACTGACGAGCCGCCGTAGCTCATATACGGCAGCGTTATACCAACGACCGGCAGCATGCCAAGGCACATCCCAATATTCTCGACAGACTGCACCACTATCATACCGATGAAGCCGGCGCAGATATACGTTCCGCAGTCGCCACGGCTGGCACGCGCCAGCTTGAGCACACGCAGAACGATGAAAACCAGCAGTCCGATCACCAAAAAAGCCCCGATCATGCCGAATTTCTCGCAAAAAGTGCCGAAAATGAAGTCGGTATGCGATGCCGCGTAGGTTTTGTAGACGCTTCCGCCAAACATGCCGCGCCCCAAAAAGCCGCCGTTTGCGATGGACGAACGGCTCTTGATGGGCTGAAAGCCCTTGCCGAGCGGGTCGATGTCCGGGTTAAATCCGACCAGTATCCGTGCCCGCTGATCCTCGCGCAGCAGTCGCCAGCCGACGGGCGCCGCTAAACCGACAAGTCCGACGCCGCCGACAAAATACCATATTGACAGTCCCGCGCAAAACAGCATAACGGCGCAGATGCCGACATATACCAGCGCAACGCCGAGGTCGCCCGACAGCAATATAAGTCCGATGTACCCCCCGGCGTGCACCAGCAGGCCGAGCAACACCAGAGGTCGATCCAGCCGCTCGCGGACGCGGTAAAGGTGGTACGAAAACGTCAGCAGCAGCGACGCCTTGATGAATTCCGACGGCTGTATTCCGAACGGGATGAGCGGCAGGTAGAGCCAGCTTTTATTTTCGCCCTCGCTGGTGCCGAAGATCAGCGTGACCGCCAGCAATAGCAGCGACGCGCCGTAAATGAATGGACCAAGCTTTTGCGCGATCACGCGGTAGTCCACCGACGCGATCAGCAGCATGAACACAAAGCCAACGACGCTCGCGCCCAGCTGCATGACTATCCTTTTTGCGCCGAATGACGAATATCCGCCTACCAGCGTCATGACGCTGGCCAATGACAGCGCCGTAGTGGCGGCCAGCAGCGCGAGATCCATGCGCCGGATGTTACCGACAAGCTCGCGTATTATATCACGGATCCGTCTCACTGACGACCTCCTTTTGGATTGGTGAAGCATTGCACGCTTCACCCTCTCTCAATACTGTCTGCCCCAGACCACCATATGCTTTGCCGGCTTGCCGCAGCAAACGCAGGTGTCGCCGATATGCTCCTCCTCAAAGGGAATACAACGCGACTTGACGCCGCCGGTGACGTCCTTGAGCTTGTCCTCGCAGGCCTCGTCGCCGCACCACATGGCGCGGATAAAGCCGGACTGCTTCTCGGCAATGTCCAAAAATTCCTCATAGCTGTGAGCATCATGCGTGCGGGCATGCAGATTGTCAAGCGCACGTGCGTAAAGCTCGTCGTGGACCCGCGCCAGCGCCTCAGTGACAGCCTGCTCGATGTTATCCAACGAAACGACCGTCTTTTCGCGCGTCACGCGGCTGACCAGCACGCAGGAATTGGCCTCAATATCACGCGGCCCCAGCTCAAGACGCAGCGGAACACCCTTCATCTCATACTGCGCAAACTTCCAGCCTGTCGAATAATCGCTGTCGTCCAGCTTGACGCGGAAGCTGTCCTTGAGGCGGTCACGCAGCGCACCTGCGGCCTCAAGAACGCCCTCCTTATGCTGCGCAATAGGAATGATCGCCAGCTGTATGGGCGCAACTGCGGGCGGCAGAATAAGGCCGTTGTCGTCGCCGTGCGTCATGATGATGGCGCCGATCATGCGCGTCGACACGCCCCACGAGGTCTGATGCGGGTACTTGACCTTGTTCTCACGGTCGGTATAGGTAATGTCAAAGGCGCGGGCGAAGCCGTCACCGAAATAGTGCGAGGTGCCGCCCTGAAGCGCAACGCCGTTGTGCATCATGGGCTCGATGGTGTAGGTCTCCATGGCGCCGGCGAACTTTTCCTTCTCGGTCTTGCGGCCAACGACCGCCGGGATGGCCAGCGACTCACGGTAAAAGTCCTCATAGCACTGGAGCATGCGCAGCGTCTCCTCGCGAGCCTCCTCCTCGGTTTCGTGCATGGTGTGACCCTCCTGCCACAAAAATTCCGAGGTGCGCAGGAAGGGGCGCGTGGTCTTTTCCCAACGCACAACATTGCACCACTGGTTGTACAGCTTGGGCAGGTCGCGGTAGGAATGAATTATATTTTTGTAATGCTCGCAGAACAGCGTCTCCGACGTAGGACGGACTATCAGCCGCTCAGCCAGCGTCGTCTGACCGCCGACCGTCACCACCGCGCACTCGGGCGCGAAGCCCTCGACGTGATCCTTTTCCTTTTGCAGTAGCGACTCGGGAATAAACATGGGCATGTAGACATTCTCATGCCCCAGGCGCTTGAATCTCGCGTCCAGATCGTGCTGGATATTCTCCCAGATGGCGTAGCCGTAGGGGC
>CAYXBY010000001.1:0-90277 GCA_964463325.1 uncultured Lachnospiraceae bacterium | reverse complement strand
GCGTCGCCCCTCGCGGGATCGTGTTATATGTCGGCGTCCTTGCGGTATTTGTCGCCAAACTCGGTGATATACCGCTTGCGTGCGGGCAGGTTGTCGCCCAGCAGCATGTCAAACATCTCAAACGTCTTTTCTTCGTTGTCCGGAAGCACTGAGATCAGTCGCCGCGTTTCGGGATTCATGGTCGTCTGCCACATCATGTCGGGCTCGTTTTCGCCCAGGCCCTTGGAGCGCTGGATGGTGTATTTCTGCTTGCCCAGCCTTTTGAGTATTTCGGCTTTTTCAAATTCGTCATACGCGAAAAGCGTTTCGTCCTTGGTCGTGATCTCGAACAGCGGAGATTCGGCGATAAACACGCGCTCCTCGCGTATCAGCGTCGGCAGCAGGCGGTAGAACAGTGTCAGCAGCAGCGTGCGGATGTGGAAGCCGTCCTCGTCGGCATCGGTGCAAATGATTATTTTTGACCAGCGCAGAGAATCGAGGTCAAAGGGAACTATATCTCCCTTAATTTTGCCCGTTATCTCGACGCCGCAGCCGATGACCTTGAGCAGGTCTGTTATGATCTCGCTCTTGAACAGCTTGTCGTACGACCCCTTCAGGCAGTTGAAGGTCTTGCCACGGACGGGAATTATAGCTTGGAATTCGGCGTTGCGCCCCAGCTTACAGGAGGTAAGCGCGGAGTCGCCCTCCACTATATACAGCTCGCGGAGATTGGGATCCTTGGAGCGGCAGGAGACGAATTTTTCAACCCTGTTGGCGATGTCCATCGTGCCCGCCAGCTTCTTTTTGTAGTTGACCTTGGCAGACTCCGCCGACTCGCGGCTGCGCTTGTTGATGAGCACCTGATTGGCGAACACCTCGGCCTCGGTCGGGTGCTCGATGAAATATATGTCGAGGTTGCGGCGCAGATATTCATTCATCGCCTCGTAGATAAAGGTGTTCGTGATGGCCTTTTTGGTCTGGTTTTCGTAGGAGGCCATGGTTGAGACGCTGTTGATTATGAGCACCAGGCAGTCGGAGATGTCGGTAAAGGTGATCTTGCTTTCGGTTTTGTTATATTTGCCCTTGGACTTGAGATATTTATCCAGCGCGTAGGTGAAGGCGCTGCGGACGGCGCGCTCGGGCGAGCCGCCGTGCTCAAGAAAGCTGGAATTGTGGTAATATTCGAGCCGCGCGGCCTTATTGGAGACGCAGAAGGCAAAATCCGCGCGCAGCTTGTATTCCGGTTTGTCGGGACGGTCACGCCCAGCGGTCTCGAGGTGCCAGCTGACCGGCTCGGTCATGGATGAATCACCGACCAGCTCGCCAATGTAGTCCACGATGCCGTTATTGTAGACGAATTTTTTGTCGTCGAAGCTGCCGTCCTCGTTCTGATAGTGCAGCGTGAAGCAGGTGCCGCTGTTGACGACGGCCTGACGGTGCAGCACGTCCTCAAAGAATTCGCGCGGTATGTTGATGTCGGTGAAGACCTCGAGGTCGGGCTTCCAGTGCACCACCGTTCCGGTGCGGCGCTCGTCCTTACCCAGCTCGCGCACGCTCAGCTTACCGACGGGGCGTCCCTTTTTGAACTTCATGCAGCTTTCTGTGGTGCCGTTGTAGGAATGTACCGTCATGAATTCGGAGCTGTACTGCGTCGAGCAGGCGCCAAGGCCGTTAGTGCCGAGTGAAAACTCGTAGCTGCCGCCACCGTTGTTGTCGTATTTGCCGCCGGCGTAAAGCTCGTTGTAGATCAGATCCCAGTTCCAGCGCTTTTCGCGCTCGTTATAGCCCAGCGGGACGCCGCGACCGTGGTCGTCGACCCGGAGCGAATGGTCGTTGAAAGCAGTGATGATTATTTCGTCGCCGTAGCCCTCGCGAGCCTCGTCGGCGGCATTGGAAAGTATCTCGAAAAAGGCGTGCTCGCAGCCCTCAAGCCCGTCCGAGCCGAATATGACCGCCGGGCGCAGACGTACTCTGTCCTCGCCCTTGAGCGCCTTGATATTTTGGTCGTTGTATTGCTTTTCTGCTATGTCGTTCTTCTTTGTAGGCATTTTAACCTCTTGCTCTCTGAATATAATTTTACAAATAATATTATATATCATTTCTTACGTTACTACAAGAGGGAGGCGCAAAAGTTTTCAATTTTTTAACAATCTCGCACACAAAATATTGTGTCAAATTGCGCGGTGGCTATTGCAATGCGGGCAGATATGGTATATAATAGAGTGAAACTGCTTTTTGGGGAGGTCAGGGTGTGACGACTGACTTTTGTTATAATTCTGCGGCAGGCTCGAGCGAGACGCTCGCGCGCGCCCGCGCGGATGGCGCGGCGGTGTGTGGGGTAGGCGTCTCAAATCTGCCGCTGATACGATTTTTGACCGACTGCGGCGTCCGCGTGACGGCGCGGGATCGCAAGACGCGCGAGGCGCTGGGGGCGGATGTGCTGCACGAGCTCGACGCGCTGGGCGTGCGTCTGTGCACCGGCGAGGGCTATCTCGCGTCGCTCGACGAGGGCGTGATATTCCGCACACCGGGGCTGCGTCCCGACGTGCCGGAGCTTGACCTGGCGGTGAGTCGCGGGGCGCTGATGACGTCCGAAATGGAGCTGTTTTTTGAGCTGACGCCGGCGCATGTCATCGGTATCACCGGCTCGGACGGCAAGACGACGACTACCACGCTGACGCATCTGTTCTTGCAGTCTCAGCTGGAGCAACACGGTGTCGGCCATGCCTACGTCGGCGGCAATATCGGCGAGCCGCTGCTGCCGCGTGTCGGCGAGATGACGGCGAACGATTTTGCGGTGGTCGAGCTTTCCAGCTTTCAGCTGATGACGCTGCGTCGCTCGCCCGAGCGCGCCGCCATTACCAACATAACGCCCAACCACCTCGACTGGCATCGCAACATGGACGAGTACGCCGCCGCCAAGACTAACATTTTTGCGCACGGTGCGCGTCGGCTGACCGTCAATGCCGAGAACGCGGCAACGCGGGCGCTGGGGCGAGATGCTGACGATGGGGTCGAGGTGACGTTTTTTTCGTCCATCCACAACGGCTACGAGCAGGTCGTTCCGCGCGAGAGATGGGGCAGCCCGGCGATATTTGAGCGCGACGGCGTGATAGTGCGCAGTGTCGGCGGTGCGTGTGAGGAGCTGCTGAACGTCGGCGACATACTGCTGCCAGGACGTCACAATGTTGAAAATTATATGACTGCAATCGCTAATACTTACGGATATGTGAACACAAAAGTCTACCATGAGGTCGCGACTGACTTCAGGGGCGTTGAGCACCGATTGGAGCTGGTGCGCGAGGTAGACGGTGTGCGTTATTACAACAGCTCGATCGATTCGAGCCCGACGCGCACTGCTGCGGCGCTGTCGGCACTGCCGGTAAAGCCGGTGGTGATATGCGGCGGCTACGACAAGCACATTCCGTTTGAGCCGCTGGCAGAGGCCCTGTGCGCGCGCGCGGCGGCGGTCGTGCTGACCGGCGCGACTGCGGTCAAGATCGAGCAGGCGCTGCGCGAATGCCCAAGCTTTTCGGCCGAGCGGCTGCCGCTGCGGCGCGTCGACGACTTCCGCGAGGCTGTGCTGGCTGCGCGGGACATGGCGAGCCCGGGTGGCATCGTGCTGCTGTCGCCGGCCTGCGCAAGCTTTGACCGCTTCCGCAATTTCGCGGAGCGGGGAAGATATTTTAAGGACATAGTAGAGAGACTGTGAGGCATACGATATCATATAGTACTACATAAGTGAAAGGAATAGATATGGAGCTTGAAAATTTAATTGTTGAAATGTGCTCGCTGATGTCGGTCACAGGGTACGAGACCTATGACCGCGAGGCGCTGCTGGGCTTGATCGGCAGCGGCTTTGACGAGTGCAATGCCGACACGGTCGGCAATCAGGTGTTCGTCAAGCGCTGCGGCAGACCGAACGCTCCCCGAATAATGCTGGACGCTCACATGGACGAGATCGGCATGATCGTCAGCGAGATACGGGACGGCGGCTTCGTCCGCGTGACCAATATCGGCGGCGTGGATACGCGCATTTTGCAGGCTGCAGAGGTGGTCATATATGGCCGCGAGCCGATACATGCTGTCGTTGCGTCGACTCCGCCGCATCTGCAAAAGCCGGGCGACAATAAAAAGCTGCCCGAGATAGGTGAGCTGCTTATCGACACCGGCTACCCCCGCGAGGAGCTCGAGAGTATCATCCGCATCGGCTCGCCGGTCGGATTTTTACCCAAATATCTCAAGCTGCTCAACGGAAATCTCGCCGGCAAGGGCTTTGACGACAAATCCTGCGCCGCCTGCGCCGCGTATGCAGTTATGAATACACCGGCGGACAAGCTGGCCGGTGACGTTTATCTGGTGCTGTCGGCTAACGAGGAATGCAGCCGCGTGGGCGGCGTCGCTGCGGCGACATTCTCGCTGGAGCCTGACTACGCCATGGTGATCGATGTCAATCTCGGTCGCACGCCCGACACCCAAAAGCGCGAGACGGTTGCTATGGGCGGCGGTGCGTCGCTGACGATATCGCCCATAACGCACAAGCGCCTGACGCGCCTGGTCGCACAGCTGGCTGCCGAGCAGGGGATCAAGACGCAGTTCAGCGTCAGCTCGGGGCACACCGGCACTAATACACCCGATGTGGCGCTGACGCGCGACGGCGTGCCGGTCGTCGATGTCGGACTGCCGCTGGCAAGCATGCACACCTGCTGCGAGGTGGTCAGAATGGACGACTGCACCGCGCTGAGTGAGCTGGTGCGGCTGTTCATAACCTCGGAGAAAATAGCGGAGGAATTTGGAAATGCAAAGGCTTGAAGGAATAGAACTGCTCCGGGCACTGTGCTGTGTCCCGGGTCCGACCGGCTCGGAGGAGCGCGTGCTCGACTTTATCCGCGAGCAGCTGGCGGATATTAAGGGCGTCGAGATCAGCTGCGATCGCGTCGGAAATATGACGGTGCGGCTGCCCGGCTGCGGAAAGGACGAGTGCAGCAGTGTCATGGTCTCGGCGCACATGGACGAGGTTGGTATGATAATCAAGGAGATCACCGACGAGGGCTACCTCAAATTCGCCAATCTCGGCGGCATCGACCCGCGCGTGCTGTGCGGGCGGCATGTCACTGTTATGGGGCGGGACGGCGACCTGCCCGGCGTTATCGCCTCCAAGGCGATACACCACCAAACGCCCGAGGAACGCCGCGCGGTGACGACGGTCGATAAAATGTACATCAGCATCGGCGCGGAATCGCGCGAGGACGCCGAAAAATATGTGTCCGTCGGCGACAGCGCGACGTTTGATTCGGACTTCATCCGCTTTGGCCGCGGCAAGCTCAAGGGCAAGGCCATCGACGACCGCCTCGGCTGTGCCGTCATCATCGAAACGCTGCGGCGGCTGGTCGACGAGGGCAAAAAGCTGCCGTATGACGTCTATTTCTGCTTCACCACGCGCGAGGAAATAGGGCTCTCGGGCGCGCAGACCACGGCGCAGCGGCTGTGTCCCGACGTGGCCATAGTGCTTGAGTCCACTGCTGTTGCCGACATTGCAGGCGTTGCCGACAATTCGCGCGTAGCCGTGCAGGGCGGCGGCGGAGCCATATCGCTGGCCGACCGCTCGACGCTGTACGATCGCGAGCTTGTTCGTCTGGCGCTGGACACCGCCGCCGCGCAGGGAATACCCGCGCAGGTCAAGCGGCTGGTCTCGGGCGGCAACGACGCAGGTCATATACACAAGAGCGGCAAGGGCGTTCGCGCACTGGCGATATCCTGCCCGACGCGCTACATTCACAGTGCCTCCTGCGTCGCCGACGAGGCGGACTATGAGGCAATACGTGAGCTGGTCCTCGCACTGCTGTGCGGCGGGCAGCTGATAAAATAAATTTGGAGGTCAAAAATGAAGATCGAATTGTTAAAAAAGCTGACGACGCCGCTCGGCGTTTCGGGCAACGAGGTACATATATCCGACGTCATCCGCGGTATAATGGAGCCGCTTTGCGACGAATGCTATAATGATGCCATGGGCAACCTGATCGCCGTCAGGCACGGCACCGGAGCACATCACAGAAAGACAATGCTGTGTGCTCACATGGACGAAATTGGTTTTATTGTGACATACATTGAGGACAACGGTGTGATACGCTTCGCACCCATCGGCGGCATAAGCTACACTGCCTTCAGCTATGTGCAGGTGGTGTCCGACCGCGGCGTTAAGGGCGTTATGGTGCCCGACAGCGAGACCAAGCTGGCTGAGCTGGCGGCCGACAAATGCGGCATAGATATAGGCGCGTCCAGCCGTCGCGAGGCTGAGCGTCGCGTCAAGATCGGCGACTGCTTTGGCGTGGTTGGCGGCGTCACAAGGCTGATGGGGAACCGAGTGGTGGGTCACCCGCTGGACGACAGAATCGGCTGCGCGGTTTTGGTCGAGGTGGCCGAGCAGCTGGGCGAATGCGAGGATGATATCTATTTTGTCTTCTCCGTTCAGGAGGAGGTGGGCTGCCGCGGTGCCAAGCCGGCGGCATTTGCCATTGCACCCCATCGCGCGCTGGTGTTTGACGTCACGCGCACGGGTGACACGCCCGGCTCCAAGCCCATGGCTGTCAAGCTCGGCGGCGGCGCTGCCATCAAGATCAAGGATTCGTCCGTTATCTGCCACACCGGCATGGTGGGCGAGCTGATCGAGACGGCCAAGGCGGGCAAGATCAAGCATCAGTGCGAGGTGCTTGTCGCCGGCGGCACCGACACCAGCTCCATTCAGATGACCGGCGCAGGCTGCCCGGCAGCGGCCATTTCCATTCCCTCACGCTATATTCACAGTGGCGTTGAGATGATAGATCTCGCAGATGTCGAGGACATCGTTGCGCTGACGCTGGCATATTTGAAGAGGTGACATGGGCATGATCGGTTACAGCTTTCCTTCTGAGCTTGAGGCGCTGGCACAAAAAGCCGAAGCGGATCTTAAATCACAATTTGCAAGAATTGATGCGATCTCGCAGTCAAATACCGCGCGCGTGATGGCCGCTTTTCGCGACAATCATGCGTCCGAATCCATGTTCGCGCCCACCACTGGCTATGGCTATGACGACCGAGGCCGCGACACGCTGGAGCGCATTTGGGCACAGGTGTTCGGCACGGAGGCTGCGCTGGTGCGGCATACCATTGTCAACGGCACTCACGCGCTGACGATCGGGCTGTTCGGTCTGCTGCGTCCCGGCGACATCATGCTGTCGGTGACGGGCAAGCCTTATGACACGCTTGAGGAGGTCATAGGCATTGGCGGCAAGACCGGCGACGGCTCGCTTGCGGATTTTAATGTGGACTATAGACAGATCGAGATGCGCGACGGTGGCATCGATTATCCGGCACTCGAGGCTGCGCTGAGAGGGGACACAGAACACCGCATCAAGGTCGTGTTCATACAGCGCTCCAAGGGCTATCTCAATCGTCGTACGCTGACGGCGGACGAGATCACACGCGCATGGGAGCTGACGCACTCGCTGCGCGATGATGTGTTTGTCGTCACGGATAACTGCTACGGCGAATTCACCGAGGATCACGAGCCGCGAGCGGATCTGCTTATCGGCTCGTTGATAAAAAATCCCGGCGGCGGCATGGCCGAGACGGGTGGCTATCTTACGGGCTCGGAGCGTGCGGTCACGCTGGCTGCCTACCGTCTGACGGCGGTTGGCGAGGGCTCGGGCGTGGGCGCCTCGATAGGGCAGACGAGCAAAATGTTCAAGGGCTTGTTCTATGCGCCGCATACGACGGCGCAGGCTGTCAAGACTGCTCATTTTGCAGCCTACATATTTGACAGCCTCGGATATCGCGTCGAGCCGTCCTGGGATACACCGCGCTCTGATATCATTCAGACTGTCATCACCGGCAGCCCTGAGGGGCTGTGCAGCTTCTGCCGCGGGATACAGGCCGGCTCACCCATTGATTCATTTGTCACACCCGAGCCCTCGGAAATGCCGGGCTACGCTGATAAGGTGATCATGGCTGCGGGTGCCTTTGTGCAGGGGGCTTCAATCGAGCTGTCGGCAGACGGACCTCTGCGGGAGCCGTATACCGCCTATTTCCAGGGTGGTCTGACATATGAGAGTGGGCGCATCGGAATTTTGAGCGCTGCGGCGGCAATGCTGGAATCACGCTCTTGACAAGTTAAAAAAATGTGTTATAATAATGTGTAAAGTAAATTGTGAAAGGTAATAACCGAAACATGAAAAAGTTGATTTGCCTGCTTTTGGCGGCTATTTGCTGTGTGGGGCTTGTCTCCTGCGCGGCCGACAATGAGACTCCGGATGGTTACCAGCTGGTGTCGGGAGAGAATGACGCGTATTACTTTTATGCACCGACTCAGTGGAGCATTAACAACGGCAGCGGCGTGAATAGCGCTTACTATTCGTCGACGGACAAGTCCATGGTCATGGTGACCTTCTACCGTCCCGACGATGGCGAGCTTGAGCTGGATAGTTTCTGGGCATCGGTCGAAGAGCAGTACAAGCATCAGTATACCGGCTTTGAGCTGGTCTCGAATGAGGCGGCTATGCTCGGTGAGCACAATGCGCGAGCATTTACCTTTACCGCCGGTATCAGCGGCGCGGAGTACAAGGTTCTGCAAATCGTCACCGGCTACGGCAGCTACTATTACACCATGACGTATATGGCCTCCCCTGAGAACTTTGATGCTCATCTGGAAGCGGTTAATGGCATGGCTAGCGTGTTTAGATTCAAATGATATATCTCGATAACAGCGCCACGACTGCCCTGTGCGATGGCGCTCGTAAGAGAATGATTGAGGCGATGGATTGCTTTGGCAATCCGTCGTCGCTTCATTCTGTGGGGTATGATGCCTCTGTGCGGCTGGGCGAGGCTCGGCAGACGGTGCTTTCGTCGCTTGGAATTCGCAAAAACGGAAATTATGAGTTGTTTTTTACCGGCTCGGGGACTGAGGCAAACAACATGGCGCTGTGCGGTGTTGCTGCGGCAAAGGCGCGGCATGCCTCGCGGCGCATTATTATTTCTGATTCTGAGCACCCGTCAGTGGAAAAGCCGGCAGAGTGGCTGGCGGCGCAGGGCTTTGAGCTTGTGCGCATACCGACGCGCGGCGGTGTGCTCGACGTCAACGCACTCGGCGTGGCGCTTGAGGGCGGGGCAATGCTGATCAGCCTGATGCTGGTCAATAATGAGACCGGCGCACTTTATGACGTTACGTCGGCATTTGCGGCGGCTCGCCGCGCCTGCCCTGGCATAGTCACGCACTGCGATGCGACACAGGGATATCTCAAGGTGAGCGGGCTGAGCCCGGCAAGGCTTGGCGCTGATATGATGACGGTAAGCGCACATAAGATCCACGGCCCTAAGGGCGTTGGGGCGCTGTGCGTCTCGCGCGAGCTGCTTAAGACGCGGCGGCTGTCGCCTGTCATTCACGGCGGCGGACAAGAGAGCGGCCTGCGCTCCGGCACTGAGAACATGATCGGCATCTGCGGATTTATGGGGGCTGTCGAAAGCTACGCGCCGCGCCTGGATGCGGATATAGCGCATATGCGCGCCGTGCGCGACCACGCTGAAAGGGAACTGTCGGCACTGCCCGGCATACGATTGAACCTGCCGATGGGCACACGTGCTCCACATATAATCAACCTGACGTTGCCGGGCATCAAGAGCGAAACTATGGTGCACTTTTTGTCGGCGGCAGGGGTGGCAGTGTCGGGCGGATCGGCCTGCTCGTCACACAGTCAGCACATCTCGTCGGCGCTGAAGGGCTTTGGACTTAGCGAGCGAGACGCAGTCTGCTCACTGCGCGTCAGCCTGTGCCCCGAGAGCACCGAGGCGGACATTGACACGCTGATAGACGCGCTGCGCGGTGGCCTCGAACGGCTGGTTAGAATAAAATGAATACAAAGCGTTCCATTGCTGTTGGCCTTGGATGAGGCGGCGCAAGAAATCGTCCGGTGTGCTGTCGGACGCTGGGCGGAGCGCAGCAGGGAAGACGATACGCGGTTGCTACAACCGTGTGTCGTCTTTTTTGCGTCTGTGTGGAATGAACGAGCTGTATTGGATGCGGCGAGAGTGAACAATGACCTCTGTGGCGATGCCTGCTGGCATCGGTAGTGCGGACTCGACAAACGAGGTATTTGCACGTTTTTTGCTGACAGCTGTGACTCGGGGAAGAAAAAAGACGTCAAAAAACGATGAATTTTATGCAAAAATGTCCCATAATAGCGAACAGAATTGAAACAAATTTAATTCTATATTTTTACCATCAAAAAATCAAAAGTTCTATTTTTTGCGCCGATTTTTACGGTAAAAAATTAGTACGACAAAAATCGAAAAGTCAAAATTTCGAGTCAAAATTCAGAACCTCAACAGCAAAATCTCGTAAAAAATAGTACTAAAACGGTAAAAATCTCGTAAAAAACGCCGTTATCGGTTTTTTGAAAGCGTTGAGACTGCAAAAAAACGTCAAAGGAGCGCTCTAAAAGCAAAAAAAGCCGCCGTGCAGGGCTGCGGACTTGTCATGCGCGGCGGATTGCGACGCAGACGTGCACGCGTGCTCTGATGACGGCGGCATTCATTAATATTCATTTAATATTCATTTTTTTGGGGGTGGCTGTCGACACGAGCTTGGCGTCCTGCACGGTGGCATATAGCTGACACGTCCGTGCTTTTACTTGCTGGTGCGTGGGTCGGCGCTGCGGCAGAGGAAAGGTCACACGATACAACACTGCGTTGTGCGCTCCGCTTTGGTGGTCGGGTGGTGCGTGGAACGCAAAAAAAGAGCCGGGAGACTTTTGCCCTCCCGGCTCTGTGGTATTCGATTTTTGATTAGTTAGCAAGTTGGATGCTTCCGGCCTCGGAGACCGTCATTCGCGTGATGTCTGCGCCCACGCCGCGCAGCTTGCCGACGATGTCGTAATAGCCGCGGTCGAGCGTCTGCTCGATTCCATCAACTGTCGTGGTGCCTGCTGCGGCCAGCCCTGCGATGATCATGGCGGCGCCTGCTCTCAGGTCGACGGATGTTACAATGGCGCCGCGCAGCTGACCGTTGCCCGAGATGGTGGCGGTCTTGCCGTCGAGCGCGTAATGCGCGCCCATTTTTCTCAGCTGTTCAAGGTAACGGAAGCGGCTGTCCCAAATGCCCTCGGTAACGGTGCTGACGCCCTCGGCCTGGCACATCAGTGCGGCGAACTGGGGCTGCATGTCGGTTGGAAAGCCGGGGTAGGGAAGCGTTTTTACAGAGGTACGGTTGATGTGACCGTTAGATGAAACGGATATGTAATCGTCATGCTCTTCAACGCAAACGCCCATTTCTATCAGCTTGGCGGATATGCTCTCAACGTGCTTCGGGATGACATTGCGAACATTCACTCGGCCGCCTGTTGCAGCGACAGCTGCCATGTACGTCCCCGCCTCGATCATATCGGGAATGATGGCGTACTCGCAGCCGTGCAGCTGGCTGACGCCCTTTATCTTGATTGTGCTGGTGCCGGCGCCGTAGATCTCGGCACCGCAGGAGTTGAGGAAGTTGGCAAGGTCGACGATATGCGGCTCGCGGGCGGCATTGTCAAGCACGGTCGTGCCCTCGGCGAGAACGGATGCAAGAATCAGGTTGCAGGTCGCGCCAACAGAGCAGACGTCAAAATACACCGTCGTGCCGCGCAGGGGAGCGTCGGTCTCAAGGCGGATATAACCGCCGTCGCTGCACTCGGTAGCGCCCAGCGCCTCAAAGCCCTTGATGTGCTGGTCGATGGGGCGCGAAACAAAGTCGCAGCCCCCCGGCCAACCGACTCGGGCGGCACCGAAACGCCCCAGCTCAGCGCCAAGAAGATATGTGGAGGCACGCATCTTGCTCGCCAGATCATAGGGGGAGGTGCCGCCGACGACATGCGCTGTGTCGATCTCTGCGGTCGTTTTATTCAAAAGACGCACGCTGGCGCCCATTGAGCGGAGAATGTCGAGGGTGGTGTTTATATCGCTTATTGGAGGAAGATTCTCAATGACGCATCTGTCCCCGGTGAGGATAGTGGCAAAGAGGATGGGGAGCGCGGCATTTTTCATGCCGTCCACATATATATCGCCGTAGAGCTTGTTACCACCGTTGATGACTATTTTTTCCATGATATATATCCACGCCACGGCTCGGGGCCGGGTCAATCCTTTACAAAGAATATTTGCGGGCGTTCACAATAAAATTTGACTTATTCACAGCCCCCAAAGCGTAAAAACACCCAAAAATCACATACGACAATTCGGGTGACTATATTATATCATATAAAGTCAAAAAATAAAAGCCTTTTTTGAAAATTTTTTTAAGGAAAAATGTACGAAATTTTAACATAATAATTATGCAAAATGCCCTCATCGCTATTATATGCGATGAGGGCGGGTTTTGCGACAGCGTCAGTCGCGCTGTATCGCGAATTATTGAGCGTTGGGGGCGGTATCCTGCGATGTGCGGTAGTAGGCAACGGCGAGGTCGGTGACCATGCCGTAGCTGCGCGTGCCGGCGGTCCCCTGAAGCTTGAGGTAGGTGTCGTTGACCGTTTCGCTTACGTTGGCCACCACGTTGTGGCGGTATTTGTCGAAGAAGCTTGAGTAGGCGGCCATCTCGTACTGGACCCTGAGGTCCAGCTTGCCGCGCACCTCGTTGTACATGTCGGGGCTGGCGGTGTAGAGCGAGTTGCGGACGTATTCGTACATATTGAGATAGCCGCAATATTGGATATAAGGGTCGTCGCTGGAGGTGCAGACAAGGAAGGCCATGAAATTGGCCTCGTCCTCGCGGGCGATGCCGCGCTGGTGCGCCAGCTCGTGAGCGGCGGTGTAGACGATGGTGTAGTCGGGAAAATTGACGTTGATATTGGCCTCGCCGGTGAAGTAGGAATAGACGCCGGTGATGTGTGTGTACGACCACAGCTCGCTGTTGACCACCGGCTTGACACGGCTGTTCAGTCGCTGCACAAAGCTGTGCTTGTCGCTGACGCGGTCGTAGGCCTCGAGCAGCTTGTCGTTCATTTCGTCGAGCGAGAAGGGCATTACCGAGAAATTCTGATAGCGAAAGGTGACGTCCTCGGCCGTGCGGTTGACATGTTCTATCAGCTGTTCGGCGGTATATTTCAGCTCGTCGGCGCTGACGTCGCGGCGCTCGAGCCCCAGCTTGCGGTCGAGCGTCCGGCCGTAATATCCGGTGCCGAAGCCCCAGACCATGAGCGTGAGCAGCAGCGATGCCACCGACAGCAGCATGCCGAGGTAGACCAGCGTGTTGTGCCAGCTGTCGCTGTATTTTTTGACGGCGGCGCGTATGAGAAAGAACAGTATTACCGGCAAAAACAGCACCAGCGCCTCGGCCAGCGAGCAGGGCAGCCAGTTTGTCAGGTGCGCCAGCGTCGCGCGGACGACCGAACCGGGGTAGCGCGAGACAAAGTCGGCGACGGCGGTGCTATGCATGGCGATAAGGTAGACAATGGCGCTGACGCTCGCCAGCGCAAACAGGATTTTGCTGACCAGTGGCAGGTGATAGCGCACCGGTGGTGCGGCCTCGGGTGTGGGGAACATCTCGTCGGTTGTCGGCGTCTCGGGCGGTGGAGTGAGCTCGGGAGTTTCGGCCTCGTGCGGACTGATATTTTTATCATCATTCATAAGCATTATCCTTTCAGATCAAGGGTGGGGAACAGGCGGGTGCTGAGCGTGCGCATGTCCTCGGGCGGAGGCGCGTGGAGCGTCAGCTGCTCGCCGGTGATGGGGTGAGTCAGCTTGAGGCCGATGGCGTGCAGCGCCTGCCGACCGATAAGCTCGCAGGAGGCGCCGTACAGGTCGTCGCCGCAGATGGGGGTGCCGAGGACAGAGGCCAAATGCACTCGCAGCTGGTGGGTGCGCCCCGTGATGGGATGCAGCTCGAGCAGCGCGTGCTCGCCGTCGGACGCCAGTGTTCGGTAGTCGGTGATGGCCTCCTCGGAGCCGGGCGTGCCGAGCTCGCAGACCTCGCGGACTATAATGCTTTCGGCAGTGCGGCGGATGCCGGTATGTATGCGCCCCTCGGGCTGCGTCGGCACGCCGTCGGTTATGGCGATATAGCGCTTGGAAAAACCGCCCGACTGCATCAGCCGATTGAGCTGACAGGAGGCGTATTTGGTCGCGGCGACGGTCACAAGACCGCTGGTGTTGCGGTCGAGGCGGCTGACGGGACGAAAAACGTAGGGCTGCGCGTCGTCTCGATGAATATAGGCCAGCGCATTGGCGAGAGTGTCGTCGTAATGATCGTGCGAGGGGTGTGTCGGCATGTAGGGCGGCTTGTTGACGACGGTCAGATATTCGTCGCTGTAAACTATCTCGATGTCAAACTTGACCGGCTCGACCTTGGGCTGCGACTCGGCGGGGAAGTCCGCCAGTGTGACTTTGTCACCGTCGTGCAGCAGGCAGCGCACCGTCACCCGCTGACCGTTCACAAGTATTCCGTGCTCGTCCTGCTTCAGCCGAGCCAGCAGCCGCGACGAGATGTGCAGCTCGCCGCGCAGCAGCTCACGCAGCATGCGCCCCGAATATTCTGTGCCGACCAAAAGCTCCATAGTCGCCCTCCCAAAAAATTTCTTCATATTAGTATATCACCTCTGCGTGAAGTTTACAAGACCGATTTATGAATTTTTTGTTTTTTGCGGCAGCCGCGCGGTGGTCTGCTTGCAAAAAGCGCTTGACATTTTAGGGGGGGATGTATAATATAATTGGAAATATTTATTGTGACCGAGAGGAGGGGGCCTATGCGTGCATGAGCCGGGGGTGCTTTGGCACGCTTTTTGAGCTCGTGACTGATATTTTACCTGCCAAGGAGGAATATATATTATGAAAACAATAGTTAAATGGTATAATACCGTTATTGTCACCGCGATCATCGGCGGCATGGTCGCTGCGGTGGCCTACCCGCTGCTCGAGGCGCGGGCCTTTATGGTCGTACCGATACTCGTGTGCGGCCTTCCGATATTGCTCAGCTCGCTTTTTGGGGACGATGAGCAACGAAGCCCTACGGCAATGTACCGTCGCAGCCTTATATCGGTATTGGCCGTGTTGGCGGCCAACTATGTGATCATTGTTGTCTATGCGACGCGGGCGGATGTGCTCAGTCAGCTTGCTTTCATGCGCTGGGGCGATTCTACCTGTATTTTGATAGCCACCATGCTGCTCATGAGCGCGGCACGGGGCCCGGTCTTGGCCTCGAGACGTGTACATTGGGTGCTTAGGGTTATATATGATATTGTCATTATGGAGCTGGGGCTCGCGCTCTGCTATTGTCTGCACATCCCGGCCGGCGGGAGCGGCGCCGTGCTGATGATCGGAAATGTCTGGTTCACCCTGCCGGCGTTGATAGCGCTTGACGTCTCTGTTGCCGTTTTTGCACTGGCGTGGGGGCTGCATGGCCGTTGTCACCGCAAAAAATGCTGCCCGGCGATATAAATATTTCGCGGTAGTGCAATTTTTTCACTAAGTTATAAAAAATCATTGACTTTCAACGAAAAATGTGGTATACTATATTACTATAATTATCGTGGAGGTACTGTAAATGAGTGAAGAAGCACGCCGCGTGGTCAGCGGCAAGTATCTTGAATATAAAGGCAAGCCCCTGGTTCGCGAGGGGAACACCATATGCTACGGCGATATGTCCGAAAAGTGCATATTAATAATGGAGATAATGTCTTACAAAGAGGAAAACGGACACAAGGTGCCGGATAAGATACTCATCCAGGTCATCGACTCGAGCGACCCGACCAAGATCATCAAGCAGGGCTCAAAATCCGGCCTGCAGGATGCCTTCTCAATGGGTCTGATATGGCTGGAGATGGCGCTGAAATAAGCTGATACATCAAATGAGCTCCGACGGATGCTATATTCGTCGGGGCTTTTGTGAATATGGACCACATAATGCCGCGCGTCGGTGCGCAAAAATAGACAAATAGGCTCTTGACAAGACGTCGAAAAAGAGGTATAATAGCGCTAGAATTTTGAGAAAGGACAGGGCAGAGGCCATGATGAAGGTTATTATCTCCCGATTTTATTATTACCATCAAAGCGGTTCTTCTGTTATCTGTTCGTGATCGAAGGCGTCTCTGATGGTGTTTTGCCGTGGAGACACGGAATTCGTATCGGATATTTGAAATAGAAGACCCGCAGGGATCCCATAGGATGCTCTCGCGGGTCTTATTTTGTGAAAGTGAGGAGACATATGGACGGATTGCAGCAGGCGCGGCAGACCATAGACCGCGTCGACCGTGAAATGGCGGCGCTTTTCGCCGAGCGGATGCAGGCGGCGGCGGTCATCGCAGCATATAAGGAGGAGCACGGGCTCCCGATAGAGGATAGAGAGCGTGAGGCACAGCTGCTCGAGCGCAATTCTGCGCTTGTGCCGCAGGCCTACCGTCCGTATTACAAAAGCTTTTTGTGCGAGCTCATGACGCAGTCAAAGAGCTATCAGCGGCTGCTCAACAGCGGTGTCAGCGTGGCGTACAGCGGGGTGGAGGGCGCATTTGCACACGTGGCCGCCCTGCGCATATTCGGTGACTGCTGCGTGGCGCCTTGCCCGGACTTTGTCACGGCTTACCGCCGAGTCGAGAGTGGGGAATGCA
The DNA here is from genome assembly GCA_964463325.1 of uncultured Lachnospiraceae bacterium. GTDB lineage: Bacteria > Bacillota > Clostridia > Oscillospirales > CAG-272 > UMGS1002. The sequence goes on along the minus strand of CAYXBY010000001.1, from coordinate 73,697 downwards.
GCTGCGCCGTGCTGCCCATCGAGAACAGCTATGCCGGCGATGTGGGGCAGGTCATGGATCTGTCCTACCGCGGTCCGTTGTCCATCAGCGGGATATACGACCTGCCGCTTTCGCAGTGCCTGCTGGCCAAACCGGGCGTTGGGATAGGCGAGATACGCGAGGTGGTCAGTCACCCGCAGGCGCTGGCGCAGTGCCGCCCCTATCTCAAGAGGCAGGGCTGGATACAGACCGATGCTGTCAACACCGCAGTCGCGGCTAAAGCAGTCGCGGAGGGCGAGCGACGGGATGTAGCGGTCATCGCGGCGCGCGAGACGGCCGAGCTGTACGGCCTTTGCGTGCTGGAGAACGATATTAACGAGCAAAAGACAAACACGACGCGCTTTGCGGTCTTCACTCCCACGCCCTGCGAGATAAAGCCGACGGACGGGCACTTTGTGCTGCTTTTCAGCTGCAAAAACAACCCCGGCTCGCTTGGCGACGCCATTTCGGTGATCAGCCGGCATGATTACAACCTCAAATGCCTCAAAAGTCACCCGACAGGCGTTGAAAACTGGGAATATTATTTTTATGCTGAGGGCGAGGGCTGCCTCGCAACTGAGGCGGGACAGAGCATGCTGGCGGAGCTTAGTGGCGTATGCAGCAGCGTGCGCGTGCTGGGCAGCTTTGCCGGTGAGCGGCTGCTCGATAGGCGGGAGGATAGAAAATGTCAACATTAACAATGAATTTAGGCGCGCGCAGCTACCCTATAACAGTCGAACGCGGGGCGCTGGGGCGCGTCGGCGAGCTGCTGCGGCTGCACCGTCGCGTGCTGATACTGACAGACTCGGGCGTCCCGGGTGTGTACGCTGAGACGGTGGCACGCGCGTGCACCGAGCCGCACATTGTGACGCTCGAGCCGGGCGAGCAGAATAAATGCCCCGAGCGGCTGCTTGAGGTCATTCGTGTCATGCTGGCGGCCAGCTTTGACCGCGGCGATTGTCTGGTGGCGGTCGGCGGCGGGGTGATCGGCGATCTCGGCGGCTTCGCCGCGGCGACGTATATGCGCGGTATCGACTTTTACAACGTGCCGACAACGCTGCTCGCGCAGGTCGATTCATCGGTCGGCGGCAAGGTGGCGGTCGACCTCGACGGCTACAAAAATGTCTGGGGGACGTTTTACCAGCCGAGAGCGGTGGTGATCGACCCCGAGGTGCTCGAAACGCTGGATCGACGGCAGTTTGGCTGTGGCATGGCCGAGATCATCAAAATGTTCGCCACGTCTGACCCCGAAAGCTTTGAACGATTGGAGGATCTGACGCGGCGTATGAGTGCGGTCGAGCTGATCGAGGCGGCGCTGCGCGTCAAAATGGGTGTCGTCGAGCAGGACGAGCGCGAGGGCGGGCTGCGCCGTGTGCTGAATTTTGGACACACGGTGGGTCACGCCATTGAAAGCCTCAGCGCGGGCGACGCTTTCCCGCTGCTGCACGGTGAGTGCGTCGGTCTCGGCATGCTGGCGCTGACCGAGGGCGAGGTGCGGCGTCGCCTGACGCATCTTTTGCATCGTTATGACCTGCCAACCGCCTTTCGCTGTGAGCGCGAGCGGCTGCGCGAGGTCATGCTGCACGACAAAAAGGCGGCAGGAGATGGCATAGTGACCGTCCTGCTGCCCGAGATAGGGCGCTTCCGCTTTGAGCGCATGAGCGCCGATCAAATAATTGAGAAATGCGGGGAGGTCATCGCACTGTCATGAAAAATGTTTACGGAAGCATGCTGACACTGACGCTTTTTGGCGAGAGCCACGGCAGTGCCGTCGGGGCGGTGCTGGACGGACTGACGCCCGGTATCCCGGTTGACGAGGCCGAGATATCGCACGCGCTTAGCCGCCGTCGGCCGCAGGACGCGACTGCGACTGCACGTCGCGAGCCGGATGAATTTGTCATCGAGAGCGGCGTTTACGACGGTCACACAACAGGGACGCCGCTGTGCATACTGATACCCAACGTCGCGCAGCACAGCGGGGACTATTCCGCTATAGCCGGTCGCGCACGCCCCGGCCACTGCGACTATCCTGCGCACATCAAGTATCACGGCTTTGAGGACGCCCGCGGTGGCGGCCATTTCAGCGGTCGGTTGACGGCGGCGCTGGTGGCGGCGGGGGCGATAGTCGCCTCGGCGCTGCGGCGTCAGGGAATACTGATAGGCACCCATATCAGCCGTTGCGCCGGTGTGGATGACCGTTCGTTTGACGCGCTTCACCCCGAGGACGAGCTTGCGGTGCTGCACGAGGCCGCCCATCCGGTGCTCTCGGGGGTGGCGTGGGAGCGCATGCGCGAGGCCATACTGGCGGCGGGCGCCGAGGGCGACAGCGTCGGCGGCATTGCCGAGACGGTAGTCACCGGCCTTGAGGCCGGGCTGGGCGAGCCGTGGTTTGACACGGTCGAGAGCCTGCTGTCGCACGGGCTGTTTTCCATCCCGGCCGTAAAGGGTGTCGAATTTGGCGACGGCTTTGCACTGGCTGACCTGCGCGGGAGTGTGGCAAACGACCCCTATTACATTAATGAAGGAAATATTCTGACCTCGACCAATCGTTCCGGCGGCATCGGCGGCGGGATAACCAACGGCATGCCGCTCGTCTTCCGCTGCGCCATCAAGCCGACGCCGTCCATTTCGCGCCCGCAGCACACGGTCGATATGGTGCGCGGCGAGAATATCGAGCTGAGCATTGCGGGACGGCACGACCCCTGCATCGTGCCGCGAGCCTGTCCGGTCATCGACGCCGTGACGGCGTTGACGGTCGCCGATCTGCTGCTGATGCGCGGTGGTGCGGATGCGCTGGTGTGAGGTGGCACAAATGAGCGAAAATTCAATGGCACCAATGGAATACGGCTGCATCGGTGAGCATCTGGGGCACAGCTTTTCGGCCGAGATACACCCCCTGCTGGCCGACTACAGCTACTGCCTGCGTGAGCTGGAGCCGGGGGACGTGGGCGAATTTTTGAGGGCGCGGCGCTTCTGCGGTATCAACGTCACCATCCCCTACAAGCAGACCGTCATGCCATATCTCGACGAGATCGACGATGCCGCGGCGCGAATCGGCGCGGTCAACACCGTGCTGTGTCGCGACGGGCGTCTGATAGGCTATAACACTGATTTTTACGGCATGCGTGCGCTGCTCGTGCGCACCGCCATTCCTGTGCGCGGCAGCTATGTCGCGATACTGGGCACCGGCGGGACGTCGCGGACGGCGCGGGCAGTGGCCGAGTCGCTGGGTGCGGCAAGGGTGGTGCGCGTCTCGCGCACGCCACGCGGCGAGGACGAGATCAGCTACGAGACGCTGAGCCGCGAGCGCTCTGAGGTCGAGGTGCTGATCAATACAACGCCGCTGGGCATGTTCCCACACGAGGACGGCATGGCCGTTGACCCGGCGGAGTTCCCGGCGCTGCGTGGCGTGGCCGACGCCGTCTACCACCCGTTGCGCACACGGCTGATCTGCCGTGCGCTGGAGCGCGGACTGCCGGCGGCGGGCGGACTCTACATGCTGGTGGCTCAGGCGGCGTGGGCGGCGGCGCTGTTTCTTGACAATGAGAGCATTATCGGCAAAACAGACAGTGTCTATCGCCAAATGCTGCGGCGCAAGCAGAGCATAGTGCTCGTCGGCATGCCGGGCAGCGGCAAAAGCACGCTGGGGCGTCTGCTGGCCGAGCGGATGGAGCGTCCCCTGTTTGACAGCGACAGTCTGTTTTGTGAGCGAACCGGTGTCACGGCGGGGGACTACATCACCTCGCACGGTGAGGACGCCTTCAGGGCAGCCGAGAGCGCCGTGATCGCCGAGCTTTCGTCGCAGAGCGGCTGCGTTATTGCGACGGGCGGCGGCGCCGTGCTGCGTCCCGACAACATTCGCGCACTGAAGCGCAATGGACTTGTTGTTTTTGTCGATCGTCGGCCGGCCGACATCCAGCCGACGCCTGATCGCCCGCTGTCCTGCGATCGTGCGGCGCTTGAGGCGCGATATCGCGAGCGGCTGCCGCTGTACCGCGCGGCGGCGGACATCACACTGCCGGTCGAGGGCAGCCCGGAGCAGACGGCGGCACGCCTGCTCAACATGATAAATGAGGCGGAGGAGGTACAATAATGAAAATTTTGGTCATAAATGGCCCCAATATAAATATGTTAGGTATTCGCGAGCCGGATATTTACGGTCGGCAGAGCTATGCGACGCTGTGCGAGATGATCGAGGCGCATGCGGCACAGCGCGGCGTCTCGGTGACGCTTTATCAGTCAAATCACGAGGGCGCGCTGGTGGATGCCATTCAGGACGCATACGGTGTTTATGACGGCATCGTCATAAACCCTGCGGCCTACACGCACACCTCGGTCGCGCTGCTCGACGCGCTTAAGGCAGTCGGTATACCGACTGTCGAGGTGCACATTTCCGAGGTGGATCGGCGTGAGGCCTTCAGACAGGTCAGCTATGTCCGCGAGGCCTGCGTAGCCTGCATTTCGGGGCGGGGGCTTGACGGCTATCTCGAGGCCATTGACCTGCTGTGCGAGCAGGGAGGCAACACATGAGGGTGACGGTGTCACCCTGCGTCCCGAGCGGCGAGGTGCGCCTGCCGACCTCCAAAAGCATGGCGCATCGCTACCTCATCGCCGCTGCATTCACGCCCGGTGAGACCGTCATTCACGGTCTGCCGGATAATTGCGACGTCCGCGCGACGCTCCGCTGCCTGCGCCGCCTCGGTGCCGACATTGAGCAGCGCGGCGAGACGGCTAAGGTGCGCGGCGGCGCGCTGATGGAGTCGCTGTCGGGCGAGACGGTGCTTGATTGCGGCGAGAGCGGCACCACGCTGCGGCTGCTGCTGCCGTTCGCATTGCTCGACAACCGCCCGGTCACCTTTTACGGGGCGGGGCGGCTCCTGCAGCGCCCGCTGTCGGTTTACGAGGACATTTGCCGCGGCGCGGGGCTGAGGTGGCAGCGCGGCGAGGGCAGCATCACAGTCTGCGGGCCGCTTGACGCCGGCAGCTTTGACATCCCGGGCAATATCAGTAGTCAGTTTATCTCGGGGCTGCTGCTTGCACTGCCGCACGCGGCGGGTGACAGCCGCATTACGCTGACGACGGCACTGGAGAGCGCGTCGTACATCGAGCTGACGATGCATGCGTTGCGCAAGCTTGGCTATGCCGTCGAGCGGCCGCAGGCGGGGACGTTTATCATCCACGGCAGCCAGTGCGGGCGGGCAAATTCGGCGTTGGAGGTGCCGACCGACCAGTCTGCGGCGGCGTTTTTTGGGGCGCTGGAGCTGCTCGGCGGCCAGATATCAATGCCTGGGCTTTGCGACGACGGCCGTCAGGGCGATCGCGTCTGGCGGGAGTACCTCGGCAGCATCGGGCGTGGGCACTGCACGCTGTCGATAGCCGACTGTCCCGACCTCGGCCCCGTTCTTATGGCGGCGGGGGCGCTGTGTGACGGCGTCACGCTGCGCGACACGGCGCGTCTGCGCTTTAAGGAGAGCGACCGCGGCGCGGCCATGGCCGAGGAGCTGGCAGCCTTCGGTTCTCGCGTCGAGGTGGCCGAAAATGAGATACATGTGGACGGCGGGGTGCGCGCGCCGAGTCGGGTGCTGCGCAGTCACAACGATCACCGCATTGCCATGTCGCTGGCGGTTGTTGCCTGCGCCGTCGGCGGGACGATCGAGGGCGCAGAGTGCGTGGCCAAGAGCCTGCCGGAATTCTGGAGCATGCTGAGGGCGCTGGGCGCCGACGTGCAGAGGGAGGATTGAATGTCACTGAAGCTGAAAAAGCTTGATAATAAAGCGAATATTCTTATTGTTGGACTTGGACTGATAGGCGGCAGCTATGCCCGCGCACTGACGCGGCAGGGCTTTGCCGTCACGGCCATAACGCGCGGCGAGAGCTCGATCGAGTACGCGCGCGAGGGCGGCTTTATTGCTGCGGGCTACACCGAGGTCGACCCCGAGGTGGTCGCGGCAGCTGACCTTGTGGTGCTGGCGCTCTACCCGCACACGCTGATAGAGTGGGTCGAGCACTACGGCGGGTATTTTTCGTCCGGGACGCTGGTGACGGATGTGACCGGCGTCAAGGGCAGCATAACCGCCCGCGTGCAGCAGCTGATGCCGCAGGGAGTCGAATTTATCGCGGCGCATCCCATGGCGGGCAGGGAAAAGAGCGGCGTTGAGCACAGCGACGACAGCGTTTTTCAGGGTGCAAACTACATCGTTGTCCCGACCGAGAGCAACACCCCCGAGGCGATAGCGCTGTGTGAGCAGCTGGGCGTGCTGCTGGGCTTTCACCGCATTAGTCGTCTGAGCGTTGAGGAGCATGACCGCATGATAGCGTTCCTGTCGCAGCTGACGCACTGCATCGCGGTGTCGCTCATGTGCGCGACCGACCAGCCGGGGCTGGAGGCCTACACCGGAGATTCATTCCGTGACCTGACCCGAATCGCCAAAATAAACGACGAGATGTGGAGCGAGCTGTTTCTCTGGAACCGCGACGCGCTGCTGGCGCAGATGGATCGCTTCTCGCTCGAGCTGGGGCGCATGCGGCAGGCGCTGGTCGACGGCGACAGGGAACAGCTGCGTCAAATGATGCGATGCTCAAGCGAGCGGCGCGAAAAATTCGACAAGCCGGTCATAAAAAATTGATAAAACAATACACGAGAGGTTAAAATATAGCTATGAACATGAAATTTTATCGTAAGCTGCCCATTCCACAGGAGATCAAGGCGCAATATCCCGTGACGGCGGAGATGGCGGCGGTCAAGCGGGCACGTGACGAAGAGATAAAAAAGGTATTTTGCGGTGAGAGCGACAAATTTATACTTGTTATCGGTCCCTGCTCGGCCGACAAGAGCGAGTCGGTGCTGGAATACATCAGCCGTCTCAAGCGCGTGTCGGAGCAGGTACAGGACAAGCTCATCATCATCCCGCGCATTTACACCAACAAGCCGCGCACCACCGGCGATGGTTACAAGGGCATGCTGCACCAGCCTGACCCCAACAGTCACCCCGACATGCTGCGCGGCATTGTCGCTATCCGCGAGCTGCACATGAGCGCACTGCGCGATTTTGGACTCTCGAGCGCGGACGAGATGCTGTACCCCGACAACCATCGCTATCTTTCGGATCTGCTGTCCTATGTCGCCGTAGGCGCGCGCAGCGTCGAGAATCAGCAGCACAGGTTGGCGGCCAGCGGGCTGGACATTCCCGTCGGTCTAAAGAATCCGACGGAGGGCGACATCTCGGTCATGATGAACGCCATCACCGCGGCGCAGCATCCGCACACCTTCATCTATCGCGGCTGGGAGGTCGAGAGCACGGGTAACCTGCTCGCGCACGCCATCCTGCGCGGCTACCAGACGACTGACGGCAAGACGGTCTCGAATTATCATTATGAGGATCTGCTTCAGCTGAACGAGCGCTATGCCGCCTCGGGACTGCAAAATCCTGCGGTCATAATCGACACCAACCATGCGAATTCGGGCAAAAAATACGAGGAGCAGATACGCATATCGCATGACGTGCTGCGCTCGATGCGTCAAAATTCCGACATCCGCCGCCTGTGCCGCGGGCTCATGATAGAGAGCTATCTTGTCGACGGCAATCAAAAGACTGACGGCGGCGTGTTCGGGCAGTCCATCACCGATCCCTGCCTCGGCTGGGAAAAGACCGAAAGGCTGATATTTGAGATAGCCGACAGGCTGTGATGCCTTGTTCTCAAAATGATAAGCAGTGTAGCCTTGGCCGCAAAACTTATCAATATGTGACCTAAAAATATCAAATAATCTTAGGAGAGCGCATATGTGCACAGCAGTGACCTATGGGACGGCCGGCCACTTTTTCATGGGGCGGACGTTGGATTATGAATTCTCATACGGCGAGGCAGTCACCGTGATGCCGCGGAGATATCCGCTGCGGTGGCGTCACGGCGGCGAGACGGCAGAGCATTATGCCATGATCGGCATGGCGCACGTGGCGGAGGGATATCCGCTGTATTACGACGCCGTCAATGAGCGGGGGCTTGGCATGGCGGGGCTGAATTTCGTCGGAAACGCGGTGTATGGCGAGGCGCAGTCGGGGCAGGACTGCGTGGCGCAGTTTGAGCTCATTCCGTGGGTGCTGTCGCAGTGCGCCACGGTGGATGAGGCTCGGGCGCTGATAGACCGTCTCTGCCTCGTCGGCACGCCCTTCAGTGACCGCTATCCTGCGGCCGAGCTGCACTGGATTATCGCCGACCGCAGCGGCGCCATCGTGCTCGAATCGACGCGCGAGGGGCTACAGGTCTATGATGATCCCGCCGGCGTGCTGACCAACAACCCGCCTTTCGACTGGCACATGACAAATCTGCGCAATTATATGGCGCTGTCGTCACGCCAACCGCAGTGCAGCTTTGCGCCGGGGCTTGAGCTCGACTGCTACAGCCGCGGCATGGGTGCGTTGGGGCTGCCGGGTGACGTCTCGTCGGCGTCGCGCTTTGTGCGGGCGGCCTTCGTGCGCGGAAATTCGCGCTCGGACGACACAGCGGACGCGGGCATATGTCAGATATTTCACATTTTAGGCTCAGTCGAGCAGGTGCGCGGCTGCTGCGAGGTCGCGCCGGGCAAATACGAGATCACCATCTACACCGGCGCTTGGGACGCTGACCGCGGGGTGTATTATTTCTCGACCTACGAGGACAGTCGGCGCCGCGCGGTGGATATGCACGCGGCAGAGCTCGACGGTTCGTCGCTGACGCAATTTCCAATATCACAGAGCTGAAGAAACGGACATTTTTGACCCAAAAGCCGAGAATGTCCGATTTTTATTGCATTTTTGGGTTGCATTTTGACCGCAATGCATGTTATAATAGAAGAAAACCAAGGGAGGCCTGTATGATCAAGAAAATAACCGGGACGTGGTTTGAATTTACCCACCACAACACCGCTGAGGGCAAGTATTGGAACAGCAGCTGCCGCCGTTTTTCGGGCGAGCAGTGGCGCGAGAAGGTGCGCGAGATCGCGGGGCTGGGCATGAAATACATAGTGCTGATGTGCACATCGTTGGTCTACGAGGATAGGGCGGAGACCTACTTTAAGAATGACATCTACCCCTTCGCCGAGGATTTTGCCTGTGCTGACCCCATCGGCGCACTGCTCGACGAGGCTGACGCACAGGGATTGCGGGTGTTTATGTCGACGGGCTTTTACGGCGTTTGGTCGTGCGCGCGGGTCAACATGGTCGACCCTGAGGTCACGCGCCGCGCCTTTCGCGCCATGGAGCAGCTGTATGCGCTATATGGGCACCACCCCTCATTCTACGGCTGGTATTACCCGGATGAGACCTGCATACGCGGGCATTTCTCGCCCGAGTTTATGAATTATTGCAACAGCTACACGGCTTTCGCACACTCACTTGATGTCACAAAGCGCATACTTATCGCGCCGTTTGGTACAAATATGTTGGAATGTGACGACGAATACGCGCGTCAGCTGGATGCACTGGACGTCGATTTTGTGGCATATCAGGATGAGGTCGGAGTGCAGAAGTCGACGCCGGACAAGACGGGCTCTTACTATGCGGCGCTGCGCCGCGTGCACGACCTGTCGGGGCGCAGTGCGCTTTGGGCGGACCTGGAGCTGTTCGAGTTTGAGGGCACGGTCTACCATTCGGCGCTGCTGCCGGCTGATATCGGGCGCATCCGGGCACAGCTGGAGGCAGTTTCCGAGTATTGTGACGAGGTGCTTTGCTACCAGTATATGGGGATGATGAATCGCCCCGGCACATCGGCCTTCTGTGGGCATGAGCGCTCGGTGCAGTTGTATCGCGATTATTGCAGATTGTTTAGTGAATAATTAAAACACCATATCACGGAGGCATACTTATATGAATAAAATACTGTTAAGATCTATATTTGTGATCATACTGTGCGGCGCAATGCTGCTTTGCGGCTGCTCTGACAGCAATACACCGGCGGATGATTATACTACGCCGTCGGACAGCACATCGGCCGCTGACACTCCGTCGGTGCCTGAGCAAAAGCTGCTGCATCTCGTTGAGAATGGCGTGGCAAAGCTGACTATCATTCGTTCCGAAGAGGCAAACGGCGGCATAGTGGACGGCTGTGTTGCGTTTAATAAGGATATAAACAAGCTGCTGTCAACTACATTTGTTATCAAGTCTGACTGGGTAAGGGATGCAGGCGATATCAATCATAATGCGTCGGAGATACTGGTCGGCTCGACCAATCGCGCGGCTTCAAGTGAGCTGATCTCTTCGCTTCCGGAGGATTCGTATGCCATCAAGGTGACAGAGCAGCAGATCGTCATTGCTGGCACGGACGACACCATGACGGCCTACGCTATGTATGATTTCGAGGAGAATTATCTTAGAAATAAGCAGTATAGAACGGATAACGGCTTTGCGATTCCTGTTGGCGCGGACACGCTGGTGACCGCACCTGAGAAAAACACCTTTGAGGGAATCATGTCATCCAAAAAGATGATTGCGGCCGCCATTGATAACAAGCGCGTTCAGCCGGCGATAAACGGCTTCACTGCCACGCAGGGCGCGGCCACGGATGGAACTTATTTTTACATCGTTCTCAAAAAGAATGTCAACGGCTTGGAGACTGACATTATCGTCAAGCGCAGAATGGACGATTGGTCACTGGTCGCAGTCAGCGAGGAGCTGCCGCTCCATCATGCGAACGATATGTGCTACAACAGCCGGGAGAACATTCTCGTAGTGCCGAGCATGGTTGGCACTACATTGTCCATCATCGACCCTGATACGCTGACGTTGCTGCGGCAGGTGAATGCGACGGTGGATGGTACGCCCTATGCCATTGCTTACAACGCCCAGCGTGACCGCTATTGCATAGCTGCGGGGGGCAAGCTGAACATTTGTGATACCGAGTTTAAATGTGTTTCGACGCTTGATATGCAGTCGACGACCGGCTACATAGGTCAGGGCATGGACGCTGATGACACGTACATTTACATGCCGCTCAGCAGAGATTCGTCTAAGGGCACGGATGACAATATTATTATCGTCTACACCTGGCAGGACGGCTTTAAGCGCATTGTGCACCTGGCCACGCCCATGGAATCTGAGACCTTGATGAACTGGGATGGGAAGTATTACATTAATTTCAACAGCGGCGGCTGCAAGATATACGACCTCACATATGACGTAGTATATCAGTAACCTGTATAGGCATTTCCTGAATTGTGATACAAAGACGTGCACACTGATATTCGGTGTGCACGCTTTTTGTATGCCGTCGATAATGGTGGGCAATAATCATGAAGGTATTAATATGATTATTGCGGAGGGCTTTTATGCAGAGACGTGAAAAGGTATTCGGGTTGACGATGGTGTCTGTTTGGCTGATGCTCGGCGCTGCGGGCGGGATGTGTGTGGCGCTTCCGTTTGTGCTGAGGCTGCTGCTCGGCAGTATCGACACGGCGTATATGAAGCGGTTCTGGCCGATGTTAGTCTGCCTTTATGCGGCAGTCCTGGCGGCGATGGCCATGTGTGTCTTGATGCTGGAGCTTTTGCTCGCCGCCCGACGCGGCCGTGCCGGATATCTGCGAGATGTCTCGTTATTGCTGCGCGGATGCGCCGCGGGCGGCGCGGTGCAGTGCGTTGCGCTGCTTGGCGCTGCTTGTATTATGCGTTCGGGCGCGGCGCTGCTTTTCGGCGTCGCGGCGGCCATGGCGGGGTTTCTCTCCATTGCGCTCCGGGCTGTTATTGGCGTATTGCGCGGCGGGGATGAGACGGCGCGTTCTGACGCTGCAGGCTTAATACCGTCAAATAAAAACAGATGGCACCGCAAATGAGCGGTGCCATCTGTTTTCAATTGCTTGATCGGTTAAATCATTGCTTAAAAATTTAATGAATAAATCTAAAGAGCCGCAAATGAGCGACTACAATATTTTTACACCGTACATAAGGCTTGCCCTCGGATGCGTATTGAGGCGTGATGATGCTCAAATACGCACGAGGGCAAGCCTTTTTGGTGCGTGAAGTATGCAATCACCTCACATGTCCGATCACTTGCGTTTTTTCGACAGTACGAGGGCGGCAGGGAGCAGCGCAACGAGTGCCGCGAGGCCGACGGTCGAGCCGCAGCCGGAGGCGCTGCCACCGGACGTGGTGGTGTCGGTGGGGGCGGGCGCGGTGTCGATGGATGGCGCAGGCGTTGTGTCGCCATCCTGCGGCTCGGGAGCGGTAGTCACAACGGCGTCGGGCGTCGTGACGCTGACGGGCTCGGTGCAGAGGTAGTAGGTTGCGCCCGAGGTCGTGCGGCAGGCCAGCCTGAAATAAACCGTGGCGCTGCCGCTGCCGGTCGCGCTCAGCACGCCGTCTGCGTAGCGCACATCGGCGCCGTTGCTCTCGATCACGATCATCTCGGCAGTTGTGATCTCGCTCGTTTTGCGCCCGTAGGTCATGCGCGACGGCGCAAATGCGACGCCGTCCTCGCCGACAGTTACCTCGGACGACGGAGCATCAAGGCGGCGGGCGTAATTTGTCGCCCAGCTTGAGTAGTTGGTCGTGATGCCGTGGACACCCAGCATAAAATAGCTGTCAAAATCGGCTCGATCGTTGAGCGTCCAGGGCCAGATGGTCAGTCCACGCTCGGACAGCCGACGCAGCAGGTTGTAGCCCAGCTTGCCGGCGCTGTACTTGGGGTTGTAGGTTGTTGCCAGCGGGGAAACTGTGTCAAGCACGGTCTCAAGCGTGTCATCGGCGGCATCCTCAAGCTGCTTTATGGACGAGGTCAGGTATCCGACTGATATTTCAGGCAGCTTTTGGTGCATCAGCTTGACAAAATTCTCGCTGAAGGTGATGACATTGACCTGATCGGCAATGTCGTACTGTTCGATCAGCTTTGCCAGCGCGTCAACTATCTTAGTGTTGGCGTCAGACTTGATCTCGACGACCAACTGCACGTCCTTGCCCTTAAATTCCTTGAAGTAATCCTCAAGCGTCGGTATCGGCTCAGGGTCATAGCTGGCGTTGCTGTCAACAGAATACTGCTTCAGCTGCTCGTAGGTGAAGCGCTCGATGTTGCCGGTGCCGTTGGTGGTGCGGTCGATGGTCGAGTCGTGCATGACAACGATGACATCGTCGCGAGTCAGATAAATGTCGTTTTCGATCATGGTCGCGCCCTTGTCATAGGCCAGCACGCTACCGGCGATAGTGTTTTCCTGCGCCAGCGAGGGAATGCCGCGGTGACCGATGATGTTGACCAGGCGCGTTATGGTGTTTTGGGCGAAGGATGAGGTCAGCAGGCTGTCGTAGCTTACGCGATCGGCGACGACAATGCCGTTGGCGCCAGAGGTGATGGCCGAGACGTAGCCTGTCGCCGTGTCGGCGGGGCAGCTCCAGACGGTTATGAACAGCCGCTGGAGATATTCGACGCGGTCACGGCTCGCGACGTCGTCGGACAGCAGCACCGTGCGCGCGTTGCAGGCATTTGCGCGGCCGCGCAGTGCAGTCAGCGCACTGTTATCAAGCCCATCGGATGATGTGAGGCTCGAGACATCGAGCACGCCCTGCGAATGTGGGTATGTCGTCCGTGCCAGCAGCACCAGCTCGTCGTTCGACGAGATAAACATGACATCCTTCAGCTCACGGCGCTCAAGCTCGGCGCACAGCGCGGTGACGGTTGCCTTATCGCTGACGTAAAACGTCGGAATGACCGTCCGTCCCAGCTTGTCGAGCGCGTCGCTCAGCGAGCACAGTAGCCCGCCGTCGGGGGACGTCACCTCAAGCGCCGAATTGACGTTCAAAATGGCGGCCGTGGGCGCGAGTGTTTGTATTTCATCGAGCTCGGCGGCGGTCTTTATCTGCGAGATGATGGCGGGCGTCATGATGAGGTTTGACGTTTGCTCGCGCGTGGTGTGGACATTGGCGACGGGCGGTTCAAGCGCCTCGGTCGGGACAGTGACCTTGATGCTGTCGATTGCCAGTCGGCAGCCGCGGCTCTGAAGGCCGAGATGACCCGAGGTCTGCGTCACCGAGGTGGAGAACAGCAGCTGCTCGCCGTTAATTGTGGAGCAGGCGTTTTTGCCTTGCAGCTCAAGGCTGTATTCGTACTGCTTTGAGGGAGATATGTCCTCGGAATACGCGCAGGTGTGCGTCACGCTCCACTTGTCCGCCGAGGTGCGCTCGGCCAGCTCGGTGCCGTTAGAGGCGGTCGCCTTTTTGCGCAGGCAGGCCTGCCAGTAGGGGTAGTTGTTGTTCTGGATGCGCGCCATGAGGCTGATCCAGTTGGTGTCTGCGGCGGCGCGCTCGATGGTGAGGTTGGCAGTCAGCTTGCAGTCACCGAAGGCAGACAGCCAGGAGGGCAGCAGCAGGCGGATATAATATGAAGATTTCCCCGAGGCGTCGAGCACCAGTTTGCCGTCGGAGACGCCGATGGTGGCGCCGGAGGTCTGCTGGACTACGCGCCAGTCGGATATGTCAGGGTTGGAAAAATCGTTGTAGTACAGCACATATTCGCTGTCCTCGGCGGCCTTGACCACAAGATAGACCTTACGGTTCAGGCTGCCCGCGGTGGCGGTCAGTGCATAGACGCCGGCGGAGGTGGGGGTGACGCTGCCGTCAGCGCCGACGGTCAGCACGTCTGAGCTCCAGGTGATGTCGGCGGCGGGCGTTGCAGTCGCGCTTTTGAACTCGACCGCGCGGCCGGTCAGCTGCACCCGCTGTCCGACAGTCGCTGTGATGGCAGGGCAGGAGTAGCTTACCGTACCGGTGTCACTACCGTTGGCCGCCGTGACCGGAACGATCACCAATGCCGCCAGACATGCCAGTGTCAAAAGCAGACAGAGGGCTCTTTTGGCAGTCCCTATCATGGTGATCACTCCAGGATGTTGGTGGTGATCATGTCGACGCCGTAGCCGACCAGCTCCTCGGCGCGCGCCGGGTCGTCGACTGTCCAGCAGTTGACGGTGATGCCGGCAGCCTTGAGGGTGGCGGTGATCTCGGCGGTCAGCGCGGTCTCGCGGATGTCGAGGTCAAGATTCCACTCCTTGAGGCGGTCGATGAGGCTGTCATCGTACCTGGAGGTTAAGAACTGCGCTGCCTGCTGGGGGTACTTGCGGCGCAGGTAGACCAGGTTGTCGTAGGAGAAGGAGATGAAGACCACGTGGTCGAGGTAGTCCAGCTTTTCAATGTTGGCGCAGATCTCGAGCACCTCGTCCTCGGTGAAGGCGTTTTTGAGCTCAAGTACGGCGTCCTTTTCGTAATGCTTGCAGATGCTGATGTATTCCTCCAGCGTCGGGAGATTGAGGCCGGCGCGGGAGCGTGTGCCGTCATAGAGATTGGTGAGCTGGAGCGAGCGCAGAGTCTGGAAGGTGGATTGCTCGACCTCGAGCTTATCCTGCGCGACGCGTGCGGTGTCGTTGTCGTGGATGATGATGTAGTTGCCGTCGACAGTCTTGTGGATATCGGTCTCAATGCCATAATAGGAGCGATTGCCGGCCGCGATGAAGGAGGCGCAGGTGTTCTCGCGTTCAAGTCCGCTGACGCCGCGATGTGCGACGACCTTAACATTTTTCTTGTCGAATTTAATGGTGTTCATTGTAAATGTCCTTTCAAACAAAAACAAATTTTGGTGGTTACAGTATACCACATATAGCGTGCCTTGTCAACTGTCGCCCCAAAACTTTGGGATAAAAGTTGTCCTGCGGGTTCTATCGCGGCGGGACAAACCATATATTCATGGTGGAGGTGATGCGGATGCGAACAACGCTTATAGACCGTCGCGCGTCGGGGGTGGCCGTGCTGCCGATAGCAGTGCTCGAGCTGCTGCCATATCGCCTGTCGGACGAGCTGCGCGAGCGCGGGGAGGTCGGCATTGAGGAGATACATATCCGCCGCGGGCGGCGAGCCTCGCTAACCTGCGGCGGGCGCAACAGCCCGCTCGACTATGTCGCGACGGCGGCAGAGCTGGAGGAGCTCATCCATCGCGCCTGCGGCGGCTCGCCATATGCGCATGCCGACACCATCAAGCAGGGCTATATCAGCTATCGCGGCATGCGGATCGGCGTATGCGGGCATGCGGCGCTGGACGGCGACCGCCTGACCGGCATTTACGACATCGGCACGGTGGTGGTGCGCATCCCTGGAATGGCGCCGCGCGGGGTGGGGCAGGAGCTGGCGGAGCTTATGCGGCGAGAGCGCTTGTGTCGCGGGGTGTTAGTCTACTCGCCGCCCGGCGTCGGAAAAACGACGGTGCTGCGCGGCGCCGCGGCCTGTCTTGCATCGGGCACGCAGGCGCGACGTGTGGCCGTGATCGACAGCCGCGGCGAGCTGGCGCCGGGGCTGGACGCACCCGAGCTGCTGGTCGACGTGCTGGCGAGCTATCCCAAGGCGCTTGGCCTTGAGGTGGCGGTGCGGACGCTGGCGGCGCAGGTGCTGGTATGCGATGAGATTGGCGTCGGCGAGACCGACGCGATACTGGCGGCGCACGGGTGCGGGGTGCCGCTGCTGGCCTGCGCACATGCCGCCGACGTGCGCGAGCTGCTGTCAAGACCCGGCATGGCGGCGCTGCACCGCGGACGCTGCTTTGGATACTACGTTGGGCTGGCGCGTGCGCCGGGCAGCTTTTGCTATGAATACGACGTCACGGCGGCGGAGGCAGCGGATGTGGGCTGAGCTTTTGGGCGGCGGCATGCTGATGGCGGCATCCGCGATGCTGGGGCGGCAGCTGTGCTGCCGCGAGCGTGAGCGGCTCGAGCGTCTGGATGGCTATTGCACGCTTGCACGACATATTGCATCACAAATCAAAACAAACGGCCTTGAGTTTGGCGAGATAATTCGCAGATGTGATCATAAAACGTTTGAGAAGTGTGGCATTAACGCCCCGCCCGCCGATGCCCGTCAGCTTTGCGCGGCGGCACGGACATGGCTTGACGCGGCCTCACTTCAGGCGCTTGAGACCGTTGCGGCGGCGCTCGAGATGGGGGCGCGGCAGACGCTGGAGTGCACGCTTGACGACTGTGTCACGACGCTTGAGACGGCGCAGCGCAGTGAGAGCGCACGCCTGCCGGGGCGCTGCCGCGTGATAATGGTGCTGTGCCTTTGCGGTGGCGCCCTGCTGACGCTGTTGTTGCTTTAGGCGCGGCGCGATGGTAATTAGGAGGGACAAATGGATATTTCGCTTATATTTAAGGTGGCGGGAGTAGGAATTTTGGTGTCGGCAGCGGCGCAGATACTGTCAAAATACGGGCGCGATGAGCAATCAACGCTGGTCATAATCAGTGGCATTGTCGTGGCGCTGTTGATGCTGGTCGGTGAGATCGGCGCGCTGTTCGACAGCGTGCGCGACATATTTGGGCTGTGATGGAGAGCTGGCAGATATGCGGCATCGGGCTTATCACGGCGATGGCGGCGCTGGTCGTTAGGCAATTGCGCGGCGAGCTGGCGATCCCGATCAGGCTGAGCGGCAGCGTGGTGCTGATGGCGGTGATACTGGGGCTGCTGGCGCCGCTCTGCGTCTATTTTGAGCAGCTGGCGGAGGGCGCGGGCTTGGGTGACGGCGTCGAGGTGCTGCTCAAGGCGTTCGGCGTGGCCATGCTGACGCAGCTCGGAGCTGAGCTGTGTCGCGACTGTGGCGAGGGGACGGTAGCGAGCTGCCTCGAGCTGGCGGGACGGTGTGAGATACTGCTGCTTAGCTTGCCGCTCATTTCGTCAGTGCTCGACACGGCTCGTGAGCTGCTGAGATGGGCGTGAGGTGAGGGTATGCGGAGAGCGATAGCTGTCATTTTGACCGTTTGTGCGGTAGCGGTGCTGGTCGCCGCGCTCAAGCTGCCCGCCGCCGCAGTCAATTACGACGCCTATGGCGAGCAATATGAGCAGCTGCTGGACGGTGTGCCCGACGACATCGCCGAGCTACTGCCGGAGGGCGTGTTTTCGGACGATCCGGCGCAGCTGCACGGTGCGGCTGAGCAGATGAGCAGCCTTGAATACATAATTTCATGTATCGCTCAGCTGCTCGGCGTCCGACTTGGCGGGGCGCTGCGGCTTTTCGCGACACTGCTGGTGATACTGCTGCTCTCGGCGCTGCTGCGGTCGCTGAATACGCTGTCGAGGTCGTCTTCACTGAGCGCCGCGGTCAAGCTGTGCACGGTGACGGCGGTGCTGGGCGCCATAATATCAACGCAATATGAGCAGCTGCGGCTGGTGACAGCGTCCTTGGAGCGGCTCAACCTGCTTGCGGACGCCATGCTGCCGCTGATGGGGACGTTTTACACCATGGGCGGCAATGTGGCAAGCGCGGCGGCGAATAATGCGTCAATGGTGTTTTTTATGACGGTCTGCGAGAATGTTTGCAGCCGTTGCGTGATACCGGTCGCGGTGCTGTGCACGGCGCTGGCCATGGCCTCGGCGCTTTCGCCGTCGGTCGATATGCGCGGAATAGCGGCGGCAGTCAAGAAATGCTTTACATTTGTCATTGGGCTTGTGATGATGCTCATGATGGCGGTGCTGGGTGCACAATCGACGTTGGCGTCGGCCGCCGACAGTCTGAGCGCCAGAACGGCGAAATATATGGCGGGCAATTTTATTCCCGTCGTCGGCAGCGCGCTGGGCGAGAGCCTGCGGACGGTCGCGGGCAGCGTCAAATATATACGCGCCAGCGTCGGCGTGATGGGGATAGTCGTGATAGTGCTGCTGATTCTGCCGACGCTGATCTCGGTGCTGCTGACGCGGCTGGCGCTGATGGCGTCGGGGACTGCGGCGCGGCTGCTGGGCTGCGGTGAGGAGGCGGGCGTGCTGTCGGAGCTGGTCAGCGTCTGGGGCTACCTTTTGGCTGTGATATGTGCCTGCTCGGTCATGCTCATCTTCTCGCTGACGCTGCTGGCGCGGACGTCGGCAGCGTGGGTGGCGGTATGAGCGGGTATCTTTTGAGCGTGGTGGCGGCGGCGCTGGTCGTTGGGGCGATAGGGGCGCTGGTGCCCGAGGGCGAGGGCGGCGGGACGCGACGGACGGTCTGCTTTTTGGGAGCGCTGTGTGTTTTGTGCGTGCTTGTCGCGCCGCTGGGCGAGCTTATGGCCGGCCTTGAGCAGCTGGGCGACGGATTGTCAGGTATGTTCGACCGCGAGCAGGCCGAGGAGCAATATGAGCAGCAATATATCGAGCAGCTTTTGCGATACGGCGCCGACAACGCGTCGGGATCGCTGCGCGGGCACATTTGCGAGCGCTATGACATACCACTTGAGCAGTGTCACGTCAGCGCGGTGCTCGGCGAGCGTGATGGGGAGCTGTATGTTGACAGCGTGACGGTCATACTGTCCGGCGGAGCCCTGCTGCGCGACCCTTACGAGATAGAAGCGTACATCGGCGAGCTGCTGGGCTGCCGCTGTACAGTAACCGGATAGGTGGTGATAACTATTGCAAAAAAGCAAATGGCGGCTTGACCGCAAACTGATGCTTGTGGGGCTTTTGGCGCTGGGCGGGGTGCTGCTGTGTCTCGGCGGCTCCGGTGACGCAGATACCGACACCTCGTGCACTGAGGCGGCGTCCAGTCGACACGAGCAGCTGGAGGACTACACTGAGCAGCTGCGACGTGAGATAGCCGCGCTTTGCAGCCGAGTGGAGGGCGTTTCGGATGTCAGCGTGGCGGTAAGTCTTGAGTGTGGCTATGAATTTGTCTATGCGACGGACACAAAGTCCGAGCTTGGCGGCGCATCGGGGCAGGTGAAGTATGTCACCGTCGGCAACGGCAGCTCGGAGCAGGCAGTGTATCTGACCGAGCTGCTGCCGCGCATCAGCGGTATCGGCGTGGTGTGCCGCGGCGGGTCGGAGCCCGAGGTCGTGCGCCGACTGACGGCGCTGCTGAGCGCGGCATACAATATAGGTTCAAATAAAATTTATGTCACAGGCACATAACGGGCATATTGCCCGGCGGTGCGTAATATAATGTAACACAACAAAAAACAAAAGCATCTGGAGGTATTTGAGATGGTTTACGAAC
Source organism: uncultured Lachnospiraceae bacterium (assembly GCA_964463325.1). Classification (GTDB taxonomy): domain Bacteria; phylum Bacillota; class Clostridia; order Oscillospirales; family CAG-272; genus UMGS1002. The sequence continues at coordinate 53,735 of CAYXBY010000001.1, read as the reverse complement.
AGGAAAGCTCGCCGGCAAAGCGATTTGTGGAGCGCGTGGGCAAGCGGAATCTTATTATTGCGGGCGTCGTCCTGCTGATCGGCGTGGCGGTGGTACTTAACTGGGCAATATTTGCGGGGCGAGACGACGGCTTTGATTACAGTGCCAGCGCCGGCATGGGCAGCTCGGACGCTGCGGGCACAACGCCGGCCTCGGTCGACAGCGGCAACGCCTCGGTCGACAGCTTCTTCTCGTCGACGCAGGTCAGCCGCGCTCGTGCCCGTGATGAGGCGCTGGAGGTGCTTCAGGCGGTGGTCGACAGCGCAAAATCTGACGAGGCCACCAAAACGCAGGCGCTCGCCGATATCAGTCAGATTGCCAAGGACATGGAGGCGGAGTCCAACATTGAGACATTGGTCGTAGCCAAGGGCTTTGAGCAGTGCGTGGCAGTTATCAGCTCGGGGACGGTGAACGTCGTTGTCAAGGCCGACAAGCTGACTCAAAGCGATATCGCTATCATAAACGAGATCGTCTACGACCAGTCTGGCATCACGCCGGCGAATGTCAAGATAGTGCAGAAGTAGGGAAGAGGTATTGCATGCTTCGACGCAAGTGAAATGCTGCGCGCTTCATCGCTCTTTGGAAGATAGTTTTGACCTTGACGGACGTAGCCACGGCCATGAAGGGGCCACTTTCACAGCGCTGAAGTGTGCAATACTTCACACCGCCCCGAGGCTGCAAGCCTCAAAACGCCATGCGGCGCCGCCGCACATCACAAAGTCAAAAAATCGGAAGTTCAGGCTTCCGATTTTTATTTTTCAGGAGGGATCAATGACAGTTGATGGTTATTTTGCCGCCTCGAACAGCGGGCGGGGATTTACAAATTACTACACCGAGGTGTTTGGCTCGGCGGAGCGGATTTTTGTGATAAAGGGAGGCCCGGGAACGGGCAAAAGTCGGTTCATGAGAGCGGTCGAGAGCTACGCCCAGGCGCGCGGATGGACGACGAGGCGGTATTATTGCTCGTCTGACCCCGGATCGCTGGATGGCATATTGCTGCGCCGAGACGACAGCACTATCGCCTTCATCGATGGCACCCCACCGCACGCCTGGGAGCCTGAGCAGCCCGGCGTGGTCGAGCAATTGATCAATCTCGGGGACTTTTGGGATGAGTCGTGTCTGCGTGAGCACAGCGGCAAGCTGCGCGAGCTGGGGCGACGCAAGCGATTGGCGTGGCGCCAGGCCTATGGCTGGCTTTCGGGCTGTCTCGATATGTGCCATGTCATACGCGGCATTGGTAGCGAGCTGATCGATGAGCAGGGGCTGCGCCAGTATGCTGCATCTATGCTGGCGGGCATTGAGCCGGGCGAGGGATTTGTGATCAGCACCGCGCTGCTCAACGCCGTTGGTATGACGGGGCAGGCCACGTCGGAATGCTTCGCGCGCGAGGCGACGACGCTGTATATCATCAAGGACAGCTTTATGACGGCACATCGGCTGCTTGACAGCTTAGTTGAGCTGGCACGACTGCGCGGGCTGCGGGTGATGGTATCGCGCGACCCCATCGACCCGGAGCGGCTGGACGGCGTGCTGCTGGAGCGGGATCGTGTAGCCGCTGTCGTCGACGACGGTGAAGGCGAGCACGCGGAGGGGCGCACCTGCTTCCCAGTCGCAATGGAATCGCTCAATCTGCCAGCCTCGGAGGCAGACATCCAGGAGGCGAGGCACGCGCACAGAGCCTATAGCAGCATGCTGTCAGGGGCGCTGGACGCGCTGGCCGGTGTGCGGGAATATCATTTTGAAATGGAGCGGATATATTCCGACGCCATGGATTTTTCAGCCAAGGAGCGGTTCACGGCCAAGCTCTGCCGCAGCATATTTGGGGAATAAACAAAGAGACCGGCACCGCGTGGTGCCGGTCTCCTGTACAGACAGGATTTTGAAACGAGTTTGGACTTACTTAACCTCAACGGTTGCGCCAGCCTCGGTGAGCTGATTCTTGATGGACTCAGCCTCATCCTTGGAAACGCCTTCCTTGATGGTCTTGGGAGCGCCCTCAACCAGTTCCTTAGCGTCCTTCAGACCCAGACCTGTGATCTCACGGACGACCTTGATAACATTCAGCTTGCTAGCGCCGAAGGAAGCGAGAACAACGTCGAACTCGGTCTTCTCCTCAGCAGCGGGAGCAGCTGCAGCAGCAGCGCCGCCGACAGCAACAGGAGCAGCAGCGGATACGCCAAACTCCTCCTCAACTGCCTTAACGAGCTCAGAGAGCTCAAGAATGGAAAGGCCCTTAACGGCCTCAACAATAGCTGTAATCTTCTCAGATGCCATTTTGAAATACCTCCGATAAATAAATAAGTTGTTTATGCGGACATGTCAGCCGCATTTGATGAAATCCGGCTGATTAAGCCTCTGCCGGAGCGGCCTGCTCGCCATCCTCGCCCATCTTGTCGGCGACAGCCTTGAGGGCGTATGCGAGCTTGTAAAGAGGAGACTGGATGCTTCCAAGGAACTTGGCGACCAGAACCTCCTTTGAAGGGATGTCCGCAAGAGCGACAACGGTCTTCTCATCGATGACCTCGCCCTCGAGGTAACCCGCGAGGATCTTAAAGGACTCGATCTTCTCAGCGTAGGGCTTGAGTATCTTAGCCGGGGCAATAGGATCGTTAGCGCTGATAGCGATAGCGGTCATGCCCTCAAGATGCTCCTTCATAGCGCCGTATCCGACCTCATCGCATGCACGACCGGTCAGCGAGTTCTTCATGACCACATAGGTCACGCCGGCCTCACGAAGAGCCTTACGCATTGCGGTGTCGTCAGCCACGGTGATTCCCTGATAATTGACCAGAACGCCGGCGGGGGAAGCCTTGATCTTTTCAGCAAGGTCCGCCACGATCTGCTTCTTTTGCTCAAGAATTGCATTACTAGGCATTGTGTTTCACCTCCCAATGTGAAATACGGAAAATAAATATATCCTTCTCCCGGAAGACACAAGACCCCAAGAGAAGGATAACAGCCGCGCGAACGCGAAGTATGCTATTAACACATCCTCGGCAGGAGAGCTTGTGGCCTTTACGGGAACCTGCTGTCTTTGGATAACAGATGAATGATACCACATCTCTGCCGAAATGTCAATAGCTTTTTGAAAAAAAGTATGAAAAATTATGAATTTTCTGAATTGTTGCGCAAAATGCGCTCGGCGGAGCGAACCAGCCGCGCCCGCAGCCAGTCGGGTGAGAGGATGGTGATGTCCGCCTCGAGCGACATTATCACGCTCATGAATTTTTCGATGCTGTGAAATTCGCAGCGATAGATCATATCGCCGGTGCGCTCGGTGATGTAGCCTCCCAGCTCGACCGCGGTAAGGCGATCCGCCACTCGGATCTGCGCCGAGTAGGGCAGCTGAAGCTGAATGACTGTGCTGTCGGCCTGCGTTTCCGGCGCGAATTCGATGGAATTGGCGACAACGCCGTTGTAATCCTCGCTGTTTGCAGTAGTCAGCGCGATAGGAAGCGCAAAATCCTCAGTGTAGTAATAACCGCGCCGCTTGTGGTCGTATGCGAGAGGCGCTTTTAATTGCTGCTGTAAAAAATCAACGTCGCGCTGCGCTTGGCGGTGTGATATCTTGAAGCGCTCGGACAGTCGCTTGGCGTTTGGGTAGCTCATTTCCGCCACCTTTCGGTGGAACCACTGTACTCGCTGGTTGGCTGACATGATTTTTTCCTTCCTTTTATTATATATAGTCTGCTGCGCTTACTCTGCGGCCTCGTCGGCGGGAGGTACGCTTTGCTCGGCTGTGTCACTGCACGGTGCAGCCTTGGATAGATCAAGCAGTCGCGACACAGAATAGACCGCGTAGACCGGCGTCACTATCGCCGCCGGCAAAAATTCAGGTACCCTTTGAAGCCCGCCAATCAGGCAGACAAAGTATGAGAGCGCGAACGACAGCGACAGCAGCACATTGAGCAGCCCGAAAGCTGCGTACAGTCTCGGCCGCCCGCGGCCAACCGTGAACCCAACATCGTAAAGCTGGAACAGCATCAAAAATACCATGCTGAACATCAGTAGCACCTTAAGCGGGCCGTTCATGGCGACATAGCGGTTAAAATATGCGTCAACGATGGTGAGGAAGCACCACACGATAACGCCATAGCCCAGCAGCGAGCGCTGCTGGGGACGCGGACCGTGTTCCATAGCGGTGCAGCAGGTGTAGGCTGCGCTGACGCCGCCAAGAATTGAAATAAAGATGGACAGAGACGACGTGGTTATCAGCTGTATTTGCAAATATGTTGAAATGATAAATGCGGCGGTCAAAATGTACAATAATACGTGGCTGCTGCGGCTGAGCGGATGCGCTTGTACGGTTAGTCCGTTGCGGGGAATAAGCAGCAGCATAGATGCCACCCAAAGCACCGTCAGCGCCAGCAGCGAATGCAGCACAGTAGTCAGCGGCGAAACGTCAAAATAGCCAATGGAGCGGTCAAATGATAGCAAAAAGCACAAAACGTATAGAACTGCCATTATGCCCGACAGCGTGAAGCCTGAAAACAGGTAAATTTTCAGCTTATTATTTTGATCCTGCATGTAAAAACCTCTCAAAATACATTTATACATACTAATTATAACTCAAAATTGTGAACAAATTGTAAACTTGCCTGCGCCCGGCAGCGAAAAAGTGCGGTTTTGAATGATAATGACGCATTTTTGTCTATTATGAACAATGCGGCGTCTGATATTCGCGAATAAATCTGCGTTATGACGAAAGCAAGTTGCTGCCAAAGGGCTTGAAATATTGACCGAATAGTGGTATAATATGAAGGCTTGATATGCGAAGAAGTGGAAGGTTGCTGCGAAAGCAGGGAATTTCCATGGAGTATGTCCGAAAATCGGGCGGCAATAATTCTGAGAGCGCCGGATAGTTGACCCACTGTCCGTGTCGTTGGTGTCTCGCCTACCCCGAATCTTGTCACGCAATGCTGAGTGTGCGCAAGTTCGGTTTTTTATAGGTCAGGCGAAGAAACACACGGCGACGTGTTGGAAGGAATTTAAGCCAATTTCCGAAACGTGTCCCGGCAAACGCTTCATTACTATAATAAGGCGTCCCGAGGCAGCAAAATTCAAGAAGGAGGCACAAAAATGGCAGCCAATGAGAAGATCAGAATCCGTCTCAAGAGCTACGATCACACGCTGATCGATACCGCGGCGCAGAAGATCGTCGAGGTAGCAAAGAGACAGGGCGCTACTGTTTCCGGTCCCATTCCGCTCCCCACTGACAAGGAGATAATCACTATTCTCCGCTCGGTGCACGTGAATAAGGACAGCCGCGAGCAGTTCGAATATCGCACCCACAAGAGACTGATAGACATCATCAGACCCTCGAAGAAGCTTGTCGAGGACCTGATGAACATTGAACTTCCCGCAGGAGTTGAGATCGAGATAAAGCTGTAATATCAAGCATCGCGATCATCCTGCAAAACCAACCACGCTGCCGCAAGGCGGCATTGTCGGTCATGTTGGCGTAGCCCGAAAGGGAAATCCACAGCGTCAACCAATAACCTACAGGAGGAAAAATTGAAAAAGGCAATCATCGGCAAAAAGCTGGGAATGACTCAGATCTTCGATGAGAAGGGTAATGTCATTCCGGTAACTGTCATCGAAGCGGGTCCGTGCGTAGTCGCACAGAAGAAGACCACCGAAAAGGAAGGCTACGACGCGCTTCAGCTCGGGTTTATGGACGTTAAGGAAAAGCACCTTAACAAGCCCGAGATTGGTCATTTCACTGCGGCAGGCGTCGCTGTGAAGAAGCACCTCAAGGAGTTCCGTCTTGACGACTGCTCCGGCTATAACGTAGGCGACACGATCTCTGTCGATACCTTCGCCACTGGCGATAAGGTCGACGTCACCGGGATCACAAAGGGCCGCGGCTATACCGGCGTTGTTAAGCGTTGGAACTGCCACAAGCTGAGAATGACCCACGGTGTGGGCCCTGTACATCGTCAGCCCGGTTCTATGGGCGCTAACTCCAGCCCTTCTCGTATCTTCAAGAACAAGAAGATGGCCGGTCAGTACGGTAACGAGCAGGTCACCATACTCAATCTTAAAGTTGTGAAGATCGATGCAGAGAACAACCTCATCGCCATCAAGGGCGCCGTTCCCGGTGCCAAGGACGGCATAGTGTTCATCCGCGACTCGGTCAAAGCATAATGCGGTAAGGAGGAAGAACAATGCCAAACGTAAATGTAATGGACATGTCCGGCAAGAATGTCGGCGAGATCACGCTGTCCGATGTCATATTCGGCGCGGAAGTAAATGAAGCAGTTCTCCATGCCGCAGTAAGAGCTTACCTGCTCAATCAGAGACAGGGAACTCAGTCCACCCTCACCCGCGGTGAGGTATCCGGCGGCGGCAAGAAGCCCTGGAGACAGAAGGGCAGCGGCAGAGCTCGTCAGGGCTCGACCCGTTCACCTCAGTGGACACACGGCGGCGTAGCACTCGGCCCCAAGCCCAGAAGCTACCGCACCGGCATGAACAAGAAGACCAAGAGAGTTGCGCTCTACAGCGCACTGTCCGCTAAGGTCGCCGGCGGTGACCTCATCGTCATCGACGAGATCAAGTGCGACGGCTACAGCACCAAGACCATGGTCAATATGCTGAATGCAGTCGGCTCCGACAGAAAGGCTCTCGTAGTTCTGCCCGCTATCGATGCCAAGGTCATCAAGTCCTGCGCTAACATAGCCGGCGTAAAGACCGCGCTCTACAACACCATCAATGTGTACGATATCCTCAATGCTGACAAGCTCATCATTGCTAAGGAAGCGGTCACAATGCTCGAGGAGGTATATGCGTAATGAGTAGATTGGCACAGGACATTATCCTTGCTCCCGTCATTTCCGAGGAGAGCTTCGCTCAGATGTCCGGCGAAAAGAACAAGGTACGCAAGGACCCCAAGGACGTTATGAAGTCCGACAGATATAAGAACAAGGTCGCCCGCGCCGAGAAGGCTGGCAAGACCGTGCGTGAGCCCCTCGCTCCCGCTGCTGTCTGCAAGAAGTATGTCTTCAAGGTTGACAAGAAGGCTACCAAGCCCGAGATCGCCGCAGCGGTCGAGGAGCTGTTCAATGTCACAGTCAAGGACGTCAACGTCATCAACATGAAGAGAAAGCCCAAGAGCATGGGCGTTCATCATGGTTACACCTCTGCCTGGAAGAAAGCGATCGTTACGCTCACCGCTGAGTCTAACACCATCGAGTTCTTCGAAGGTATGAACTGATAGGGGAGGTTGAAGCAGAATGCCTACAATTAAGTATAAGCCGACTACCCCGGCGAGAAGAAATATGACTGTTCCGACCTTCGAGGAGATCACAAAGTTTACTCCTGAGAAGTCGCTGACTGTCATCAAGAAGAAGCATGCCGGCCGCAACAGCTATGGCCGCATCACCGTCCGTCACAGAGGCGGCGGAAACAAGACCAAGTACAGAATTATCGATTTCAAGCGTCAGAACACCTCTCCCGCTACTGTTATCGGTGTCGAGTACGACCCCAACCGCTCCGCTTACATTGCTCTGCTTGAGAATGAGGCCGGCGACAGAAGCTACATCATTGCTCCCCTCGGTCTGACCGACGGCGACAAGGTATACTCCGGCGCTGACGCAGACATCAAGCCCGGCAATACGCTGCCGGTTGCCAACATTCCTGTTGGTACTATGATCCACAACATCGAGCTCTACCCCGGCAAGGGCGCTCAGCTGGCTCGCTCCGCAGGCGTTTTCGCTCAGCTCATCGCTAAGGAAAACGGCTCCGCTCAGGTCAGACTGCCCTCCGGCGAGGTCAGAATCGTTCGCCTGGATTGCAAGGCCACTATAGGCCAGGTTGGCAATATCGAGCATGACACTGTCAAGGTCGGTAAGGCTGGTAAGACCCGTCATAAGGGCTTCCGTCCGACTGTCCGCGGTTCTGTCATGAACCCCTGCGACCACCCTCACGGTGGTGGTGAAGGTAAGTCTCCTGTCGGTCATCCCGGCCCGCTGACTCCTTGGGGCAAGCCTGCTCTGGGTTATAAGACCAGAAACAAGAAGGCAAGAACCAACAAATTCATCGTGAAACGCAGAAACGCTAAATAAGGAGGGAATGTAGAATGAGCAGAAGTCTTAAAAAGGCGCCTTTCGTAGAAGCTAAGCTCTACGCCCGCATTTGCGCCATGAATGAGAAGAATGAGAAGAAGGTCCTCAAGACCTGGTCCCGCGCATCTACCATATTCCCGGAATTTGTCGGTCACACGATCGCGGTTCACGATGGTAGGAAGCACATCCCGGTCTATGTGACTGAGGATATGGTCGGCCACAAGCTGGGTGAGTTTGCACCTACGCGCACCTTTAAGGGTCACGCCGGCTCCAAGACATCCAACAACGGTAAGTAATGCAAAGGGAGGAAAACATCAAAATGGAAGCAAAAGCATATCTTCGTGATGCCAGACTTTCCCCGCGCAAGGTCAAGTTCGTTCTCGACCTCATCAGAGGTAAGGACGCGGGTGTCGCTATGGCGATCCTTAAGAACACCCCCAAGGGCTCCTCGCCCTATCTGGTCAAGCTGCTGGGAAGCGCTGTTGCAAACGCTGAACACAATTTTCATATGGACACATCCAAGCTCTATGTCTCCGAGTGCTTCGTATGTCAGGGACATATGAAGTATAACAAGCGCACCAACCCCCGCGGTAAGGGTAGCGCTGACAGGATCCTGAGAAGAACCTGCCACGTGACAATAGCTGTCAAGGAAAGAGCATAAGGAGGGTAAAGCTGAATGGGACAGAAAGTTAATCCCCACGGTCTCCGTGTGGGCGTAATCAAGGATTGGAGCTCCAGATGGTTTGTCGAGGACAAGGAATTCGGCGATACCATCGTCTCCGATTACAACATCAGAAAATTCCTCAAGGAAACCTTCAAGAACGCAGGCGTGCCTAAGATCGATATCGAGCGTACCTCGAAGCAGGTCAAGATCACCATCTACTGCGCAAAGCCCGGTATGATCATTGGTCACGGCGGTGCTGAGAAGGAAAAGTACAAGGAAATTCTTAAGGGCATGCTGGGCAAGGAGGTCAGACTCGACATCGTCGAGGTCAGACAGCCCGATCTGAATGCACAGCTGGTTGCAGAGAACATCGCCTCTCAGCTCGAGAGACGTATCTCCTTCCGCCGCGCTATGAAGATGGCGATCCGCAACACCATGCGTCTGGGCGCTAAGGGTATCAAGATATCCTGCGGCGGACGTCTTGGCGGCGCCGAGATCGCTCGCACCGAGCATTACCATGAGGGTACCATCCCGCTGCAGACGCTGAGAGCCGACATCGACTACGGCTTCTGGGAGGCAAACACTACCTACGGTAAGATCGGTATCAAGGTCTGGATCTACATCGGCGAGGTTCTCAACGATGTAAACAGACAGGGCTACAACCCCAGAGATAACCGTGATCGCAGAGATCGCAGAGACAACCGCGACCGCAGAGACAACCGCGGCGACCGCAGACCTCCGCATGACGGCGCACGCTCCGAGAGAGCTCCGAGAGAAGGAGGCAAGAAGTAAAAATGTTAATGCCTAAGAGAGTTAAGTTCCGTCGCGTGCAGCGCGGCAGACTTAAGGGTAAGGCCACTCGCGGCAACACCCTGAGCAACGGCCGTTTCGGTCTTGTCGCTCTGGAGCCGGCGTGGATCACCAGCAATCAGATAGAAGCAGCACGTATCGCAATGACACGTTACATCAAGCGTGGCGGTAACGTCTGGATCAAAATATTCCCCGACAAGCCCATCACCGAGAAGCCTGCTGAGACCCGAATGGGTTCCGGTAAGGGCTCGCCTGAGTACTGGGTGGCCGTGGTCAAGCCGGGCAGAGTGCTGTTTGAGATGGACGGCGTTGATGAGGCTGTAGCTCGCGAGGCTATGCGTCTTGCCGGCCACAAGCTGCCTATTAAGACCAAGTTCATGGTTAAGGAACAGGAGGCATAAGCTGTGAAGATCAATGAAATAAGAGAATTATCCGTTGATGAGCTCAACGCAAAGCTTAAGGAGCTCAAGACTGAGCTGTTCAACCTCCGTTTCCAGCTTGCGATTAATCAGCTTGAAAACACTAATCGTATTCCCGAGGTCAAGCGTGACATCGCGCGCGTAATGACCATCCTTTCTGAAAAGAAGGACGCATAAGGAGGACAGGTCATGGAAGAAAGAAATCTCAGAAAGACCCGTGTCGGTCTCGTTGTCAGCGACAAGATGGATAAGACCGTCACCGTCGCTATCGAGGACAATGTAAGACACCCCATTTACGGCAAGATCATCAAGCGCACCCTTAAGGTCCATGCCAATGACGAGAACAACGCCTGCGGCATCGGCGATAAGGTCGAGATCATGGAGACAAGACCGCTTTCCAAGACAAAGAGATGGCGCGTTGTCGAGATCATCGAAAAAGCTAAATAATCTATCCACACACAAAGTAGATACGTCAATATCGTATTGAATCAGGAGGAAAACACAAGTGATACAGCAGCAGTCAATGATGAAGGTTGCCGATAACACCGGTGCAAAAGAGCTGATGTGCATTCGCGTCCTCGGCGGTACTGATCGCCGTTACGCAAACATCGGTGACGTTGTGGTAGCTACCGTTAAGAAGGCAGCACCCGGCGGCGTGGTGAAAAAGGGTCAGGTAGTCAAAGCTGTTATCGTAAGAAGCAGACACGGCATCAAGCGTGCCGACGGTTCTTACATCAAGTTTGACGAAAACTCTGCGGTAATCATAAAGGAAGACCAGAATCCTACCGGAACCCGTATATTTGGGCCGGTTGCAAGAGAGCTTCGTGAGAAGAACTATCTTAAGATCCTTTCTCTGGCTCCCGAAGTACTTTAATTAAGGAGGATACCATATCATGAATATCAAAGCTGGTGATAAAGTCGTCCTTCTTACCGGTAAGTATGAGGAAAAGAAGGATCAGAACGGCGAGCTCAAGGTCCACAAGGTGATCGCTGTCTCTCCCAAGGAGGGCAAGGTCATTGTTGAGGGTGTGAACACCGTTCATAAGCACGTCAAGCCCCGCAGACAGGGCGAGAGCGGCGGTATCGTCGACACCGAGGGCGCAATCTACGCCTCCAAGGTCGCTATCGTCTGCCCTAAGTGCGGCAAGGCTGCCAGAGTTGGCCATAAGGTCGACGAAAAAGGCAAAAAGGTTCGCGTAGCTGCCCACAAGAAGTGCGGCTACCCGGAAATTTAAGGGAGGGTGAAAAATGGCAAGACTTGGTGATTTCTATAAGGCCGAGGTCGCTCCCGCCCTTATGAAAAAGTTTGAATACAAGAGCCCCATGCAGATCCCCAAGCTCGACAAGGTAGTTATCAACGTCGGCTGCGGTGATGCAAAGGATAACGCGAAGGTCATCGACAGCGTGCTGAAGGACCTCGCGATCATCTCCGGCCAGAAGGCAGTGCCGACCTACGCTAAGAAGTCGGTTGCTAACTTCAAAGTTCGTGAGGGCATGAAGATCGGTGCGAAGGTCACGCTTCGCGGCGAGAGAATGTACGAGTTTATCGACAGACTGTTCAACTTCGCACTTCCCCGCGTTCGTGACTTCAAGGGTATCAACCCCAACGCCTTCGACGGCAGAGGCAACTACGCTCTCGGTCTCAAGGAGCAGCTGATATTCCCTGAGATCGAGTACGACAAGGTCGATAAGATCCGCGGTATGGATATTTGCTTCGTTACTACCGCGCGCACCGATGAAGAAGCTAAGGAGCTGCTCAAGCTGATGGGCGCTCCCTTCGCAAACTAAGAGGAGGGACTGAAGAATGGCAAAAAAGTCAATGATACTCAAGCAGCAGAGAGCACAGAAGTTCTCCACCCGTGAGTACAACCGCTGCAAGATCTGCGGCCGTCCCCATGCTTATTTGCGTAAGTACGGCATTTGCCGTATATGCTTCCGTGAGCTCGCCTACAAGGGCGAGATCCCGGGCGTAAAGAAAGCAAGCTGGTAAAACCCCCTTACTATCGGAAGGAAACCCTCAGGGTTTAACCACCGATATGCCGCCGGAGAAGCTCCGGCAGCAAGATAATAACTTGCATAAAGGAGAAAAAAACAATGCAAATGTCAGATGTAATCGCCGATATGCTCACACGGATCAGAAACGCCAATGACGCTAAGCATCCCACTGTTGACATTCCGGCATCCAAAATGAAGGAATCCATTGCCAAGATACTCGTTGCTGAGGGCTACGTCAAGAGCTATCAGCTCATCGAGGATGGCAAGCAGGGAGCCATTCGCGTTACCCTTAAGTATCAGGCCGGCAAGCAGAAGGTCATTCGCGGTATCCGCCGCGTTTCCAAGCCCGGTCTGAGAGTATACGCCGGCTACGAGGATATGCCCAAGGTCATGAACGGTCTGGGCATTGCAATCGTTTCCACTTCCAAGGGTATCATGACCGACAAGCAGGCTCGCGCGCAGAAGATCGGCGGCGAAGTCCTTGCCTTCGTCTGGTAAGCGGGAGGTAAAACGAAATGTCAAGAATAGGTAGAATGCCTGTTGTCATCCCCGCCGGTGTTACCGTTACGCTGGGCGACAACAATAACGTCACTGTCAAGGGTCCTCTCGGAACCCTGACCCAGAGCTTCAGTCCCCGTATGGAGATCAAGCAGGAGGGCAATGAGCTGCTCGTCTGCCGTCCCTCCGACGACAAGGCTGATAAGAGCCTGCATGGCTTGACCCGCGCACTGCTCCACAACATGGTGGTTGGTGTAACTGAGGGCTTCTCCAAGACACTGGAGATAATCGGCGTTGGCTATAAGGTAGTGCTTCAGGGGCAGACCCTGCAGCTGTACCTCGGCTACTCGCTCGAGGCCAACGGTCAGCCTCAGGAAAAGTATTGCATCAAGGCGCCCGAGGGCATTAAGTTCGAGGTGCCGGATAAGATGGCAGTGCCTACGATCATCATCAAGGGCATTGACAAGCAGCTGGTCGGCCAGACCGCAGCTACCATCAGAAGCAAGAGACCTCCGGAGCCTTACCACGGTAAGGGTGTTAAGTATAACAACGAGGTCGTTCGCCGTAAAGTCGCTAAGACCGGCAAATAATTGAAAGGAGTGGAATGATATGGTTTCAAGAAAGGACAGCAACACAGCTCGTCTCAAGAGACATAAGAGAGTAAGAGCTAAGATCTCGGGCACGACCGCTCGTCCCCGTCTGTCTGTTTATCGCTCCAACGATCACATCAGTGCTCAGATCATTGATGACGTTAAGGGTGTAACTCTTGCCAGCGCGTCCACCTATGAGGCTGGTTTTGAGGGCGCTACAGGCAACAAAGAGGCTGCAAAGCTCGTTGGCAAGAAGATCGCTGAGAGAGCGATCGAAAAGGGTATCTCCGAAGTCGTTTTCGACCGCGGCGGCTATCTTTATCACGGACGTGTATCGGAACTGGCTACAGGCGCTCGCGAGGGCGGCCTGAAGTTCTGAGTCGAAAGACTGATTTCCGGTTTGTACACTGTTCAAATTAACCTTTTGAACAAATTTAAGGAGTAAAAAATGGCTTACAGCAAAAACAACAGACATGACCGCGAGCCCCGTCGTGAAGAGAACGAGCTCCGCGAGTCCATGGTTGCGCTGAACCGTGTATCAAAGACAGTCAAGGGCGGTCGTATCGCTCGTTTCGCGGCTATTATGGTCGTGGGCGACGGAAACGGCAACGTTGGCGTCGGACTCGGCAAGGCAGCAGAGGTCCCCGAGGCTATCCGCAAGGGTATCGAGGACGCTAAAAAGAACATGATCCACGTTTCCCTCAAGGGAACTACCATACCTCATGAGGTGGTGGGCGTTTACGGTGCAGGCAAGGTCCTGCTCAAGCCCGCCGCTCCCGGTACCGGTATCATAGCCGGCGGCAAGGTGAGAGCTATACTCGAGCTGGCCGGGATCAAGAATATACGTGCAAAGTGCCTGCGTTCCAACAATCCTACCAACGTGGTCAAGGCTACGATGGAGGGTCTGAAGGCACTCCGTACCGCTGAGGAGGTCGCAAAGATCCGCGACATCAGCGTTGAACAGGTCAACGGCTAAGGAGGGGTTTGAAATGAAAAAGGTTACACTTATCAAGAGCCTCATCCGCGCCAAGGAAGGTCAGCTGGCGACTGCTCATTCGCTGGGTCTGAGAAAGATCGGTGACAGCATCGTCTGCAAGGATGACGCTGTTCTGGCCGGCAAGATTCGCGTGATCGCGCATCTCGTCAAGGTCGAAAACGTATAAAGGAGGCAGCACGATGAAACTCCATGAGTTATCTCCCGCAGCCGGCTCCGCAACTCCTGTGTTCCGCAAGGGCAGAGGTGCAGGCTCCGGTAACGGAAAAACAGCTGGCAAGGGCCATAAGGGTCAGAATGCCAGATCGGGCGGCGGTGTCCGTCCCGGCTTTGAGGGCGGACAGCTCCCCCTCTACAGAAAGCTTCCCAAGAGAGGCTTCCACAATAAGTTTGCTACAACTTACGCGATAGTCAACGTGTCCGAGCTCAATGTCTTTGAGGACGGTGCGGTGATCGATCTGAACGCACTGCTCGAGAAGAAGATAGTCCGCAAGGAGCTTGATGGACTTAAGGTGCTTGGAAACGGTGACCTCACCAAAAAGGTAACTGTTAAAGCAACCGTTTTTTCCGCAAGTGCTAAGGAAAAAATAGAAGCAGCAGGTGGAAAGATTGAGGAGGTGTAAGGATGTTTCAGACAATTAAGAATGCGTGGAAGGTCCCGGAGCTTCGCAAGAAGCTGCTCTTCACGCTCCTGATCATAGTCCTTTACCGCCTTGGTGCATCTATTCCGGTTCCGTATGTAAGTGCTGACGCGCTCAGCTCGTTTAACCAGTACGCTGCCGGCTCCATCTTCCAGTTCATGAATATACTGTCCGGTGACGCATTCGGAAAGGCAACGCTGTTTGCTCTCTCCGTCTCGCCCTACATCACCGCATCGATAGTTATTCAGCTTCTTACTATCGCAATTCCTGCCCTTGAGAGAATGTCCAAGGAAGAGGAAGGCAAGAAGAAGATCGCGGGCTACACCCGCATTTGTACCGTTGTTCTCGGTCTGATAACCGCTTACGGTTATGCCATGACCATGAGAAGCTATAACATGCTTTCCTTCGGCACTGATGACAGCGCCAAGGTGTTCAAGTATGCTGTGGTCATTGCCTGCTTCTGCGCCGGCGCCGCACTTATCATGTGGCTGGCTGAGAAGATCAATGAGTTCGGTATCGGCAACGGTATCTCCATCATTCTGTTTGCAAACATCATCGCAAGACTGCCTTCGCTTTGCGGCTCGCTGTTCGGCATGATGTTTGATAACGGTTCCTTCAAGTGGACAGGTCTGATCCTCGTCATTGTTTCGCTGGCCATCACGCTGGCAGCAGTGCTGCTGGTGGTGTGGTTCACCAACAGTGAGAGAAGGATCCCGATCCAGTACGCAAAGAGAGTTGTCGGGCGCAAGATGTATGGTGGCCAGTCCTCCAATCTGCCCCTCAAGCTCAACATGACCGGCGTTATGCCCATCATCTTTGCAAACTCCATCGTTGCTATCCCTGCAACCATCGCCGCCTTCTTCCCGAATGTCGGCTGGCTGAAGTGGATCACCAACAACTTCAATTACTACACCTGGCCCTACCTGCTGGTATTCCTGGTGCTGATAATTGCGTTCTCCTACTTCTACACCTTGATCTCCTTCAATCCTGTAGAGGTTGCGAACAACATCCGTGACAATGGCGGCGCCGTCCCGGGTATTCGTCCCGGTAAGCCCACTGTGCAGTATATCCAGAAGATACTCAGCCGCATCACTCTGATCGGTGGCGTGTTCCTCTGTGTTGTTGCCGGTGTGCCGATGCTCATTTCCATTGTCGACTACGCGATACACGATGGTACGCTGACGTTTGCAGGCCTTGCATTCGGCGGCTCGTCCCTCCTGATCGTTGTAGGCGTTGCGCTTGAGACAGTTCATGAGCTCGAGGCTCAGCTGACCATGCGTAACTACAAGGGCTTCCTTGATTGATAGTATCCCACCGGAGGAAAAAGTATGAATTTGATACTGATGGGCGCTCCCGGTGCCGGTAAGGGCACACAGGCTGAGCTTATTTCAAAAAACTTTCAAATTCCCACCATTTCAACAGGCGAGATCCTCAGAGCCGCCATCAAGGCCGGCACTGAGCTCGGACGCCGCGCCCAGTCCTATGTGGAGAGCGGCGCACTGGTGCCCGATGAGGTAGTTATCGGTATCATCAAGGAGTATCTCGCGTCAGACGCTTGCAAAAACGGGTTCATACTTGACGGCTTCCCTCGCTCGGTCGCGCAGGCACAGGCACTTGAGGACTTTGGCGTCCACATTGATGTCGTGCTGGCCATCGAGGTCGAGGATGAGCGGATAATCGCGCGCATGGGCGGACGCAGAGTCTGCCCCGCGTGCGGCGCGTCCTACCACGTCAGCTATAACCCGCCTGCTGTTGAAGGCGTTTGTGATAAGTGCTCGGCTGAGCTCATTATCCGCAAGGATGACAACGCCGAGACCGTTAAAAACAGACTTGACACCTACCACCGTCAGACTGAGCCGCTAAAGGAGTTCTACTCCGGCCGCGGGCTGCTGCGCGTCGTGGAAGGGCAGGAGGAGCTGGCCGATACAAGTCGGCTGGTGACCGAGGCTCTGTCAAATCTTTGAGGCGGTATATGATCCAGATCAAAAATTCAGAACAGCTCGCGCTTATGAAGGAAGCGGGGCGCATCACGGGTGAGGCGCTGGTCTTTATCCGCGATTACGTCCGTGAGGGCGTCAGCACATTTGAGCTCGATAAGCTGATACGTCACTTTATCGAGAAAAACGGTGCGCGTCCCTCCTTCCTGAATTACGCCGGATTCCCGGCTTCCGCTTGCATCAGCATAAACGATGAGGTCATTCACGGTATCCCCTCGCGAAAGAGGATACTGCATGAGGGCGATATCGTTAAGGTCGATGTTGGCGCCTGCTATCGCGGCTTTCACGGCGACGCTGCGCGCACTATACCGGTTGGAAAAGTCAGCGAGGAGGCTATGCGGCTCATTGAGGTGACCCGCAACAGCTTTTTCGAGGGCGCAGCGGCTGCACGCCCCGGTATGCGCATAGGCGACATAGGCAGCGCGGTTCAGAAATGCGCTGAGAGCGCAGGCTTCTCAGTGGTAAGGCCGTATATCGGCCACGGCGTGGGACGTGAGCTGCATGAGCAGCCCGATGTTCCGAATTACGGCACCGCCGGACACGGCGTCAGACTGGTCGAGGGCATGACGATAGCTATCGAGCCCATGATAAATGCCGGAGTTAAGGAGGTTCGTGACCTCCCGGACGGCTGGACAGTCAAGACGGCGGACGGGAAGCTGTCGGCTCATTATGAAAACACAGTGGCTATATTGCCGGATGGGCCGAGAATTCTTACGCTGATCGATAAAGCATGGTGAATAAAACTTGTCACACACGAAGAAAATAGCAGGGAGGGATTTTTCTGGCAAAGGATGACGTGATTGAGTTTGAAGGTGTAGTTCTTGAGGCACTGCCCAATGCCACCTTCAAGGTCAAGCTGCCGAATGGGCACATAGTTATGGCGCACATTTCCGGCAAGCTTAGAATGAACTATATTCGCATACTGCCCGGTGATAAGGTGACCGTTGAGGTCTCCGTTTACGATCTCACAAAGGGCAGGATAACGTGGAGAGCCAAATAATTGGCGCCACACGCTAAAACATTATGAAAGGAATGGTATAATACAATGAAGGTAAAGCCATCCGTAAAAAAGATCTGCGAGAAGTGCAAGATTATCAAGAGAAAAGGCCGCGTAATGGTCATTTGTGAGAATCCCAAGCACAAGCAGAGACAGGGTTAAGCCCTACAAATCTACCGAATTTGAGAGGTGTAAAACAGAATGGCTCGTATAGCAGGCGTTGATATTCCGAATCAGAAGCGCGTTGAGATAGCCCTTACCTACATCTACGGTATCGGCCGCAAGAGCGCAAACGATATCCTCGCGAAGACGGGAATCAATCCCGATACTCGTGCGAAGGATCTGACGGAAGAAGAAGTTGCAAAGCTTCGTGATGAGATCGAATCTCATTATCATGTTGAAGGCGATCTTCGCCGGGACGTGGCACTGAACATCAAGCGTTTGGTCGAGATCAACTGCTACCGCGGTATCCGTCACAGAAAGGGACTGCCGGTAAGAGGACAGAGAACTAAGACCAATGCGAGAACCAGAAAAGGTCCCGCTAAGACAATCGCTAACAAGAAGAAGAGTTAAAAGGAGTGGCATAAAGATGGCTAATGTTGGAAAGAAGGTAGTCAAGAGACGCCGCGAAAAGAAGAACATACCCGAGGGTCAGGTTCATATTCGCGCAACCTTCAATAACACGATCGTCACCATAACCGACAAAGAGGGAAATGCAATTTCCTGGGCATCGGCTGGTGAGCTTGGCTTCAAGGGCTCCAGAAAGTCCACGCCGTTTGCCGCGCAGATGGCGTCCGAGACCGCTGCAAAGGCAGCGATCGAGCATGGACTCAAGTCTGTTGAGGTTTATGTTAGAGGTCCCGGCTCGGGACGTGAATCCGCAATCCGTGCGCTTGAGACGGTTGGTCTCCAGATCACCATGATCAAGGACGTGACGCCCATTCCTCACAATGGTTGCAGACCGCCTAAGCGCAGACGTGTTTAATTTTATAGGGGGTATAAAGTAAAATGGCAAGATATACCGGACCTGTATGCAAGATCTGCCGCAGAGAAGGCACAAAGCTCTTCCTGAAGGGTGATCGTTGCACTACAAAGTGCGCACTGGACACCAAGAGAGGCTCCAAGGCGCCCGGACAGCATGGTGCTGCCGTTAAGAAGCAGAGAGAGTACGGAATGCAGCTTCGCGAGAAGCAGAAGACCAGACGCTACTACGGCGTGCTGGAGAAGCAGTTCGTCAACTATTTTGAAGAGGCTGACCGTAAGGAAGGCATGACCGGTGAGAACCTGCTCGTACTGCTTGAGCGCAGATTTGACAATGTTATCTACAGAGTCGGTCTGGCAAGCAGCCGCAAGGAGGCTCGTCAGCTCATCATCCACGGCCACTTCAAGGTAAACGACAAGAAGGTCAACATTCCTTCCGTCATTCTTAAGGCAGGCGACGTAATTTCGGTTACCGACAGCTTCAAGGCTTCCAAGAAGTACACCGGCACCAAGAAGACCGTTGATGACAAGGAAGTTGTCAATCCCGGCCTGGCTGACAGCTTTGGCAACAAGACTATGCCCAAGTGGCTGACAGTCAACAAGGAGAACGCAACCGCTAAGGTAGTTGCGCTTCCTACCAGAGACGATATCGATATCGAGATCAACGAGCAGCTTATCGTCGAGCTGTATTCCAAGTAATATCCGCTTTTGGGCATCTCCGTGATGCTCTGGCGGAACATTACGGAACGGCTTACAGATCGGAAATGGCACCCCATTAATTTAATAGGAGGATTTATTTGGAATGATTGAGATAGAAAAGCCCAATATCACCACGGTCAACCTCAGTGAGGATGGACGGAAGGGGAAGTTCATCGTTGAGCCGCTCGAGCGCGGCTACGGTATCACCCTCGGAAATTCACTGCGCAGAATACTGCTCAGCTCGCTGCCCGGCGTTGCCGTGACAAGCGTGAAGATAGACGGCGTTCTCCATGAGTTTTCCACGATCCCCGGTGTCAAGGAGGATGTCACAGAGATCATCCTCAACATCAAGGGTATTACCGCTAAGCTGCATACCAGCGCACCCAAGACGGTCATTCTTGACGTCACGGGCGAGCGCGATATCACAGCCGGCGATATAAAGCAGGATTCCGACATAGAGATACTCAACCCCACCCATCATATTGCTACGATCGGTGAAAATGAGCGCCTCTATATGGAGCTGACCTTTGATCACGGACGCGGATACGTGTCGCAGGAGCGCAATAAGCAGATTCACAACGCACAGTTGGGGCCTACCGTCAGCGCGCCTATCGGAACCATATATACCGATTCTATCTACACACCGGTTTACAATGTCAGCTACACGGTTGAGAATACCCGTGTCGGCAACATCACAGACCTTGATAAGCTCACGCTTGAGGTCTTGACAAACGGAACAATAACTGCGAAGGAAGCGATCTCTCTGGGAGCCAAGATTCTCAACGAGCATCTCAACTTGTTTGTGGATCTTTCAGATGAAGCAAAGAACACAGAGATAATGGTTGAAAGAGAAGAGACCGTTAAGGAAAAGGTTCTTGAGATGACCATTGAGGAGCTTGACATGTCGGTTCGTAGCTTTAACTGCTTGAAGCGCGCCGGCATCGATACGGTCGGAGACCTGACTACCCGCACCGAGGAGGATATGATAAAGGTTCGTAACCTCGGTAAAAAATCGCTTGAAGAAGTTATTTTGAAACTACATTCACTCGGCCTCGATCTCAAAAGAGAAGAGGAATGACCGGGAATTATTGCTCAGATTAAGTACTGCAAAAGGAGGGAATAAAAATGCCCGGAACCAGAAAACTCGGCAGAACAACGTCTCAGAGACAGGCGATGCTCCGCGGGCTCGTTACTTATCTGCTTGAGAACGGCCAGGTTGAGACCACCGTTACAAGAGCTAAGGAAGTTCGCGCTATTGCCGAAAAGATGATCACTCTCGGTAAGAAGAATACTCTGGCTAACCACCGCACCGCCATGGCTTTCATAACCAAGGAAAGCGTTGTTACCAAGCTCTTCTCCGAGATTTCTCCCAAGTATGCCGACAGAAACGGCGGATATACTCAGATCTTTAAGATCGGTCCCCGCAAGGGTGACGGCGCCGAAATGGCCATTATCCGTCTCGTCGACGAGAACTGATATAATTTTTAGGGGTCGCTGCCATCGGCAGCGACCCCTTTGCTGATTTCTATTGTATGCGAGGCTCTGCCTCGCGCTCCGCTTAAGGTGCTTTTTGAAAAAAGCACCTTAAGAATCCGCAAAAACTATCAAAAAGGATGTGTAGAAATTTTTTCGGCTACATTGAAGTCTTATGTGAGCCATTTGGATGAATGGCAGACGTCTGTTAGCCCTCAGATGTCTGCCATAACCCCTTTTTGAAGGTCTTTGGTGAGCTATTGTTTCCCGATATGCTATCTGTCCGCTCACAGGCCTCGTCCTTAGCCTTTTGGGAAAGCTTTTTGGGGGTCAAGGGGGCTTTTTCTCGGAAAAGCCCCCTTGCGTGTGCAGGGCAGAGCCCCGGGGTCAATTCTTCAGAATATCACGCACGGCGGTGTAGAGTGCGTCGATGTCGGAGAGCGTGTTGTACAGACCGAGGCTGGCGCGGACGGCACCGTGGTCGGGAGTTTTCAGCGTTTTGTGGGCGAGCGGCGCACAGTGAAAGCCGCTGCGGACACATATGCCGCGGTCGTCGAGCAGACGCGCGGACTGATCCGAGCTAAGCTTTCCAATGTTGAATAGCAGCACCGAGCCGACATAGTCGGGAGCGTACAGCGTCACGCCGGGGAGAGCGGATAGTCGGTCGCGGAGCGCACGATACAGCGAGGCCTCGTGCGCGTGAATGGCCTCGACGCCACGCTGCTCGACAGTTCGGACCCCCTGCAGCAGCCCGGCAATGGCGGGAAGCGGCAGCGTCCCGGCCTCGTAGCGCTCGGGCGGGGTCACAGACATGCCGCCCTCAAGCGAGCTGACGCCGTTTCCGCCCTCGGTCAGCGTGTCGAGGGTCAGGCCGTCACGCAGTGCAAGTATGCCGCAGCCGGGGGGCGCGAGCAGTCCCTTGTGTCCCGGTGCACAAAGCACGTCAGCGCCCGATGCGGCCATGCTGAGGGGCAGATGTCCCGCCGACTGCGCCGCGTCCACGACAAGCAGTAGGTTATGTCGGTGGCAAAAGGCGGCTATCTGCTCGATCGGCAGCGCGGCCGAGCAGACGTTTGAGGCGTGCAGACAGATCACCATGCGCGTGCTCGGCTTGATCAGCCGTGCGATGGAGGCGCATATGCGCACGGCACTGC
Source organism: uncultured Lachnospiraceae bacterium (assembly GCA_964463325.1). GTDB lineage: Bacteria > Bacillota > Clostridia > Oscillospirales > CAG-272 > UMGS1002. The sequence goes on along the minus strand of CAYXBY010000001.1, from coordinate 31,721 downwards.
GTCGCTCGTCGCCAACGTAGGAATGAAAGATATCATATTCGAGCTCGCCACGCTCATGCAGCTTGAAGATCGGCCGCCAGACCGAGTTGTGCTCCATATCACTTATGATGACGTGGTCGCCGCGGCGAAGCAGCCCCTTGATGGCAGTGTTGAGTGCGGCAGTGGTGTTCAGCGTGAAGATAACATTTTCAGGCGACGGCACACCGAGCAGTCGCGCGACGCTCTCGCGACAGGTGTAGACCTGCGCGGCAGCGGCCATGGAGAGTCGGTGCGCGCCGCGCCCCGGGTTGCCACAGTACAGACGCAGGCATTTGCCTACTTCATCGCACACGGCGCGGGGCTTGGGAAAGCTGGTGGCAGCATTGTCAAGATATATCACATATAGCCGCCCCCTTGTAGATAGCGTGATGCTCGGATCCCGACGCTGCTCAGCGTGTGTTGCACGTTGGCGGACTGGATGCAGTCGAATTCGAGACCGTAAGCGCAGCCGCGACGGGTGACAGAGGAGTCCAGCTTGACCACGGTGGAGGGAATAGAGGCCTTCAGAAGTGCTTTTTGCGCCTTAAGCGCGGTTGTCATTGAGCCGATAACGGCGGTGCAGTCGTTCATTGCGGCAGCCTCCTTTCTATTTGCTTGAGTTACACTTCTATTGTCAATATATGACGCGCGGCGTCGATTTGTGTATGCGACGTAGCAGAGCGAGTGCCGTAGCGAGTCCAAAAGCGGCGAGAGCGGCCAGCCGGAGCGGGTCGACGATGACCGACGCCCACGCAGCGGCGGCGCTGTCGGTCTGCGGCGCGAAGGCCGTTGGGCAGAGCGCAAAAATGACCCCGACGGCCGCTGCGCACAGCAGTCCCTGACATAGCTTGGCGACAAAATAACTGCGAAAGCTGACTCCGCGGCCGCGGCACAGCGACATTATTTGAAAATGCACCGAAAGCCCCGACCATCCGATAATAAACGCGCTTATTATGACGCGCACTGCGCTCACGTCGAGCGCCGCCGCAGCGCTGACGCCGCCCGACAGCTCGACCATGCCGTAAAGCAGTGCGCAGAGCGTGTCAGGACAGCCCAGCTGCCGCAGCAGCTGCCCGAGACAGCCCATGATGGCCGAGAAAAAGACAACATAAGCGCAGACGGTCAGCATGCCGACAGCGGCGTCCGACACGGCGGTGGTGAAGCTGTCAAGCCCCGGGACGGGCGGACGGCGTGTCATACTGCGACTGTCGGCTCCGCATACAGTGACCGCGCCGAATAGCAGATGTGCGGCGATCCCCACAGCAGTGGCGACTGACAATGTCACAAAATAAAAGATCACCCCCACTCGACGACTTGAATATAGCGATATGCCAACTGCACTGATGAGAAATGCAGAGCTTGGGTTGTTGCAAAAGCACAGCAGCCTTTCGGCCTCGCGGCGTGATATGTGCCCGGCATCAAGCAGCGCCATGACTGTTTTGGCGCCGATGGGAAAGCCGCACACTGCACCCATCAGCAGGGCGCAGGTCGCCGCTCCCGAGACGCCGAACAGCCGCCGCACCGCCCCCTCGCACAGACGTCCCAGCAGCTCGCCCAGCCCCGCCGATACCATAAGTTCTGAGATCACCATGAATGGGAACAGCGACGGAATGACCGTCCGCGCGCACAGCCGCAGCCCGGCGCTCATGTATTCAATGGCGCAGTCGGAATAGTAAAGTATCAGCCCGAGGCAGGCGGCGCACAGGGCGCAAAACATCAGCTGCCCAGGCGAGCGACGCTTGATATGTGTCATTATGGTAGCTCCTTTAGCATAAAATAAAGCGATATCACCATATTATATTCTTCGGAGGTGGGCAGCTATGAGCAAAAATGAGCGGGTGACGGGGTCAAGCCCCGGATTTTTTGAGCGGCTGTCCCGCCGACTTGACATATCGCCGGACGTGGTCAACGGCATTTTTGTCGAGCTGCGCGGGCGGAGCAACGTCGTCGTGCACGGCTGTCGCGAGATACTGCTCTATACTCCCGAGGAGGTGCAGCTGAGATTGCGCGGCTGCTGCCTGTCGGTGCGTGGCGAGGGGCTTTATTGTACCGCCTATCACACCGGCACGGCGGACATCGACGGCCACATACTAACAGTCAGCTTTTTGGAGGAGGCGTCAGTGAAAAGGTGCTGAAATATCTGATTTTTGGAGGCTGCGAGCTGTCGGCGCACATATGCCACACCGAGACGCTGATGAACATGTGCATGCGTTACCGCCTGGTTTACAGCCATCTGAAGCTTGACCGCGATGCCGGGCGCGTCCGCCTCTGCTGCACTCGATACACGGCCGCGTTGATTGAGCAGCTGTGTCGGGGCGTTGGCATACGGCTGCACGTTGACCGCCGCTTTGGACTGCCACATTGCATACTGCTTTATCGGCGGCGGCCGGGACTGCTCGTCGGGCTGCTGCTGGCGGTGGCGATAGTAGTGGCGTCGGGGCAATATCTGTGGGACGTTCGAGTTAGCGGGAATACGCTGTTGAGCGAGGAAGAGGTGGTGGAGGCGCTGGCGCGTCAGGGGCTGGCGGTCGGCAGTCGGATATCGCGGCTCGACGTTGATTCCATTGAGAACCGTCTGCTCATTGAGAGTGAGGACATTAGCTGGGTGGCGGTCAATCTCGAGGGAAATGTGGCGTCGGTCGAGATACGCGAGCAGCTGCCGCAGCCCAAGCCTGAGCCGACAGCACCCGCAAATCTCGTCGCGCAGCGAGATGGCCGCATCGAGCGGATAGAGGCGTATGACGGCTGGTCGGTGGTCACGGTTGGACAATATGTGCGGGGTGGGGAGCTGCTGGTCAGTGGAATCTCTGACAGCGAGCGCCTGGGCTGGCGGTATATTCGCGCGCGCGGCGCGGTATTTGCGCGGACTATGCGCGAGATACACATCGAAATACCGCTCGAATATGAGCAAAAACGCTATGACGGTGAGGTCGTGCAACAAAAAAAGCTGATTTTTTTCGGAAAAAGCATAAAACTTTATAAAAACACTGGATTTTTGGGGTCAACATATGATACAATATGTAATGTGGATAGGTGTTGCCTTTTTGGAGTGCAGCGGCTGCCGCTGTGGATCGAAAGCACAGAGCACCGCCACTATAGCCTCGAGGTGTGCCGTCACAGCAACGAGCAGGCGATGGAGCTGGCATATGCTGAGCTTGAGCGTCAGCTCGGCGAGCTGCGGGACGGTGGCGCGGACATACTTAAAAGCGAAATTGAAGGTCAGATAGGCGAGTCGGCATACGTGTTGGACTGTACGCTGACGCTGATAGAAAACATAGCCGAGACGGTGGAATTTCAGGTCTCGGAGTGAGGTGATAGCATGAAGGTTGAAACTGTATACATTGAAAGCAGCGAGCTGACTGCGCGCGTCTTTGGCTGCTTTGACGAGAACGTCAGGGCGGTCGAGAAGCAATTCGGCGTTGAGATACAGACGCATCCGTCCGACAACGGCGACGCGGTCGAGATACGCGGGAGCGGAGAGGGCGTGCACCAGGCCGCGACGGTGATAGCATATCTGCGCCAGATGGCGGGGTATGAGGAGACTATTTCGGAGCAGTCGGTGAGGTACGTTATCGACAGCGTCCGCGAGGGCAACGAGGATGAGCTGTCGGCACTTGGGGACGATTGCCTCTGCGTGACGACCAAGGGCCGCCCCATCAAGGCTAAAACGCTGGGGCAGCGGCAGTACGTTGACAAGATACAGCACAACACCATCACCTTCGGCATAGGGCCTGCCGGCACCGGCAAGACGTTTTTGGCCGTGGCGATGGGCGTCAAGGCACTGCGGGATAAGCAGGTCAGCCGCATCATACTTACGCGCCCGGCCATTGAGGCGGGCGAAAAGCTGGGATATCTGCCCGGCGACCTGCAAAGCAAGATAGACCCCTATCTTCGCCCGCTGTACGATGCACTGTACGAGATGATCGGCCCGGAAAATTACGCGCGTCAGCTGGAGAAGCAGACCATCGAGATCGCGCCGCTGGCCTACATGCGTGGCCGCACGCTGGACGATTCCTTTATCATTCTCGACGAGGCGCAAAATGCCACGCCCGAGCAGATGAAGATGTTCTTGACGCGGCTGGGCTTCAACTCAAAGGCTGTGGTCACCGGCGACCTGACGCAAACCGATCTGCCGCGTGGGCAGCGCAGCGGGCTGTCGCAGGTGGTCAAAATACTTGATAACATTGACGATATCGCCATACATCGCTTTAGCGAGCGTGACGTTGTGCGGCACCGACTGGTGCAGCAGATAATACTTGCATATGAAAAATTTGAAAAAGAGCAGGCGAGACGCGAGGACAAGCCCGACACGCGCTACCGCCGGCTGAAAAAAGAGGAAAGATAAATGAAGCTTCGTATTTACTTTGATAACATACAGAAAAAACGCCCTGTGGGCTACCAGCTCAAGCTGCTCATGCGCCGCGCCATTGAGGCGACACTGCGCTATGAGGGCGTCGGCCGCGACACCGAGGTATCGCTGACATTTGCGGACGACGAGTCCATTCACCGCCTGAATCTTGAGTATCGCGGCATCGACCGCCCGACCGACGTGCTGTCCTTCCCGATTGAAGAGAATGCCGAGGCTCAGCCCGGGCGCGGACTGCTGGTGTTAGGCGACATAGTCATTTCGCTTGAGCGGGCGGCGGCGCAGGCTGAGGAATTCGGACACAGCTTTGAGCGCGAGGTGGCATTCCTCTGCATACATTCCGTGCTGCATCTGCTGGGCTATGACCACGAGCGCGGCGAGGCCGAGGATGCTGACATGCGCCGTCGGCAGCACGAGATAATCGATTCTATCGGATTGGGGATAACAGAAAAATGAAGAAAACAGGATTTATAGCCATCGTCGGGCGACCGAATGTGGGAAAATCGACGCTCATGAATAAAATATTGGGCGAGAAGGTGGCCATCGTCTCGAACAAGCCGCAGACCACGCGCAACCGTATCATCGGCATACATACCGTCGGCGAGTCGCAGTTCGTTTTTCTCGACACCCCCGGACTGCACACGCCCAAGGATCGCCTGGGTGACTACATGGTCAAGGCGGCGGACGACACCATGCGTGAGGCTGACGCCGTTGTACTGGTGGTGGATGCCGGCAAGCCCATTTCGCACACCGAGCGCGGCGTTATCGACTATATCAAGTCGTCCGGCTGTGGGTCGGTGCTGGTGCTCAACAAGGTGGATTTATACCGCCGCGAGCAGATAGCCGAGTCGATAACCGCATATGCTGCGCTGCACGATTTTGATGCCTTTGTGCCTACCTGCGCCCGCAGTGGCGACAAGGTGGACGAGCTGCTGGAGGAATGTGAGCGCTTTTTGACCGAATCGGAGTGGTTTTTCCCCGAGGACATGGTGACCGATCAGCCCGAGCGGCAGCTGGCAGCCGAGATCATCCGCGAAAAGCTGCTGCGCACACTGAACAAGGAGGTTCCGCACGGCATTGCCGTCGTCATTGAGGAATTTACCGAGAAAAAGGGACTTATCAGCATCCGCGCCGAGATCTTTTGCGAAAAAGAGTCGCATAAGCGCATAATCGTCGGCAAGGGCGGCGCGGGGCTCAAGCTGGTGGGCACATATGCGCGCCAGGATCTCGAAAAGCTGTTCGGCACACGGGTGTATCTCGACCTTTGGGTCAAGATCAAGGAAAATTGGCGCGACAGCCTGCAAACGGTGGCCAATTTCGGGTATCGGCAGGAAGACTGAGCTCCAGGGGAGGCAGCTATGCTTTTTACAACTGACGGCCTCGTGCTGCGTGTGACCGAAACCGGCGAGCATGACCGCCTGCTTGTGCTGCTGACGCCCGAAAATGGGCAGGTCACTGTTATGGTCAAGGGAGCGCGATCATCAAAAAGCCAGCTTGCCGCGCTGACGCAGCCCTTTGTTTACGGAAATTTTGAGCTTTATCACAAGGGCGATATGAACTGGCTGCGCGGCGGATCGGTGACCGAGTATTTTGCCGGTGTGCATGAGGACATGATCAAGCTGTCGCTGGCAGCCTACATAGCCGAGGTGGCGCGCGAGATCACGGGTGAATACGTTTCAGGCGTCGACATTTTGCGCATGACGCTGAACGCACTTTATGCGCTGTCGCGTGGCAGCGTCGAGCCGCGCCTGATCAAGGCAACATATGAATGGCGGGCGGCGGGCTTTTCCGGTTATATGCCCGAAATGTCGCACTGCCGCAGTTGCCGCCGCGAGCCGACCGACACGGTCTATCTCGACGTTATGAACGGCGGCATCATCTGCGCCGACTGCTTAAAGCGACAGTCCGCAGTGGCGGGCAAGGAGGCGTGCACCGCCTACGACGACACGCAATTCAGCAATAATCTACTGATTCCAATGGGACTTGGCGCAGTGGCTGCGGCGGGATTTGTGCTGCACGCGCTGCCTGAGAGGGTGTATTCATTCCGCATAAAGGATGCGCAGGACATCGGCGACTTTTGCCGCGCCGGCGAGGCGTATTTGCTCAATCATCTTGAGTGCGGCTTTTACTCACTGGATTTTTACAAAACTATGATTAAATAAAGAGTATTATGAGCTTTTCAGAGAAAACATTAAAAACACTTGAATTTGATAAGGTGCGCGTGCTGCTGGCCGACTGTGCGCTGACAGACGGCGCACGCGAGCTGGCACTGTCGCTCGAGCCGAGCGAGCATGTCAGCGTGGTGCTGCGCTCGCAGCGGCATACGACCGATGCCGTGCGCCTGCTTGGCGTCAAGGGGACGCCCTCCTTTGGCATGATACAGAGCATGGAGGGCATTTGCGACCGCGCAGAGAAGGGCGCGACGCTGACCGCCCGCGAGCTGCTCGACGCGGCCAACGTGCTGCGCACCTGTCGCGGCCTGCTTGACTACATTCGGGTCAACCGGAGCTTTGAAACGTCGCTTGACGAGATATTTGAGCGGCTTATCCCTGATCGGCAGCTGGAGGATCGTATCACGCGCTCCATAATTGCCGAGGATCTTATTGCGGACGAGGCCAGCTCTGAGCTTGCGAGTGTTCGCCGCCGCATCAAGGGGCTGAACAACCGCATAAAGGACATTCTGTCCAAATACACCGGCGGTGCTTATTCGAAATATCTTCAGGAGAACATAGTCACGCAGCGCGGCGGGCGGTATGTTGTGCCCGTCAAGCAGGAATACCGCGGCGAGGTCAAGGGACTGGTGCACGACACCTCGTCCTCGGGCGCGACGCTTTTTGTGGAGCCTATCGCCGTTGTCGACGCCAACAATGAGCTGCGCGAGCTGGAGGCGGCCGAGCAGCATGAGATAGACAAGGTGCTCTATGCGCTGTCGGGCGAGGTGGCCGGATGTGCGTCGGCACTGCGACTGAATTATCAAAATATCACCGAGCTGGCGTTTATTTTCGCCTGTGGCGAGCTGTCGCTGCGCATGCGCGGCGTCCAGCCGCAGATATCGGGTGACCGCTCACTCGAGCTGCGCCGTGCGCGCCATCCGCTGATAGACCGCGAAAAGGTGGTGCCCATCAATGTGGCCATCGGTCACGGACACGACACGCTTATCATCACTGGCCCTAACACCGGCGGCAAGACCGTAACGCTTAAAACACTGGGTCTTTTTGCGCTGATGACGCAGGCCGGGCTGCACATCCCGGCGGAAGAGCATTCCTCCATTTGCATGTTTGACAATGTTTTAGCCGACATTGGCGACGAGCAGAGCATCGAGCAGTCGCTTTCCACCTTCTCGGCGCACATGGTCAATATCGTGGCCATAATGCAGCAGCTGAGCGAGCGCTCGCTGGTGCTGTTCGACGAGCTGGGTGTTGGCACCGACCCAATCGAGGGTGCGGCGCTGGCGGTTGCAGTGATCGAGTCGGTGCGTGAGAAGGGCGCCATTTGCGCCGCCACGACGCACTATGCCGAGCTCAAGGCCTATGCGCTGGAGACGGACGGTGTCGAGAACGCCTCGTGCGAGTTTGACATCGAGACGCTGCGCCCAACCTACAAGCTGATCATCGGCACCCCCGGCAAGTCAAACGCATTTGCTATCTCGCGGAGGCTGGGACTGTCGCAGGACATCATCGACCGCGCACAGCTCACCATCAGCACTGATAATAAGCGCTTTGAGGACGTCATCGAGAAGCTGGAGGCCAGCCGCATCGCAATGGAGCGTGACCGCGATGAGGCTGCCCGCCTGCGCGAGGAATATGAGCGCTTTAAGCGAGAGTCCGAGCGCAAAATACAGGATAAACTGTCGCGCGCCGAGACAGAATACGAAAAAACACAGGCCAAGGCGGTTTCGATAATCGAGAGCGCCAAGGCGTCGGCAGATTTTGTGCTGTCGCAGCTCGACCGCGCCCGCCGCGCCAAGGACAGCGAGCGTGCCGGTGAGGAGCTGGATCGCGCCCGTCGTGAGATACGCGCCCACCTGCGGGCAAACGAGGACAAATTCAACCCGGTTGAGCGTCCCGAGGACGACGGCTATGTGCTGCCGCGCCCGCTCAAGAAGGGTGACCAGGTCTACTTGCGCAGCATCGGCACCATTGCCACCGTGCTCAGTCTGCCGGATAAATCGGGCAGTCTAACGGTGCAGGCCGGCGCCGCACGGACAAAGACCAACATTTCCAACCTCAAGCTGGTCGACGAGCACGAGACGATAGTCGTCGACCGCGAAAAGCGCCGCGTGCCAGCTTCGGAATACAAGCCGGAGGCGGCGGTCAAGTCGGTCAAAAACGAGATCGACCTGCGCGGCATGACAGGCGAGGAGGCTTGGCTGGCAGTGGACAAATACATCGATGACGCGCAGCTGCGCGGGCTGAACACTGTTTATCTCATACACGGCAAGGGCACCGGCGCGCTGAGAAACGCGCTCTGGCAGTTTTTGCGCTCGGATAAGCGGGTGGCGTCCTATCGGATAGGGCGCTACGGCGAGGGCGACGGCGGCGTTACGGTGCTGGAGCTGAGATAAAGCAAGCGTAAAGGAGGCTCAAGCATGAGCAATAAAAAATATCTGGCTATCGACCTCGGTGCGTCAAGCGGGCGGGGAATTGTCGGCAGCTATGACGGCGAGCGGCTGACGCTGCGCGAGAACGGCCGCTTTCAAAATCAGCCGGTACAGGTGGTCGATCGGCTTTATTGGGACATACTGCGCATTTTTCATGAAATAAAGCAGCCTCTCAGCCTCGCTTTTTGCGAAGGCGAGAAGCTGTCAAGCGTCGGCATCGACACCTGGGGCGTCGACTACGCGCTCATGGATCGGCAGGGGCATATGCTGTCCTCGCCGGTGCATTATCGCGACGCGAGAAACGCCGCGGCGGCGGCATATGCGTCGGAGCGGCTGCCGTTTGAGCGCATTTACGACATCACCGGCATACAGTCGCTGAGCTTTAACACGCTGTATCAGCTATGCGCCGAGCAGCGCGAGGACGCCGAACGGCTGCGCCGCGCCGAGCGGCTGCTGTTCATCCCCGATCTGCTGAATTATTTTCTGACCGGCTGCATGGCGACCGAATATACCGTTGCTTCGACCGGAGCACTGCTGGATGCGCGCCACCGGACGCTGTCGGGAGAGCTTTTGACCGCATTTGACATACCGGAGACGCTTTTTTCACCGCTTGTGCAGCCGGGAAACCGTCTGGGCAGGCTGTTGCCTCAGCTGCGTGAGGAGCTGGGTGGCGACGTGCAGGTGGTAAATGTGGCCGCGCACGACACGGCCAGCGCGGTTATAGCGGTCCCGTGCACGGCGGGTGACATGCTGTATATCAGCAGTGGCACCTGGTCGCTGATGGGGACGGAGGTGCGCGAGCCCATAATAAATGACGCCAGTCGAGACGCCAATTTCACCAACGAGGGCGGCGTCGAGGGCACTGTGCGTTTTCTAAAAAATATAATGGGGCTGTGGATACTTCAGGAGTCGCGCCGTCAGTGGGCTCGCGAGGGCAGAGAGTTCAGCTTTGCCGAGCTTGAACGCATGGCGCGCGCCACACCGTCGCATGTCTCGTTCATCGACCCCGACGCACCCGAATTCGGTACGCCGGGCAACATGCCGCGTCGCATTGCCGAGTATTGTCGCCGCACCGGGCAGCCGGTGCCGCAGTCGGTAGGCGAGACGGTGCGCTGCATATACGAGAGCCTGGCGCTTAAATACCGCGCGGTGGCCGAGGGCGTTATGCGGCTGTCGGGCGTGCGCCCGAGCGCTATTCATATCGTCGGCGGCGGCTCAAAGGACGGTCTGCTCAACAGTATGACAGCCAGCGCCTGCGGCCTGCCGGTGATCGCGGGGCCGAGTGAGGCCACGGCGATAGGCAATCTTATCGTGCAGGCCATATCCGACGGCGAGCTGCGCAACGTCCGCGAGGGACGCGAGCTGGTCATCCGCTCGTTTGAGCCGCAGTGCTTCGAGCCGCAGGACAGTGCCGCATGGGACGCCGCATACGAGCGCTTTGAATGCCTTATGGCATTTGATGGCATAAAATGAGGCAAACTGGAAATTAATTTGCAGTGAATGGCGCCATATGGGCGTAAGATGAAAAATAGTTTACCAAAATGGTCGAAAAACCTTTTCAAATCGCGATAATTATGTTATAATATATTATAAATAAATATATCATCGCCGACTCACGGCACGGAGGTTGAAATGAACGACACACTTTACGGACAACTAAGTGTAATTGCAATGAATGGCTGCGAGCAGTTTGGCTCACAGGTCGACTATTATCTCAAGGAGTGGAGAGGGAAGGGCGAGGACGAAACCTTCATAGTTAATTCCCACTGCCCGCGCTTTAGCTCAGGTGAAGCAAAGGGTCTGCTCAGTGAGTCCATGCGCGGACATGACCTTTACATCATAAGCGACGTTTTCAATCACGGCGTGACCTACGAGATGTACGGTCAAACGGTCCCGATGAGCCCGGACGATCATTTCGCCGATCTGAAGCGCGTTATCGCCGCCAACGCAGGTAAGGCTCGCCGTGTGTCGGTCATCATGCCCATGCTTTATGAGGGCAGACAGCACAAGCGCTCCGGGCGCGAGTCGCTGGACTGCGCACTTATGCTCCAGGAGCTGGAGAACATGGGTGTCACCAACGTCATCACCTTTGACGCGCACGACCCGCGTGTGCAGAACGCCGTCCCGCTCTGCGGCTTCGACGACGTTCGTCCGACCTACCAGATGATCAAGGCGCTGGTTCGCAACGTGCCGGATATCGTCGTTGACAAGGATTCGCTTACCATCATTTCTCCCGATGAGGGCGCAATGGGGCGCTGCATGTACTATTCCTCCGTGCTGGGCATCAACATCGGCATGTTCTACAAGCGTCGCGACTACACCCGTGTTGTCAACGGCCGCAACCCCATTGAGGCGCATGAGTACCTCGGCGGCGACCTGCACGGCAAGGATGTCATCATTGTTGACGACATTATCGCCTCGGGCGATTCGCTGATCGACGTTGCAAAGCAGCTCAAGCAGAAGGGCGCTAAGCGCATTTTCGCCTTTGTCACCTTCGGACTGTTCACCGAGGGGCTCGATAAGTTCGACCGCGCCTACAACGAAGGCCTGTTCGACAAGATCTTCACCACAAACCTCGTTTATCGCACGCCCGAGCTGCTGTCCGAGCCCTGGTATGTGGAGGTAAACATGTGCAAGTATGTGTCGTACATAATCGACACGCTCAACCACGATTCCACTATCAGCAATCTGCTGGATCCCGTTCGCCGTATTCACAACCTTATCGATAAGCATAAGGCTGAGATGGAGAGCGCCGGCTCAAGATAGAGATATAACAGAAAGGCAAAAAATTGTCCAACAAAGAAAACGGGGCAGTCAGCCCCATGAAAAAGACCTCTATCGGCGGTCAGGCGCTGATCGAGGGTATAATGATGCGTGGTCCCAAGCGGACCACGATGGCGGTCCGCAAGCCGGAGGGCGATATCGCGCTCGAGAGCTGGGAGACCGATAATTCGACCAAGTCGTGGATCTACCGGGCACCGTTTTTGCGCGGAATATTCAGCTTTATCGATTCCATGAAGCTGGGATATCGCTGCCTGATGCGCTCGGCAGAGCTTGCCGGGCTTGAGGATGCGGTCGAGCCCAAGGACGATAAAAAGTCCGAACAGGAGCAGATCGACGTCACAAATGGCGAGACTGCTGCTGATAACAGCGACGATCAAGTAAAATGTGATGCCGTTTCAAACAATAATGCCGACGCAAAAAAGAGCGAGAGCATACAGCCGTGGATGATGAACATCATAATGGTCATCTCAACGGTGCTGGGCGTTGTGCTGGCGGTGGTGCTGTTCAAGGCGCTGCCCGAGATGCTTTACGGATTGCTGACCAAGCTGATCCCGGCACTGGATGGCAGTGGCTACGGCTATTCGCTGCTGCGGGCGCTGTTTGTGGGCGTTATCAAAATAGTGATATTGGTCGGCTATATGCTGGCGGTCTCGCTGATGAAGGATATTCGCCGCACGTTTATGTACCACGGCGCGGAACACAAGTCCATTGCCTGCTATGAGAGCGGCTTGGAGCTGACGGTTGAAAATGTTCGTCGTCAGCGGCGGTTTCACCCGCGCTGCGGAACGTCGTTCTTGGTGCTGATGGTGCTGGTGGGTGTGTTTATCACTATGTTTATTCCCGCCAAGCTGGTAGAAAGCACCGCACTGAATGTAGTGCTACGTTCGCTGATAAGCATTGCGCTGCTGCCGCTGATGATGAGCATCGGTTACGAGCTTATCAAGCTGGCAGGCAAGCACGACAACGTCATGACGCGCATCATTTCGGCGCCCGGCATGTGGTTGCAGCGCATTACCACACGCGAGCCCGACGACAGTATGATCGAGTGCGCCATTGCGGCGCTCGCGGATGTCATTCCCGGTGACGGCAGTGACGCGTGGGAGAAAAAATAAAGCATAATTTGGCGGCGAGGCATGCAATGCCTCGCCGCTTTTTTTGTGGGAGTGCTCGCCGCTTTTCTTGAGGCTACAAGCCACAAAAAGCCCGCGGGCGTCACCGCAAAAAGCAGTGACGCCCGCAACGCTTCACCTCACCACCGCACAAACGCCGATATCGCGGTACTCATGCTTGATGAGCATGGCGCCGCGCAGCATGCCCTCGTAGGACATGCCCACGCGCTCCATCACGTGCCGCGAGGCGTCGTTGCCGCGGATAAACCGCGCCTCGATGCGGTGTAGATGCAGTTGTTCAAAACCAAAATCGATCACGGTGCGTAGCGCCTCTGTGGCGTAGCCGTGCCCCCAAACAGCGGGATTGAGCACATAGCCCACCTCGCCGCAGTCCGAACGGTAGTCAAAGCTGGTAAAGCCGCAGGTGCCGACCATGCGCCCACTCGACTTTTCCTCTATCGCCCAGTCGAAAAACTCGCCCGACTCGCAGCGGACGGCGACATATTCCAGATAATCGCGGGTGTAGCCGACGCTGGGGTGGGGACACCAGGTCAAATATTTCGTGACGTCGGCGCGCCGCGCGTAGTCATACATATCCACGGCATCCAGCACCTGTAGCCGACGCAGCAGCAGGCGCGGCGTCTCCAGCTGCGGCATATTTGAAAAAATCTTGTAAATGAATTCTCTGCGCATAGCATACCCCGTATGTGGAATTATTAGAGGTCCCCTTCATTATATTCAATTGCGCTAAAGAATGCAATAGGTAATGAGTAAAAAAATCAAAAATCAGTTTATTTTTCGGCAATTATATGCTATAATAGTAGCACAAACTATAAGGAGAGCTGCTTCATGGAAAAGCTTGTTGAAGGCGGCGCCGGTGTGGTGCTGCTGGGACTGTCAGATCAGACAGTGCCTGCTATAAGAGCGCTGAACCGTGAATACGGCACAGTGCCGACGCTATTTGCTGAAAGGCGCCCGCTTCGCTGGCCGATATGGATCAAATACAGATTTGTGCACTGCCGTCTCCCGGGAAACAGCTATTATCTGCTTCACGCTGTGTTGGATATGGTGGCGGCACCACATGATGTGCGCACGATACTTGTTCCGTGCACATCACAATTTCAAAATATTATGTCTAAAAATATTGAAATATTTGAAGAAGAGTACATTATCCGCGGCATTGAGCAGCTGCTGCCGTTGAGCGAAAGGAGAACGCACGCATGACATTTTCAGAGCTTATAAAGGCTGCGGACCTCGGCGACGGTAGAATGCAGTCCAACGCTGTAAGCGAACAGATCAATATTAAGCATGTTTGCTGTGATTCGAGGATAGTCTGCTCAGCCTCGGTTTTTGTCTGTATGAAGGGATTGATAACTGATGGGCACATTTTTGCCAGAAATGCGTATGACAACGGCTGTCGTTGCTTTGTTGCGCAGGAGCCCATTGAGGTGCCGGACGACTGCGCGATCGTGTACACAAGGGATACACGATTTGCGTTGGCGTTGTTGGCAGATTTGGTGTATGGGCATCCGTCTGAGAAGCTGACCGTAATTGGTATTACCGGCACAAAGGGCAAGACGACGGTCGCGCTGACGGTGAAGGGAATACTGGATGGTCTCGGTATGCCGACGGGATATATCGGCACTAACGGTGTGCTGTTCGGGGGCTTTCAGTATTCAAGCGTCAACACAACGCCGGAATGCTGTGATATACAGCGTTATTTGTGCGAGATGGTTGAAGCCGGAATAAAATTTGTGGTGATAGAGGTGTCGTCGCAGGCGCTGTATGTGGGGCGTGTGCGCTTTGTTAAATTTGATACTTGCGTTTTTACAAATCTGTCGCCTGACCACATCAGCTCGTATGAGCACCCCACCTTTGAACACTACCGTGACAGCAAGGCTCGACTGTTTTCAGAGTTTTCGCCGCGCTATGCGGTTGTCAATGCCGACGATGATTACTCTGAATATATGCTGCACGGTTGTCGCGCCGATATAGTGACCTACGGCCTGAGGAGCCCGGCAATGTATACTGCCGACGATCTTGCCATGTACCGCACGACGAATACTCTTGGCATGCAATTTGACATTTGCCATGATGGCGTTCGTACGCCGGCGCAGATCAATTTTCCGGGCGAATTCAGCGTTTCCAATGCGCTGGCCGCACTGGCGGTATGCGGGATATATTCTGAAGCGCTGGATGATATGGTCAAGCTGCTGGGGGGGATAACGGTTCGCGGGCGCTTTGAGCTGGTGCCGGCACTGCCGTATGCGACGGTCATTATCGATTATGCGCACAACGGTGCCAGCATGACAGCTGTGCTTGAAACGCTACAGCAGTATCCGCATCGCAAGATAATATCGCTTTTTGGTTCAGTCGGTGGGCGGACTGAAATGCGGCGAGCCGAGCTGGGGAACGCGGCCTCAGCCCTGAGTGATCTTTGTATACTGACAGAGGACAACCCCAACCGCGAGGATCCTCGTATTATCGCTCAAAATATCGCTGACGGATTTGTGCAGAACGGCTGCGATTATGAGGTGATCACCGATCGTCAAGAGGCTATCTGCCATGCATTGGAGCTGCTGAGGGAAGGAGATATCCTGCTGCTGGCTGGCAAGGGTCACGAGGATTATCAGCTGGCTAATGGCGTTAGAAGGCCTTTTTCAGAGCGTGAGATCGTTATGAGGCATGCGCGTCGCATGCTGGAATCCGAGCTGCGAAAGCGGTAAAAATAAAGGGCGCTTGCCACAGTGTGGCAAGCGCCTAAGTTTTTATATTGGATTACTGATTACGGCTCTTGCGGTTGAGCAGGATGTTGGTCAGTATACCGAGGATGAGTGCGCAGGCAACCGAGGTGATGGTGACCTTACCGAAGGTCACTACCATGCCGCCGACACCGGCGATGAGTATCACCGAGACGGTGAACAGGTTCTTGTTGTCACCGAGGTCAACTGTCTGGATCATCTTGAGGCCGGAGACTGCGATGAAGCCGTAGAGTGCGATGCACACGCCGCCCATGACGCAGTTGGGGATGGTTGCGAGGAAGGTGGTAAAGGGAGCTACGAAGGCAGCCAGGATAGCCATGACTGCGGTTGCCAGGATGGTCACAACGGAGGCGTTGCCCGAGATGGCCACGCAACCGACCGACTCACCGTAGGTGGTGTTGGGGCAGCCGCCGAATAAAGCACCAACAGCGGAGCCGACGCCGTCACCCAGCAGGGTGCGGGACAGACCCGGATCCTCAAGCAGGTCATGCTCGATGATGGAGGAGAGGTTCTTGTGGTCGGCGATGTGCTCAGCGAATACAACGAAGGCGACCGGTACGTATGCGACTGCGATGGTGGCTATGTAAGCGCCGTCGATGTCGGCGAAGCCCTTAGCGGCCTCGACAAAGGTGAAGTCGGGAACCCACTGCATGTTCTGGAAGGCGGAGAAGTCAACGATCTTGAGTGCGTCAAGGCCGGCGACGTTACCGATCACGGTGAACACGGTTGCCACTGCATAGCCGGCGAGTATGCCGATTATAAAGGGGATCATCTTGAGCATCTTTTTGCCGTAGACCGAGCAGACCATGGTAACAGCCAGCGTAACCAGGCCGCAGATCATGCAGAGGTAGGGAGAGGCGGTCTCGATCTTTGCGGCGGACAGGTCGCCGACTGCGTTGCCTGCGAGCGACAGACCGATGATTGCGACTGTCGGGCCGATAACGACTGCGGGCATCAGCTTGTCGATCCACTTAACACCCACGAGCTTTACTACGATGGCGATGACCACATATACCAGGCCTGCCATCAGCGCGCCTAAGATAAGGCCGAGATAACCGAGAGACATTGAGGTAGCCCCTGCGAAGGCAGTTGCCATGGAGCCGAGGAAGGCGAAGGAGGAGCCGAGGAACACGGGGCTCTTGAATTTGGTGAACAGCAGGTAGACTATCGTGCCGACGCCGGCGCCGAGCAGAGCAGCGGAGTTTGACATCCCGTTGCCGATGATCGCAGGCACGGCGATGGTGGCTGCCAGAATGGCGAGCAGCTGTTGGAGTGCAAATACGAGCACCTGACCAAATTTGGGCTTGTCTTTCACATTGTAGTAGAGCTTCATTTACTTTTCCCCTTGTGATTTTTATATTTACCCGCGCGGAGCGCGAATATTGACATCAACAGGTATGAAAAAACGCCGGTATAAATGGTTCACACTTATACGGCGGTAAAATTAAAGCAGCATCGTGCCACGACGGAGTGCCGCCGCGCAGATTATTAAATTAGCCGTGCCTTAACTATACGCATCTGCCGTTATAGTGGAATCGGGTTTCATCCTGAACAGTATACCACATTTCTTTTGGCTTGTAAAGACCTATTTGCAAATTTCCCGTGACAAAATGCGACAAATAATCGCCGCCGTTTTTATGCACTTTTAACGAACAGTGACCGCAATATCTGCAAAAATGCTGAAAATGCTGTTGACAAGCCGTCGATAAAAGTATATAATTTAGCATGGGTCTCAATGATTACTCAACGAGGTGTAAAAGGCATGAAACAGGATATGCTAACCGTAATGGAGCAGCAGATGCCCGATTTTTCAAAGGGGCAGCGTCGGATCGCTACCTATATTTTAGATAATTACGAAAAAGCGGCTTATATGACCGCCGCGCGGCTGGGCAGCCTTGCGGGGGTGTCTGAGTCGACTGTCGTCAGATTCGCAATCGAGCTGGGCTTTGTCGGCTACCCCGAGATGCAGCGCGCACTGCAGGAGCTGGTGCGTACCAAGCTGACCAGTGTCCAGCGTATGGAGGTCACCAACACGCTCATCGGTGACGCAGACGTGCTGGACAAGGTGTTGACGTCGGATATGGACAAGCTGCGCCACACGCTGGAGGATATTGACCGCGCCGCATTTTACGATGCCGTCGACCGCATATCTGAGGCGCGTACTATATATATTGTAGGAGTGCGCTCGTCGTCAATGCTGGCGGGCTTCCTGAATTACAGCTTCCGCATGATACGCGACAACGTGAAGTTTATCCAGACCACCTCGGGCAGCGAGATATTTGAGCAGATAATGCGCATAGGGGCGGGCGACGTCATGATCGCCATCAGCTTCCCGCGCTACAGCAAGCGCATTATCAATGCCGTCGAATTTGCGCGAGCGCGCGGTGCGGACGTCGTTGCGCTGACGGACAGCGCCGAGTCACCCATCGCGGCGTATGCGCACCAGCTGCTGACGGCGCGCAGCGATATGGCGTCATTTGTCGATTCGCTCGTGGCGCCGCTGAGCATAATAAACGCGCTGATAGTTGAGCTCAGCCGCAAAAAGCAGGATGAAGTGACCGTCCGACTGCACGAGCTCGAGGAAATATGGGATAGGTACGAGGTCTATGACAAGAGCAGCCGAGGCTAATACCATCGTCGTTATCGGCGGCGGTGCGGCGGGGCTGGTGGCGGCCGCTACGGCCGCCGAAACGGCAGCAGAATATGGCCTTGAGAACAGCACGCGCGTGCTGCTGCTCGAGCGCAATCGCGTGCTTGGCTGCAAGCTCAGGATCACGGGTAAGGGGCGCTGCAATGTCACCAATGACTGCACGGTGCAGGAGTTCATGAGCAACGTGCCCGGCAACCCGCGCTTTTTGTGGTCGGCACTGGAGCGCATGTCGCCGGCAGACACCATTACCATGCTCGAGTCGCTGGGCGTACCGCTCAAGACCGAGCGCGGCGCACGCGTCTTCCCTGTGTCCGACAGGGCAGGGGACGTGGCGGGTGCGCTGATCAAGCGCTGCCGTGCCGCCGGTGTGACGATCATGCAGCAGCGGGTGAATGCAGCGAAGCAGGTCGGCGATCACAAATTTGAAATAGTAACCGATACTGAGACGCATATATGCGATTCTGTGATCATAGCAACGGGCGGCATGTCGTACCCGCGGACAGGCTCCGACGGCGACGGCTATCGCTTTGCCCGCGAGCTGGGGCACACCGTGACGCCGCTGACGCCGTCACTGGTGCCCATAGTTTGCCGCGACAATGACTGCCGCGAGCTGCAAGGACTGTCGCTTAAAAACGTCGGTCTGCGCATAACTCCGTCGGCAGGCGGCAAGGCTGTGTATGAGGACTTCGGCGAGATGATGTTTACGCATTTCGGCCTGACCGGCCCCATGATACTCAGCGCGTCGGCGCATTTGGCGGACATGGCGCCCGGCAAATATGTTGCGCACATCGACCTTAAGCCGGCGCTCGATGCTGCCAAGCTTGATGCGCGGCTGCTGTCCGATTTTGCAAAATTCGCCAACCGCGACTTCGCAAACGCGTTGGACAGTCTGCTGCCGCAAAAGCTGATACCCGTCATCGTGCGCCGCTCAGGCATACCGCCGCACCAAAAGGTCAACCTGATAACGCGCGAGCAGCGCCGCACGCTGGGACTGATGCTTAAGGATCTCACGGTCGAGCTGTCACGCTTCCGACCGATAGACGAGGCTATAGTCACGCGCGGTGGTGTCAGCGTCAAGGAGCTGCGCCCCGGGACGATGGAATCAAAGCTGGTGCCGGGACTGTATTTTGCCGGCGAGGTCATTGACGTTGATGCCTACACCGGCGGCTTTAACCTTCAGATCGCCTTTTCAACCGGCACGCTGGCCGGCGAGAGCGCGGCACGGCCGTGGTGAGATGCATGTAACCATATAGAAATATAACATCACATATTAATAAATATCGGGAGATAATAAATGAGAATTGCAATTGACGGACCAAGCGGGGCGGGCAAGAGCAGCGTTGCAAAGGCGGTAGCGCGCGAGCTTGGTATAATATATGTGGACACTGGTGCGCTTTATCGCACAGTCGGTTACTATGTCAAGAGCCGCGGCGTTGCGATGGAGGACAGAGCCGGCATTATCGCCTGCCTGCCCGAGATCAGCCTGGCGCTGGAATACCGCGACGGCACACAGTGCGTGGTGCTCAACGGTCGCGAGTTGGGCGACGAGATCCGGCAGCCGGACATTTCGATGTATGCCTCGGCGGTGTCGTCGATACCCGAGGTGCGCAGCTTCCTTTTGAACACGCAGCGCGATATCGCCGCAAAAAACAGCGTTGTCATGGATGGCCGCGACATTGGTACGGTCATATTGCCCGACGCTGAGGTCAAGATATTTTTAACGGCTCCGGTCGAGGAGCGCGCGCGGCGGCGCTATGAGGAGCTGCGCGCCAAGGGCATTGAGGCACCGTTTGACGAGGTGCTCGAGCAGATGAAGCATCGCGACGCGCAGGACGCCGAGCGCGACATCGCCCCCGCGGTGGCCGCGCCGGATGCAGTGCTGCTCGACAACTCCGGCTTTGAGGTTGAGGACTCGGTGGCGGCGGTCAAGGACATCATCCGCCGCAGGATGGGGCAGCTATGAAGGGCTTTTACGGCTTTTGGCACCGCGTGCTGGCGGGGCCGTTCAGGCTGCTGTTCAACGTCCGCGTAGAGGGGCGAGAGAACGAGCCTCGCCCTGAGGACGGACCGTTTTTGGTGTGCGCCAATCACACCTCAGCCGGCGATCCGGTCTGGCTGTGCGCTGCGCTGCGGCGTCAGCAGCCGCATTTTATGGCCAAGGCTGAGCTGTTCAAAATACCGCTGCTGAGTCAGCTTATTCGCGCACTGGGCGCCTATCCCGTCGACCGCGGCGGGGCGGACGTCTCCAGCCTGCGCAACACGGTCAAGCTGCTGCAGGACGGCAGCTCGGTTGGCATGTTCCCGCAGGGAACGCGCATGCCGGGCATCGACCCGCGAACGGCCAGGGTCAAGAGCGGCGCCGGTATGATAGCCGTGCGCGGCGGGGCGCAGGTGCTGCCGGTCTATATCCACACTAAAAAGCGCCGCGCCGGGCTGTTTTGCCGCAAGCGTGTGATAATAGGCAAGCCCATCCCGCATGCCGTCATTGCCGAGATGCACGAGGCGCATGTTGAATACAGCCGCATATCGGAATTTATATTCGGCAAGGTCTGCGATATCGGCGAGGCTGTGGAGGCGGCACATGACTGACACGGTTGGCAGCGTCACTGTCGCAAGGCACTCGGGCTTTTGCTTCGGTGTTCGCCGCGCGGCCGATAGTCTTGAGTCCCGTCTGGCGCATGCTTGCCCTGGCGAGCGATTGATGACGCTGGGGCAGCTGATACATAATGACACCTACATGAGCCGCCTGCGGGCGGCCGGTGTTGAGGTCATAGACGAGGCCGACATACCGCGAGTGGCTCGCGAGGCGGATGCTGCCGCGCCGGTGACGGTGTTTATCCGCGCCCATGGCGTGAAGCAGAGCGTTTGTGAGCTGCTGGAGGCGGCGCATGCCAAGAATCCGTTTTTTGATTACGTCGACTGCACCTGCCCATATGTCAAAAAGCTGCATCGCATCGCCGAGGACAGCTCGGGCGAGGGGCGCTGCTTCATACTCATGGGGGCAGAGAAGCACCCGGAGGTGGTCGGAATAATGAGTCATGTGCGCGGCGAGGGGCATGTTTTCGCGGATGCGGATAGCCTTGGAGCAGCGTTGTTGAACGATGGTTTGGGCAATTTGCACAAAAAAGTACCAATTTTAGCGGCTCAAACGACCTTCAATTTATTGGAATGGGAAAAAAGTCAAAAAAAAATCAAAAACCTCTGTACAAATGCAGAAATTTTTGATACAATATGTGGTGTTACGTCTGAACGCCAGCTGGACGCTGCACGACTGGCCGGTGAGAGCGACGTGATGATAGTTATAGGCGGCAGGCAGAGCTCCAATACCGCCAAGCTGCGCGACATATGCGCAGAGCGTTGCCCGAGAACATTTATGGTCGAGGACGCAGAGGAGCTGCTCCGGGTCATGCCGGAGGATATCAAGTTAATACCCCACCTCAGAGTGGGAATTGTCGCCGGCGCATCGACGCCGTCCGACGTAATACAGGAGGTTTACAAAACAATGAGCGAAAACACTGAGATCAAAGCTGAAAACTTTGAGGAGATGCTCGAATCATCACTGAAAACTTTAAATACAGGAGACACCGTTACCGGTACGATAACATCGGTAACTGACGCAGAGCTTCAGCTTGACCTCGGCGCTAAGGTTACCGGCGTTATTACTGCCGATCAGGCAACAGATGACCCCTCGGCTAAGCTGACGTCACTGTTCCACGCTGGCGATCAGATCGAAGCATTTGTCATCAGAGTCAGCGATGTCGACGGCTTTGCCACACTGTCTAAGAGACGTGTTGATTCTGACAAGAACTGGAAGGCTGTTGCTGCTGCCAAGGAGTCCGGTGAAACACTGGAGGGCAAGGTCATTGCAGTTAACAAGGGTGGCGTTGAGGTCAGCGTCAATTCCAACCGCGTATTCATCCCCGCATCGCATACCGGCATCCCCAAGGATGGCGATATGTCGACCCTGCTGGGCTCCACCGTCAAGTTCCGCATCATCGAGGTCAGAGACCAGGGCAAGAAGGCTGTGGGCTCCATCCGTGTCGTGCTGAGAGACGAGAGAAAGGCTCGCGAGGCTGAGTTCTGGGCTGCAATGGAGGTTGGCAAGCAGTTTACCGGTAAGGTAAAGAGCATGACCAGCTACGGCGCATTCGTCGATCTGGGCCCGGCTGACGGCATGGTACATAACACCGAGCTGTCCTGGAAACACATCAAGTCCCCCGCAGAGGTGGTCTCTGTTGGCGATGAGCTGACTGTCTTTGTCAAGAGCTTTGATGCTGAGAAGAGACGCATTTCTCTGGGCTACAAGACTGAGGCTACTGAGCCGTGGCATGTCTTCACTGAGAAGTATGCTGAGGGTGACGTTGCCAACGTCAAGATCGTCAGCCTGACCAATTTCGGCGCCTTTGCCGAGATCGTTGATGGCGTTGACGGCCTGATCCACATTTCGCAGCTGTCCACCGAGAAGGTCGCGAGTGTTGCTGACGCTGTAAGCGTTGGTCAGGAGGTCGCTGCCAAGATCATTGGCGTGGATAACGAGCGCAAGAAGGTCAGCCTGTCCATTCGCGCATTGCTCGAGGAGCAGGATGTCGCTGATGGCGAGGAAGCAGTTGAGTCCGCTGAGTAATCAGAGGCGATAATTGTCGGGAGACCGACGATATAATGGGGCGCGGTACACGGCTTGAGGCTGTGCACCGCGCTCTTGCGTTGCTTTTTGGCGCGTTTTTTGATATAAATTATTAATTAGTATTGTAAAATAAATTATTTTGGTATATAATAAGACGTTGAGAAAAATCAAGGAGATGTTTTTGAATGTTTGATAGGCAGATTGTGAGTGAGCAGACGAGAGCAGCAGTGAGCGAGCTGATAAGCGTGTCTGGGATAGGCAGAGGCGACATACTGGTCGTCGGCTGCTCGTCGTCCGAAATAGTGGGCGGCCATATAGGCAAGGATTCCTCACTGGAGGCGGCGCAGTGTGTTTTTGAAATGCTGGACGCGGCCTGCCGCGAGCGCGGAATATATCTTGCGGCGCAGTGCTGCGAGCACCTCAATCGCGCGCTGATAGTTGAGCGCGAATGCGCCGAAAAGTACGGCTATGAGATAGTCAGCGTGGTGCCGTGGCAGCATGCGGGCGGCTCGTTTGCAACGACGGCATATGCTCGCTTCAACGACGCGGTCGCTGTCGAGCACATCCGCGCACATGCGGGGCTGGACATAGGCGATACGCTCATCGGCATGCACCTGCGCGATGTCGCAGTGCCGGTCAGACTGGCGGTCAAACGGCTGGGTGAGGCTAATCTTGTCGCAGCCAGAACTCGCCCCAAATATATAGGCGGAGAGCGAGCCAGATACAGCGTCTGAGACGCGCCGCGCAGTCCCGCCGTCACGGCAGCTGCCGTGACGGCGGGCTTTGATGTGTGATCACACGAAAAACAAACACACGATTTTTAGAACACAATTTATTCAGAGGTGATATGATGTCCGAATTTCAATTGGTTGCAACTTGCCTTTTTGGCCTTGAAAAGCTGCTGGGTGCCGAGATAGATGCGCTGGGTCTGCGCCGCACTGACACCATGGACGGCAGAGTCAGCTTTGTCGGCAATGAGCTTGATATTGCCCGCGCCAATCTCAATCTGCGCACGGCTGAGCGTGTTTACATACGACTCGGCAGCTTCGAGGCGCGGACGTTCGAGCAGCTGTTCGAGGGTACGCGCGCGCTGCCCTGGGAACGCTTTATCGGGCGCGACGACAGCTTCCCGGTCAAGGGGCACGCCATAAAAAGCACGCTTTTTTCCATTCCGGACTGTCAGAAGATAGTCAAGAAGGCTATCGTCAGCCGCCTGTCGGACAAGTATGGCATCAGCTGGTTTGAGGAGACGGGCGTCAAGTATCAGGTGGAGTTTTTCATATTCAAGGACACCGCCGCGCTCATGCTCGACACCTCGGGTGTGGCGCTGCACAAGCGTGGCTACCGTCCTGCGGCCGGCGTGGCGCCGCTGCGCGAGACGTTGGCAGCGGCGCTGGCTATGACCTCCCGCCCGCGCCCCGACGTGCTGCTGTGGGATCCCTTTTGCGGCTCGGGGACGATCGCTATCGAGGCTGCCATGCTCATGACCGGTCGCGCACCGGGTCTGACGCGTCGCTTCGCGGCCGAGAGCTACCCGCTGCTCGACGGTGTGTGGGAGGTGGCGCGCGCACAGGCGCGTGAGGCTGTCCCGGCGGCGCCCGACTACGAGGTGTGGGCGTCCGACATCGACCCCGAAATGCTCAAGCTGACGCATGCCAATGCGTCGCGTGCTGGGGTCGACAGCCATATAAGGATATTCCAGGCCGACGCCACCACCATCAAAAAGCCGGATCGGCGCGGCAGCATAGTCTGCAATCCGCCCTACGGTGAGCGCATGCTGGAGATATCGCAGGCAGAGCAGCTTTATCGCGAGCTGGGCAAAAATCTGCGCGACTTTGGAATGTGGCAGATATACATTCTGTCCGCCTCCGAGAATTTTGAGCGGCTGTATGGCCGCCGTGCGGACAAGGTGCGCAAGCTGTACAACGGTATGATACCGTGTAACCTTTACCAATTCTTCAAACCACGTGATTGAGGGGAAGCATGTCAGAAAGTAACATAGTTATCAAGGGCGCGCGCGTCCACAACCTGAAAAATATCGACGTCACCATCCCGCGCGAGAAGCTGGTCATACTGTCGGGGCTTTCGGGCTCGGGCAAGTCGTCGCTGGCGTTTGACACACTGTACGCCGAGGGACACCGCCGCTTTGTCGAATCTCTGTCCTCCTATGCCCGCATGTTTCTCGGGCAGATGGACAAGCCCGATGTCGACTCCATCGAGGGACTGTCGCCCTCAATATCCATCGACCAGAAGACTACCTCACGCAACCCGCGCTCGACAGTCGGTACGGTCACCGAGATATACGACTATCTGCGCCTGCTTTATGCGCGCATCGGCGTGCCGCACTGCCCCATCTGCGGCAAGGAGATACGCCGCCAGTCGACGGATCAGATAATCGACCGCATCATGACGCTGCCCGAGGGCGAGCGCTTTATGGTGCTGGCGCCCGTCGTCCGCGGCCGCAAGGGCACATACGAAAAGGTGTTCAACGACGCCAAGAAGAGCGGCTATGTTCGCGTCCGCGTGGACGGCAGCATGTACGAGCTGAGCGAGACCATTTCGCTTGACAAAAACAAAAAGCACAGCATTGAGATAGTGGTCGACAGACTGGTCATGCGTGAGAATATCCGCTCGCGGCTGGGAGACTCGGTCGAGACGGCGCTGGCGCTGGCGGATGGTCACCTGATCATCGTCACGGTGCCGCGAGAGGGCGAGCCGGCCGAGCTGGAATTTTCGCAGAGCTATGCCTGCGAGGAGCACGGCATCTCGTTCGGCGAGCTGGAGCCGCGCATGTTCTCCTTCAACAATCCTGTCGGCGCCTGCCCCGAATGTGCGGGACTGGGCGATATGCGCGTCATTTCGATGGATAAAATAATGCCGGATCACTCGCTGTCGCTCAACCACGGCGCGATAGCTGTCAACGGCTTCAAAACGCTGGAGGAAAAAAGCTGGAACGGGCCGCTGTTTATGGCGGTCGGGCGTGAGGTCGGCTTTACGCTGGACATGCCGCTGGAGCAGTTTTCCGAGGCGGCCATGCGCGCGCTGCTGTACGGCACGGGCGATAAGCGCTACCACATCAAGCGCTATTTCGCCAATGAGGAGCATATTCAGGACGTCCCGTTTGAGGGCGTTATAAAGATGATGGAAAACCGCCTCGCTACGGGCGGAGCGGCTGATTATTATGAGCAGTTTATCGAGGAAGCGCCCTGCCCGCGCTGCGGCGGACGCCGACTCAACGACACCATGCTGGCCGTGACGGTCGGCGGGCTTAATATTCACGAGCTGTGCTCGCTGTCGGTGACGGCGGCGCTCGAATTTTTCGACGGTCTCAAGCTTAGCGAGAATGAGGCGCTCATCGCGCGCGATATATTGAAGGAGATACGTGCGCGGCTGGGCTTTTTGCGCAGTGTCGGTCTCAACTATCTGACGCTGACGCGCAAGGCTGGCACACTGTCGGGCGGCGAGGCGCAGCGCATCCGCCTGGCGACGCAGATTGGCTCATCGCTGGTGGGTGTCATGTATATTCTGGACGAGCCGAGCATCGGGCTGCATCAGCGCGACAACACCAAGCTGATCAACACGCTCAAGCGGCTGCGCGACCTCGGCAACACAGTCATCGTCGTCGAGCATGACGAGGAGACCATGGAGAGTTCGGACTATATCATCGACATCGGCCCCGGCGCCGGTATTCACGGCGGCAGAGTCGTTGCGGCGGGGACGCCGGAGCAGGTCAAGGCGGATCCCAATTCCATCACCGGCGCATACCTCTCGGGGCGGCTCGGCATCGCGGTGCCGGAGCGGAGAAGACCGGGCAACGGTCATTTTCTCGAGGTGTACGGCGCGGCGCAGAACAATCTTAAAAACATCGATGTGCATATACCGCTCGGCTGCTTTGTCTGCGTGACGGGCGTGTCGGGCTCGGGCAAGTCGTCGCTGGTGAATGGCATAATCTACCCCGTGCTGGCTGCCAAGCTCAACCGCGCCTATACCAGCCCCGGAAAATACCGTCGGATGGACGGCATCGGCGAGCTTGACAAGGTCATCTGCATCGACCAGAGTCCCATCGGGCGCAATCCGCGCTCCAACCCCGCAACCTACACCGGGCTGTTTACCGACATCCGTGACCTGTTCGCTCAGACGCAGGACGCCAAGGCGAGAGGGTACGGCACGGGGCGCTTCTCCTTTAATGTCAAGGGCGGGCGCTGCGAGGCCTGCGAGGGCGACGGCGTCAAAAAGATAGAAATGCACTTTTTGCCTGATGTCTATGTCACCTGCGATGTCTGCCACGGCAAGCGCTATAACCGCGACACGCTGGAGGTCAGATATAAAGGAAAGAATATCGCAGAGGTGCTGGACATGACGGTGGAGGAGGGAGTAGCCTTTTTTGACGGCATGCCCAAGATACGTCGCAAGCTGCAAACGCTGTATGATGTCGGTCTGGGCTATATCAAGATCGGTCAGCCGGCGACGACACTGTCGGGCGGCGAGGCGCAGCGTGTCAAGCTGGCAACCGAGCTCGCCAAGCGTGACACCGGGCGCACGCTGTATGTTCTCGATGAGCCGACGACGGGTCTGCACAGTGACGATGTCAAAAGGCTGCTCGATATCCTCCAGCGCCTGACCGACGCCGGAAATACGCTGCTGGTCATCGAGCACAACCTCGACGTCATCAAATGCGCCGACTATATCATCGATCTCGGCCCCGAGGGCGGCGATGGCGGCGGCACGATAGTCGCCGAGGGCACCCCCGAAGAGGTCGCAAAATGCAAATATTCATTTACAGGTGAATATTTGCAACAAAAACTCAAGAAAAAATGAAAAAATATCAAAAAATCTGAAAAAATATTCACAAAACCTCTTGACAAGCGCAAAATGAAGAGTTATAATAGGGCATCAACTTCAAACAACACTTAAAATCAACTCTAAGGAGAACAAAACAATGAAAAAATTACTCAGCATCATCCTCGCAGTGGCCATGCTCACCACCGCACTCTTCACACTGGCCTCCTGCGGCAACGATAGCGGCAAGGTCAAGGTCATTGACATAGCTCTTTCCGAAGAGCAGTACGCCTTCGCAGTCGGCAAGAACGACGCCGAGTTGCTGACCAAGGTCAATGAGTATCTCACCAAGATAACCTCCGACGGCACCTTCGATTCCATCTGCGACAAGTACTTCGGCAACGGCACACCCACCAAGGTAGCGTCCGCCAAGCTGGATGAGTCCAAGGATCAGCTGGTCGTTGCTACCAGCACCGGCTTTGAGCCCTTCGAGATGGTCGACAGCGCCGGCATGTTCTTCGGCATCGACCTTGAGATCGCTGCCGGCCTCGCCTCCTTCCTCGGCAAGGAGCTGGTCATCCAGGATATGAAGTTTGAGGCAGTCGTTACCTCGGTCGAGCAGGGTATATGCGATATCGGTATGGCTGGTCTGACCGTCACTCCTGCACGTCAGGAGGTTGTAACCTTCAGCAACAGCTACTACAGCGCAAACCAGGTGCTCATCGTTCCCGAGAGCTGCACCGATTTCGACAGCTGCAAGACCAAGGACGATGTTATGGCAGTGCTCAACAAGCTGACCTCCTCCAATAAGGTCGGCTGCCAGACCGGCACCACCGGTGAGACCTTCATCGTCGGCGACCTCGATAAGGGTGACGATGGCTACGGCTTCGCCGGCCTCAAGGCCACCAAGATGGGATATGACTATGCAGCGCTTGCAGTCACCGCAATGATCAACGGCGAGATCGACTACGTCGTGCTCGACAACGCTCCTGCAAACGCCATTGCAAAGTCTGTCAACGGCTGATAAATAATAATAAAAGCTTCCGGAGCCTGACCGTCATGGGCGGCTCCGGAATTTTGAAGTAAAGGAGTCACCCCCATGAGTGATATTGCAATAAAGTGGTCTAAATTTTGGGAGTCCTTCTGGGTGCAGGGCGCCTATAAGCGGGTCCTTGCCGAGGGCTTGACCAACACGCTGGTGATCGCGGTGCTGGGTCTTTTCATCGGCATCGTCATCGGTACGCTGATAGCCTCGGTCAAGGTCATGCCCAAATATAAGACGCTGCCGCGCGTGCTGGACGGCATTTGCACGGTGTATGTTGGATTTTTCCGCGGTACGCCTATCGTGGTGCAGCTGCTGCTGGCATATTACGTCATATGCCCGCTGATCGGCGTCAAGCTGGGCTCGCTCAATACCTGTATCCTGGTCTTTGGACTTAACAGTGGCGCGTATGTCTCCGAGATAATGCGTGCGGGTATACAGTCTGTCGACTCGGGGCAGATGGAGGCCGGGCGCGCGCTGGGGCTTTCGTACGGCTCGACTATGATGAAGATAATCGTTCCGCAGGCGGTCAAAAATATACTTCCGACGCTGGGCAACGAATTTATCGCGCTGGTCAAGGACACCTCGGTGGTCAGCTTTGTCGCTGCCGTCGACCTTTATAAGGTGTTCACCGAAATCGGTACGAGCAACTATGAGTACCTTATGCCATACCTCGCTATGGCGTTGATATACATAATTCTGGTGCTGCTGATAACGCTGCTGTTCAAGCTGATAGAGAACAGGCTGCATCGCAGCGACCGTGCATAAGGAGGCTAAAATGAACGAGAGCAATAATACGGTCGCCATGACCGGCGATGAGATAATCGTCGCAAAGGATCTTTCCAAGGCCTTCACCAACGGCAAAAAAACAGTCTACGCGCTGAATCACGTCAGCAACACGATACACAAAAATGAAAAGGTGGCCATCATCGGTCCCTCGGGCAGTGGCAAGAGCACATTTTTGCGCTGTCTCAACTGCCTTGAGGATCCCACCGGCGGCTCCATCATGTTCGACGGCGAGGATCTGGCCGATATGCGCGTCGATATCAACAAGCACCGCCAGCACATGGGCATGGTATTCCAGCAGTTCAATCTGTTCAACAACAAGACCGTGCTGCAAAACATAATGCTGGCGCCGGTGCACATCAACACCAAAAAGGCGGGCGGGATATTTGCCTCGGCCGCCGTCAAAAAGCAGATCAAAAAGGACGCTGAGGCGCGCGCCATGGAGCTGTTGCGCCGTATCGGCCTTGAGGACAAGGCAAACGTCTACCCCTCGACGCTGTCCGGCGGCCAAAAGCAGCGCATAGCCATTATCCGCGCGCTGGCAATGAACCCTAAGGTCATGCTGTTTGACGAGCCGACCTCGGCGCTTGACCCCGAGATGGTTGGCGAGGTGCTTGACCTCATGCGCCAGCTGGCTGACGAGGGCATGACCATGGTCGTCGTGACGCACGAAATGGGCTTTGCCCGCGAGGTGGCCGATCGCGTTATCTTTATGAGCGACGGCATGATCACCGAGGAGGGCACTCCCGAGCAGATATTTGACCATCCGCAAAACGAGCGCACCAAGAGCTTTTTACGTGCGGTGCTGTGACAAAACAATACAGGGCGTCTGTGCTTGAGCACGGACGCCCTTTTTGATGCGGTACGACTCTTGACAGATGGTCGATATCGTGGTATCATAAAAGAAAAACTCAGGAGACAGACAAATGAAAAAAACATGGACTATAGATTCCGGCGAGGCGACGCATAGCGTTACATATCGCCGCAATATATTCGGTTGGGCGCGGATAGCCATTGACGACGATGAATTCCCGCTGGGGCACGTCAGCATTTTCCGCCAGCGTACGGAGCCATTCCGCGTCGGCGACTATCAGTGCATGCTGATAATGAAGGGCAGACGTGTGCGCATCGAGTCGAACGATTGTGAGGTGCTCTGTACATCGGGGCACTGATACGAATAGCACACAAAAGGGGGAAGAACGGTGTTCTGCCCCCCCCTTTGTCATATGTGCGGCGACCAAAATACACACGCATGTGAAATAGTATGAAGATTTTTTGAATTTATGCGCTGTGGCGTTGACATCACGTCGAAAATGGGATATAATCTTCAAAAAAGAGATCGTGGGAGGTGGCGCATGACAAAAAGACGTGATGACCCGTGGGCAATAGCGCGCAGAGCGGTGGCGTCGATAGCATTTGTTGGGGCGATAGTGCTCGCCGGGTGGCTGATATTGCGCCACTTCGGCTGGCATGAGCTGTCGCGCGAGCAGCTGCAGGAGAGGATAGCCTCCTTCGGAGGCTGGGCACCGCTGATATTTATGCTGCTATCGTTTTTGCAGGTGACATTCATTCCCATTCCGAGCACCGTGACGATCTTAGCCGGCAACTACGTTTTTGGCGCGTGGCGAGCCGGACTTTATTCGTTGATAGGTATAATGGCCGGCTCTGTGCTCGCCTACTTTTTGGGGAGATGGGTCGGCAAGCCGTTTGTAAACTGGGTATTTGGCAGCCGCGAGAAGGCAGACGAAATGCTGGGCAAGCTGCACGGCAGGGAAGTGGTGCTGCTGTTTTTTATGTTTCTGCTGCCCGCCTTCCCGGACGACGCACTGTGTGCCGTGGCGGGGCTGCTGCGTCTGCGGCCGCTGACCTTTTGCTGCATGCAGCTTATCTCGCGCCCTATCGCCATTGTGGCGACGCTGTTTTTTATGTCGGGCGAGGTTATACCGCTCAACGGATGGGGAATATCGCTTATTGCCGCAGTGGCTGTGCTGTCGCTGGCGGCGTTCGTGCTGGCATATCGTCATGCTGCGGAATTTGACGCATTTCTTGACCGTCAGGCGGACAGGCTGTCCGGCGCGGCGCGTGGCGCCGCAAGGCGTGCCAAAAAGCGCATCTCCGGGCGTCGGGAAAGTGCCCCTAAGGATAGCACACGCTGACAAACAGTAAAAAGCTCCGGCCTGTGATCGTAACCACTGGCCGGA